>JADJQT010000001.1:1237500-1595480 GCA_016712595.1 Rhodospirillales bacterium
ATGACCTGTGGTTAGGGGTGAAAGGCCAATCAAACCCGGCGATAGCTGGTTCTCCGCGAAAGCTATTGAGGTAGCGCGTCGCGTATCGCCGTCGGGGGTAGAGCACTGGATGGACTAGGGGGGCCCACAGCCCTACCAAATCCAACCAAACTCCGAATACCGACGAGCGTCAGCGCGGCAGACAGACGGTGGGTGCTAAGATTCATCGTCAAGAGGGAAACAGCCCAGACCGCCAGCTAAGGTCCCCAAGTCGTGGCTAAGTGGGAAAGGATGTGGGAAGGCCAAGACAACCAGGAGGTTGGCTTAGAAGCAGCCATCCTTTAAAGAAAGCGTAATAGCTCACTGGTCTAGTTAAGCCGTCCTGCGCCGAAAATGTAACGGGGCTCAAGCCACGCACCGAAGCTGCGGACTCGAAAGAGTGGTAGCGGAGCGTTCCGTAAGCCTGCGAAGGTGGTCCGTGAGGACTGCTGGAGGTATCGGAAGTGAGAATGCTGACATGAGTAGCGACAAAGCGGGTGAGAAACCCGCTCGCCGCAAGTCCAAGGGTTCCTGCGCAAGGCTAATCCGCGCAGGGTGAGCCGGCCCCCTAAGGTGAGGGCGAAAGCCGTAGCCGATGGGAACTGGGGTTAACAATCCCCGGCCTGCCGTGAGTGACGAACGCAAAGTGTTGTCGGGGCTTATCGGATTGTCCCGGCGGCTGGCGCGTTCCAGGAAAGAGCTCCGGCGTTAAGACCGTACCCGAAACCGACACAGGTGGACTGGTAGAGCATACCGAGGCGCTTGAGAGAACGGTGTTGAAGGAACTCGGCAAATTGCCCGCGTAACTTCGGAAGAAGCGGGCCCCGTTCCTGGGCAACCAGGGGCGGGGGGCACAGACCAGGGGGTGGCGACTGTTTACTAAAAACACAGGACTCTGCAAAGCCGCAAGGCGACGTATAGGGTCTGACGCCTGCCCGGTGCCGGAAGGTTAAGAGGAGGGGTGCAAGCTCTGAATCGAAGCCCCGGTAAACGGCGGCCGTAACTATAACGGTCCTAAGGTAGCGAAATTCCTTGTCGGGTAAGTTCCGACCTGCACGAATGGCGTAACGACTTCCCCACTGTCTCCAACACCGGCTCAGCGAAATTGAATTCTCCGTGAAGATGCGGAGTACCCGCGGTCAGACGGAAAGACCCCGTGCACCTTTACTACAGCTTTGCAGTGGTACTAGGGATTAGATGTGTAGGATAGGTGGGAGGCTGCGAGACGATGCCGCCAGGTGTCGTGGAGCCACCCTTGAAATACCACCCTTCCGGTCTCTGGTATCTAACCGCGCCGTGTCATCCACGGCCGGGACCCTGCATGGCGGGTAGTTTGACTGGGGCGGTCGCCTCCCAAAGAGTAACGGAGGCGCGCGATGGTGGGCTCAAGCTGGTCGGACATCAGCTGTCGAGTGCAATGGCACAAGCCCGCCTGACTGCGAGACTGACACGTCGAGCAGAGACGAAAGTCGGCCATAGTGATCCGGTGGTCCCGCGTGGAAGGGCCATCGCTCAACGGATAAAAGGTACGCCGGGGATAACAGGCTGATCTCCCCAAGAGTCCACATCGACGGGGAGGTTTGGCACCTCGATGTCGGCTCATCACATCCTGGGGCTGGAGCAGGTCCCAAGGGGTTCGGCTGTTCGCCGTTTAAAGAGGTACGTGAGCTGGGTTTAGAACGTCGTGAGACAGTTCGGTCCCTATCTGCCGTGGGTGTACGAGACTTGAGAGGAGCTGCCCCTAGTACGAGAGGACCGGGGTGGACGAACCTCTGGTGGACCGGTTGTCGCGCCAGCGGCACAGCCGGGTAGCTAAGTTCGGACGAGATAACCGCTGAAAGCATCTAAGCGGGAAACTCCCCTCAAAACCAGGTCTCGCATGAGAGCCGTGCAAGACCAGCACGTCGATAGGCCGGATGTGGACGCGCAGCAATGCGTGCAGCTAACCGGTCCTAATCGCTCGATCGCGCTCGAAAAGCCCAACAATCCCCATACGCCAATACACACACAACACACAATACGCCGGCTGCGAAGACCGGGTGGCTATGGCGAGGGTGAACCACCCGATCCCATCCCGAACTCGACCGTGAAACCCCTCAGCGCCAATGGTACTGCGTCTTAAGACGTGGGAGAGTAGGTCGCCGCCCGGTCCTCCCAGCCGGTTACAGCAAATATCCCGTACAAAACCCTCCAAACGCGCCCGAGCCACGCCGGACCAAACCCGGCCCATGGCTCCCGTCCACCCATCCTCCGCGGGGTGGAGCAGCCCGGTAGCTCGTCAGGCTCATAACCTGAAGGTCGTAGGTTCAAATCCTGCCCCCGCAACCAGATTTTACTTCGTAATATCAGCGTCTTACGGGATCGCTGCTTCACCTGGAAGCACACTTTACTTGCGCGGCAGTCAGCACTAAGTCAGCAAGCGGGCGCGAAATTCTGCGCAATTCCAGGTAGTTGCATCGCCACACGGACCTCCTTCGCTTCTCGGAAGCGGAGCACCAAACGTCGGCGACGCGGCGAGCGAAGCTTCGTATTCGGTCGGACGCCGCTGCCACGCCCAAGCTGTTGCTGTCGACGAGACAACCCTCCCGATAGCAGCCTTCGCAGGACAGTTCCGCTTTGCGCGCCCTTACGGCGACTCATTGCGCACTGGTCGGGGTTGCTGCTGTCGGGTTCGCAAGCCGGCCGAGCTCAGGAAGTCGGGCCCTCATCGCCAGGCGTCCGGCGTCCCGGAAAAAATCTGCGAGGTGAAAATCGCGCCAGCTCGACGGCGCGAATTGGGGTGCGAGCACGATGTCGCCGAGAGCGGCGTTGCGTGCACTAGTGTCGCTTTGCAGCATCATCAATGTTTCCACGACCGGGCTAAGGTTGCCGCCGCCCTTCTTGGGTGACGCCGGGCGATCGGGGAGCGACGAGGGCCATGTGGCAAGCGCCTCTCTGGCAAGAAGGTCGATCGAGACGACGATGTCGGCGCCCATTTCACGCACTGCGAGGGCGGGCACGGGCACGAGACAGATCCCGTCAACAAGGCGCTGCGGTCCATGCTGATAAGGCGGTGCCAACCCGGGTATCGACAGCGCCGCACGCAACGCCTGACGCACTGGCCAGTCCCGAAGCGGGAAGGCCTGCCGGCTTTCCAGGTCGGCGGTCATGATGGTCAGGGGAGGAGAAAGCTCGGAGACCGACCGGTTATCGACACGTGGCTCCAGGGCGCGAAGAACGCCCTTCAGGCCGAGGGAAAAGCCTTCCGGCGACAAATTGGCCAGCAGCTCCACGTTTTCGGGCGACCAAACGTGCCTCAACTCGCGGTCGATTTCTTTGGCCGTCAGCCCCAGCGCGAGAAGGGTAGCGACGATCGCACCGATGCTGCTCCCCGAAACGTAGTCGACGGTATATCCGGCATCTTGCAGCACTTCGATCGCGCCGACATGGGCGAAGCCTTTGGCACCGCCGGCGCCGAGCGCCATGCCGATCTTGGTTCGCGCGAGGTGTCTGCCGATCCACGCGATATCAACGCCAGATTCCTCCGGCCCGAGGGTGCGGACCACCCGAACATTGGAGGACATCGTCGGGCAGACGCCGCCGCGGCCGGCGATCGGGAACAGGTCGACCGGGCACCGCGTTGCTTCAAAGCTGGCCGAAAGGGCATGTCCATCGCATTCGTCCCCCAGAAAAACAATCCGGTCCACGTAGCGGACGATTGAGCGAAGATCAGGGTGGTCCGAGAAGGCCACGATGAGCACGATCGTGCCCGAAGCGGCCAGGTCGTCGACCGTTGTCAGGGCGGACGTCGCGCTCTCGACCGCAATGAGGTCGCCGTCGGGCCGCGCGTCCGTCAGATTGATGACCCTCACATCGCGAGGGGTCGCTGCACGCGCAGCAGCGATCACCGGTTCGATCAGCCGTTCGTATCCCCGCGACACGATCATCGCCGCCACATCCTTAGCATCGCGGTGAGCAAGGTAGCGGCCGGTGTCGTGCTTATGGCGGGCGACCAGCATTCGCGTGATATTGAGCAGCACCAGCGGATGGCGGGCGATGATTTGTGAGAAATCGTCCAGGTTCGCCTCAAGGGTCACGGTCGGAACAACCGTGACCAGGCTCGCCGCCCGAGGCTCACCGGTCAGCAGCGCCATTTCGCCGGCGACTTCGCCCTGGCGAATGCGGCTCACGACCCGCGGGCCGTCCTCTGAGTCGATCAGCGCCTCGACGAGGCCGATTTCCACGACGTAGAGACGATCGCCCGGCTCACCCTGCCGGCAGAGAACATGCTCGGCATCATACTTCCGGCGCCGCATTCGGCGACAGACGAGGTCGATTTCCGCCTCATCGAGCCCACGGAACAACGTCGAGGACAATGCCGGCGCCGCGATGTGCGGTGCGGCTTCGTTGGCTCGCAGAAACTTTCCGAACCAGTTTCCGGGCCCGCCAAACATCCGTCCTGTCCTCTCCAGCAACCAAGTGTCGAAACTGCATCCGTTTACCTTTCCTGGTTCGCCGGACGAGTGCGGAAGGTTACCCAGTGACCCCACACACCCTCCTTCACAACGACGAGAGAAGAGGTCACCG
Source organism: Rhodospirillales bacterium (assembly GCA_016712595.1). Lineage (NCBI taxonomy): Bacteria > Pseudomonadati > Pseudomonadota > Alphaproteobacteria > Rhodospirillales > Rhodospirillales bacterium. The sequence goes on from JADJQT010000001.1 coordinate 1,242,085, forward strand.
CTCGGGCGGAGAGTAACCTTCTTATCGTCGCGGACGAACAGGGCAGGTGAGGTCGGAAACCGACTCGCGGACCAGCCTCCCGTTCGAACACCGGAGAAAGGAACTCACTCATAGTCAGCACCACCAGCCGTCGTATCGCGTTGGCTTTTGCCGGCCCCCTGGTCGCTGCCACCTCGCTCGCCGGCGCTGCGCATGCGGCCGACGTGCGCGCGAAGATTGCGGACCTCAAACGGATCGAAAAAGTACTCGCGGCAACGGCAGCGGCTTGCTCGGGCGATGTTGTGCCGGAGTGCCCTGTTCTCGACGTGCTCTCGGCAAGCCGCTGATTGCCAAGCTGGCGATTGGGGCGAACCATGGCAGTGCGGATCTTCTGGACCACGCCGTCTGACAGCTGCCAAGACCGAGCTTCCGTTGCAGTTCGGCAGTCGAGATCCCCTGCTTCGACGCGGTGACTTCGAAGATGGCCCGGAACCACGGGGCGAGTGGCTTTTTGCTCTGTTCGAAGATCGTCCCGGCGATCACGAGATCTGGTGGCCACAGCCGGCGCAGTCGTACACCACTCGCTTCGGGGGCAGGAAGGATGCTTTGTCGCCGGTGCCGCTGTCCGGCAAGGTGGCAATCGACGAGCGCTCCGGCCGCAGTCACCGGTCGGCCGCTTTGCATGCTCACCCCCGCCGGGAAGGCGACGTTTGTGCCTCGCTCTCGGGGAGGGTCGTCCGAAAAAACCGCCGGCGCAACAGGTGATCGACGGAAATTGTTCCTGCGCCCCTCGCGAGCAGCACCAAGAGCATCGCCACCCATTGTATATGCGTTGGCCACGCCCCGGGATAGACGAAGGTCTGGATGACGGCGGTCATGCCGAGGAGAGCGACCGCCGTGAGGCGGGTACCGAAGCCGAGGACGAGCAGCACGGGTGTCGTCAACTCGATCGCGAGAGCGAGATTAGCGGCGACCTCGGGCGGCAGGATCGGCACCTTGTACTCTTCCGCGAACATGTAGAGCGTGGTGTCCCAGTTCGCGAGCTTGGCCATCGCCGAGTTCCAGAACACCGTTGCGACCCCCAGCCGCAACGGAAGTGCAAGCAGCGCGTAAGGCACTGCCTCGAGCCATTGGAGAACATTCCGAATGAGCGCAGCGGCTTCGGGCCTGCGCGAGGTCGCGATACGCGTCTTGGTCGTGGTGTTTCTCATGATGAGGCCTCCAGGCATGGGCGGATGAGATCGAAACCAGCGAAACGCCCCCTGGCCAAGTGGTCGGTAAGCAGCCTTGCCGCGTCGACATCGGAATGGGCATCGAGCATCGGTCCGAGAGGGAGGCCCGCACAAAGGCACTCGGTGAGGCGCCATTCGGCTTCGGTTAGCCGGCGAGCCTCGACCCCCTCTGGACCGCGATGTACGACCAGCCATACGGGGCCGCTGGATGGGTCGACGGCGGCCATCGCCACCTCGTCCCCGGCCAGGACAGCGTCGGCGATCGCATCGGCGGGATGGTCAAGATGTGGCAGGCCCAGCGAGGGGTGCGGTGTAAAGCGGACGTCGTCGTGCTCCGCCGCATTGAACGTCGCCAGTATCGCGGGATCCAGTGACCGGGCATCTGGCGCGTTGGCGGCGATGTTGAGCGCCCACTCGAAACGCGCCACGTCCGGCAGATAGCCGATCTCCGCGGCAGGCGGAAAGGCGGCGAGGAAGTCGGCGAACGCAGCGCCGTATTCGGTGAGGTAGGCGCCCTTCGGCGGATGCTGTCGGATGAAAGCCGCCGCAGCGCCGTCGAAGAACGCGGTCCCGACAAGCCGATCCACGGCGGGGTACGTGAGCCGCAGCGCGTCGGTGAGGACGGAGAAGGCCGTGTTGCGGTAGACGCGCAACCGATCCACCGCGGCGATGCCGTCGGCGACCACGTGCTCTGCGACGCGGGCATCGTCGGCAAAGATCGCGGCCCCGAAGGCCTGCTGGATCTCATGCAGCCGAGGCGGCATCGCGGGTCCCCCGGGGTGTTGCGGCAAGGCGACGTTCCGCCTCGACGGCCTCGCGGACCAAGGTGTCCAGGCTGGGCAGGTTCGTGTCCCACTCGACGAGCGTAGGCACTCGCCCAAAACGTGCGAGCGCCGCTGCGTAGAGGGTCCAAACGTCGGGAGGCACGCGTGAGCCATGGTCATCGATGCGCAGTGCGACGTTGCCTTCAAGCATCTTCACCGTATGCCCGGCCAAATGGATCTCGGCGACGCGCCCAACCGGCAGCGCGCCGAGATAGGCGAGCGCGTCGAAGCCGTGGTTGCAGGCGCTGACGTAAATGTTGTTGACGTCGCATAGGATGCCGCACCCGGTGCGATCGGCCACGGCGGCGAGGAACTCCCATTCAGGAATCGTCGAGTGCTGGTACCGCATGTAGGAAGACGGATTCTCGACGAGGATCGCACGCCTAAGGCGATCCTGCATCTCGTTGACATTCCGGCAAACCACCGCCAACGCTTCCTCCGTCATGGGTAGGGGCAACAGATCGGCGAAATAGATGCCGCCGGCGACGCTCCACGAGAGGTGCTCCGAGACGAGCCCGGGCTCGATTCGTTCGACGAGGCGACGTGTGCGTTCGAGATGCGCGGGGTCTAGCCCCTCGGCGCTGCCCAGCGAAAGACCAACCCCGTGCAAGGAGATGGCGTAGTCGTTTCCGGATCGCGATCAGGTACGCAAACGGCCGTCCTCCACCCATATAGTTCTCGGTGTGCACCTCGAACCACCCGAGGCGCGGCCGCTGGTCGAGGACCGCTTGATGGTGTGGGAAGCGTAGTCCGATCCCCGCCGAAGCAGGGATCGAACCGTTGGCTTCCAGTGCGATGGGGGTCAGGAGCGACACCGCCGCGGCTCGCCAATCACTCGCCCTTGAGGTTGCCGCCAGCGATTTTGCTGCAATCCCCCTTGGGCAGAAGCACGAAGGAACCGTTGTCGCGATCGACCGTCGCCTGGCCGGCGCACGAATGTGCCCCCTCGGCGCAGTCGTTCTTGCCCTTGGCGGCAATGCCGTAACACTTCTCGAGGTTATACTTCGCTACACGCTCCATGGTCTGTTGGGTCACCTGCGCCTTGACTGGCAGAGCTTGCGCCGCCAGAGCGAGGCCGACGGCAACAGCAAGGGCGGAGGGGGCAACGAGCTTGTTCATGGAAGACTCCTTTGGTAGTCAGTGCGGTGCATCGGCTGTATGAGCCGATACCCATGAATTCGCCGCAGCCGCTCGGGAGGTTACGCGCGCAGGGAAAAAATGCTTGGCAACGATGACCGCGAACAGCGCCAATAACGTCGGCGAAATCGCGTGGATCGAGCTCTCGGCCAGAAGACCAGTGCGCGACCGGACCGGGACAAGCCGGCGGACGTTAAGGGGACGACTTCCCACCAATGGTCAAGCGGATGAAGAAATCGATTAGCGACCTTGCATCCGGCAATGATGTTGTCCAAGCGGACCGAGCGCATAAGTGTCTGACTCGGAATCGCAGAGTTGATCAACGGCGGGCTTAAGCGTCGCCAGAGGAGTTTGACGCTGACGATCAAGCTTTCGGCGCTGGCGATGGAGGCCTCGAAGTCCCTGGCGAGGCGCCGATTGCGGTTGAGCCAGGCGGGCGTGCGCTCGACGGCCCAGCGGCGCGGCAAGACCTGGAAGCCGTCTGCGTCGGCGGCGCGCTTGCGCGCGCGGCTGGCGGCTCTCAGGGCGCCAAGCTTTCCCCGGTGATCGCCGCCAGCACGCCGGTCATTTTGTCGACGTCGTCGTTGCGATCGGTGATGCCGTGGCGGGCGGCGATAACGGCCGGCGGCGCATAACCGACCTGGGTCGTACCGGCGGCGTCCTGCCAGACCAGCACGCGCAGGGGCAGGTCAAGTCCGGCCGTCTGCTGGCTCTGCATCAGCGGCGTCCCCAGCTTCGGATTGCCGAACAGCACCAGCACCGTCGGCCGCAACGAAAGCCCGGCCGCCTGGGCGGCAGCGGCGTGGTCGATCTTCGCCACCACCGAGGCGCCACGGCTGTTCACGGCCGCTTCCAGCCGGCTGACCGTTGTCGGCACGTCATGCGGGCTCGACTTGACAACGAGCGGCTCGTTGTCGGCAGGAAATGCGGCCGGCGCCATGAACATGATCGGAACGGCAACCAGCACAGACAAGAGCATCGAGCGGGCGTAAGGGGTCATCATGGCTGTCTCCTCACCTCGGTAAGGCCGCGCCGCGCGGCGGATAGTTGTTTTCCAGGACGAATCTCACCGCAGTCTCCGTATCGGCGAAGCGGTCCGTTCCCCGCATCAAAAGCGGCTGGCACCACAAGACCGAGTTTCCCTCCGGACACGAAAAAACCGTACGCCAAGGAATGACCTGTTCGGTTGAAGTGTGAGAGGTCGGGCCGTAGTCGACAGGCAATGCCGAAGCCGGCCCCGATTCGATGCACATTCCCTACACCTGACGCCCGGTTGAGGTACGGCCCAAACCGATCTCACTCCTGTGCCAGCACGTCGATGATCGGGCACGCCGTGCCCCCATCGCTAACGTCGCATTGCGCCACCAGTCCGCCCAGCACTCGCCGCATGACGGCGAGGTCGGCGATCTTCTGTTCGATCAACGCGAGCTTGCAGGCTGCCAATGCGCGTGTCTCGGCGCAGGCGCAGCCCTGCTCCAACCTCAATAGACCGGCGACTTCGGACAGCGTGAAGCCGAGCCCCTGTGCCCGTTTGATGAAGCGAAGCCGCTTTGTATCCTCTGCCGAGTAGCGGCGGTGCCCGCCCGGTGGCTTGACGGGTTCGTCCAGCAGGCCGCGGCGCTGGTAATAGCGGATGGTCTCGATGTTCAGTCCTGCGGCATCCGCCAACTTGCCAATGGTCAACTCTGCCACCATCACTTTGCCCTTGATTCCGTACTTAGGTACGGGATCTAGAGTAGCGCTTGGCCAAACAGATTCAAGAAGCGATCGTGGTACAAACCACCGGAAAAAGCACACTAATTGCCGGGGCGCTGGCCGCCATCGGCGCGTCAGCGTGTTGCGTCGGGCCGCTCGTGCTGCTGGCGCTCGGCATCGGCGGGGCATGGGTCGGAAGCCTGACGGCGCTGACGCCATACCGGCCCCTGTTCGTCGGCCTGACACTGCTGTTTTTCGGGCTGGCCTTCCGCAAGCTCTACTTGGCTCCAAAGGCCTGCGCTCCCGGAACGACCTGCGCCGACCCACGTACCCTCACGCGGCAGCGGCTCACGTTCTGGATCGTTGCCGCGTCGTCGGTCAGCCTGTTGGCGGTGCCATGGTTCGCCCCGCTGTTCTACTGAGAGGAGCTTTCCATGCGCAGATTGCTGATCACCGCCCTCGTCGCCATTCCCCTTGGAGCGCTGGCGGCCTCCCAGAAGACCGTCACGCTCGATGTGAAGAACATGACGTGTGAGCTCTGTCCCATCACGGTGATGAAGTCGCTGGAGAAGGTGCCCGGTGTAAACGCCGTTAAGGTTGATTTCGACAAGAAGACAGCTACCGTCAGCTTCGAACCCGACAAGGTCCAGCCAGAAGCGCTGACAGAGGCGACCACGGATGCCGGTTATCCTTCCACCGTCCAGGTGAGCCAGCCATGAGCGCCGTTGTCCTTGAGTCCGTCCTGACGTGTCCGCGCTGTGGATTTGCCAAGCAGGAAATCATGCCCACGGACGCCTGCCAGTTTTACTACGAGTGTCCCAACTGCAAGGCGCTGTTGCGCCCCAATCCTGGCGACTGCTGCGTGTTCTGTTCATTCGGCTCAATGAAGTGCCCGCCGATTCAGGAGCAGCGCGCGCTGCGGGTAGGACGGGCGGTGCTCGGAGTGCGACGTTCTCCGTTTTCCGCCGCGACTTCGGCATGATCGGCAGCTCAGTCAGCGCGGGGCAGAGCGTCGAGCGGATGGAACGGATCATCGGTGACAATCTCCTCGAGCTGATTCAGGCCGTGCCGCGTGGCGGGTAGTTGTTTTCCAGCACGAACCTCACCGCCGTCTCGATATCGGCGAAGCTCGGCCGCGTGAACGGCATGGTTTGCACGGAGGCGCCAAACAACGTTGCATCAGGGCGAACCAGAAACACGCCCGGCTCGGCGAACAGCGGCGGTTCCTTCTCCGTGATCGACGAGGAGATCGAGAGACCCCAGGCGCGCGCCACGTCGATGGACAGCGCGTAGCCGACCGGCAGATCGACGAGCTTCCACTCGTCCCTGGCTTTCGTCGCCCGGTCTTCCGCGTCGGTGCTGATGGCGACCGGTGCTATGCCCAGAGCGGCAAGGGAGTCCAAGCGAGCGACCAGGGATCCGAGCCAGGGCCGGCAGATCGGGCAGTGATACCCGCGATAGACGGCGATCAGCGTGAACGTCTTCGGGGGGCTCCCGGCGATGTCGAACCGGCCGCCGCCGACCAGCGGGACGGACAGCGACGGTACGGGCTGTGTGGGTTTCAGCATGGGGCGATCTCCTCGATAAATGGAAACTTCGCGGCTGGACTCAGGCGGCAGCGCCATGGCGCCAGGACAGGAACCGCCGTCCGAAGGCACCGACGACGGACGCGAACAGCGCCACAGACCCGAACTGCCAGACGAACACCATGAACGCCGCATCCTGCGGATGGACCAGACGAAGCCCGACGTAGGCGAGCGCTGCCGCCGCCAGCGCGCCGAGAAAGGCGGTCAGGCGGGGCGTCAGCGGCGCGCCACGCCGAACCATCGCGACCATGGCGATGGCAGGCGCGGCGCCGACCATGGCGATGATCGGCAGGCAGATCAGATCGGGATGGAAGACCACTCCCTCCGGTCCAAATGCAAGCCAGTCCTGCCAGCACTGGCGGCCGAGACTGCCGATCCACACTGCAAGCGGCGCTGCCGGCAGCCACAAGGTCCATTTCGGCGCGCCGGGAACGCACGAGGCGAAAGCAGCAAACGCGGCGCAGACGGCCGTCGCCAGCCCTGCGAGCAGTTGCAGCAGGAACACCGGCTCGGCAAGCTTCTCCGCCAGGTCGGGGCGTGCGCCCATGATCACGCCGAACAGGGCGATCACCGGCAGCCCGACGGCAAGCCATCTTACGACACGCCGGCCCGGAGGCGGCAGCCGCTTGACCGGTCGTGCCTCCCGCGCCAACGTCTCGATCAAGGTCTCCGTATCGACCATGACTACCTGTCCTTGCCCAGCAGGGCGCGCAGGGCCTTGATCCCGCGATGGGTGGCAACCTTCAGCGCGGTCTCGGTCATTCCGGTTTCCTGCGCCGCCTCCTTCAGCGACATCTCCTTCAGCTTGAGCAGTTCGATGGCCCGCCGCTGTGCGGGGGGCAGCCCGGCGACCGCGGCATGGATTTCCTTGCGGTCGATCGTCTCCTCGTCATCCGTATTCGCCGCACGCTCGGCAAAGGTTACTTCGAGGGACTCCACGGCCACTTCGTTGGCGCTGCGCCGCATCGACCGCCGCATCCAGTCGGCGAGGCGATGACGCTGAATCGCCATCAGCCAGGGAAGGAACGGGCGCGCCGGGTCGTAGGTGTGCCGAACTGCGTGCACCGACAGAAGAACATCCTGCACCACATCTTCGATGTCGGCGGCTGGCGCGCTGTACAGACGACGTGCGGCGACCCGCCGCAGCAGCGGGGCGATTTCGCAGAGCAGTTGCTGGTAAGCGCCCGTATCACCATCCTGCGCCGCCGCCATCAGCCGGCACCATTCGGGATGGTCGTCCCGGACCTCCGTTTCGGTCATGCTTCGCCTGGCAATAGTGTCGCGTGTCGGCGACCATGCCCGATCCACCCCGAGGCTGCAACTCACCGCCATTTGCCGGCACCCCCCAAGTCGTCAGGTCGCAGCGAGGGCGGGTTGCCGTTTCGAGGCAAGAGCCGCACCGAGGAGGTAACCGGCGGTGCAGATCAGCAGTCCCCAGACGTTGACCCCCAGATCGACGGCGTACTTTCCGAAGCCAAGCGCGATCGACTCGGGAAAAATGTGGACCTTGAGAAAGACCTCGAGTGTCCGCAGCACGCCGAAAACGAGCCCGGGCCAAAAGGCGAGGTGGAAGCTCAAACGGGACGCGGACTTGATCCACGACAAGAGGAAGATCGGCGCCAGTCCCATGACCATGGTGCCGCTGATGGTGGTGGCGGCGATGATCGCGGGGCCCACCTTGTCGCCCAGGTAGATGGTCAGCAGCGGCAGGTTGCCGATAACAGCGACGACCAGCACGGCGATCCGACCGGCCGACAGATGGCGCGCCGCGGGCTCGTGCGCATCGTTGCGCCAATCCCGTGCCGCCAGCTTGGCGACGCTGGTGAAGGTCGAGTCGATTGTCGATGAGCCGGAGAGCAGCATGATGCCGTTGAAGATGAGCATCATCAGCAGTCCGAACGCTGCCGGGACGCTCACCGACGGATTGGCCGGCAGCCCGTGGGCCCGGGCATAGAGGCCAATAAAGCTGAACAGAAAGATGAATCCTCCCGAGATCAGCGCGGCGAGGAAAAAGCTCTTCAGCATCTGGCGGGGCGGCGACAAGAAGGCCCGGTCGGTCAGCACCGGATCGTGGAACGGGTAGGACAGGATCTGCACCAGCGCGAGCAGGCAGAAGGTGATGCCGGCCTGCCGAAGGTCGATCGGAACCTCGGGCAGTCCCTTCATGGAGAGCCCGGGAAACAGCACGGTCAGCACCACACCGAGGAGCACGAAGGCGAGGATGGCCTGGATCCGGTCGGTCAGCAGGCTGGCGCGCATGCCTCCGGTCCAGGCGTAGCTGACCGTGAAGAGCGTGACGGCGACGGTGGCGAGCCAGTACGCCGCGCTGCCCTCGGTGCCGAAGAACAGCGCCATCACCTTGGTATTCGACCAAACTTCGTTAAACAGGCGGAAACCGATCGTCAGCAGAAACAATCGCGCACAGAACATCCCGTACTTATCGACGAGGAAGTGTGTGAGTGACCGATAGTGCCCACGCGTCCGTAGCAGGTAGATGACGACGCCGGCGACGATGAAGCTGAGGTAATATAGGGTATAGCCGAGGCCACCGGTGATCCCGAAGGCGTAAGACAGGTCGGCTGCATTGGCGATCGACTTGGCGAAGATCCAGGTGATCGCGGCGCTGACCGCCACCAGCCACAGCCCGGGCAACCCGCCGTCCTGGCGGCGGCCGTCGAAGAATTGCGGCGACGTGACCCGCCGCGGGGTCGCCATCCAGGTCACGCCACAGGCAACCGCGAATACCGCCCACGGCGCAAGGACCTCTACATTCATGCCAGTCTCCCCGTCGATCGGCCGTCATCCATTCCGGTTTCGCCGCACAAGCCGATTTGGTTACGTGCGAGAAAAACTCTCCCATGTGAAACCTTCCGTGTCCTCCCTGCGAACTGGACAGGAGAAATCAGCGAGAGCCTTGATGGACACAATGAGCTACGAGCCAATCCGTGGCAGCGACGGCACTGACATCGCACTAATGATCGTGGATGAGCCGATCGTCGTTTTTGGCGGCAGCTACAGCAATCTGGAGGCGATGCAATCCCTCCTCGCCGCCGCGGCGCGGCTCGGCGTCTTTCCGGACAGGATCGTCTGCACCGGCGACATCGTCGCCTATTGCGCCGACGCCCGCGCGACCGTCGCGCTGATCCGCGCAGCGGGCGTGCATGTGGTCATGGGAAACTGCGAGGAATCCCTCGGTTGGGGCCACGCAGATTGCGGGTGTGGCTTCGCCGAAGGGACCGCCTGCGATCGCGCGGCGGCGCAGTGGTATCCGTACGCCGATCGCCAACTCGACGAGGACGACCGTGCATGGATGCGCAGCCTCCCCCGGCGCATCGACGTTCTTGTCGGCGGACACCGGTTTGCCGTCGTGCACGGAGCGGTCGACCGCATCAACACGTTCATCTTTGCTTCTGTGCCGGATGAGGAACTGCGTCGCCAGATCGCGCTCGCGGGTTGCGACGGCGTGATCGGCGGCCACTGCGGCCTGCCCTTCACCAGGATCGTTTCCGGCTCCGTCTGGCACAATTGCGGCACCATCGGTCTGCCGGCCAACGATGGGACGACGCGGACATGGTTCAGCCTGATCGAGCCGTTGGAGCGCGGCCTGCGCATCCGAAACCTGCCGCTGGACTACGATTTTGCATCGGCTGCCCGCAAGATGCGCATGGCCGGGCTTCCCGAGGGCTATGCGACGGCGCTCGAAACCGGTTTGTGGCCGAGCTGCGACGTACTACCGCCGGCCGAACGGACGCGGCGCGGCGAGCCGCTCCCGACGGTGGAGACGATCTGGCAACCGAATCCCCATGTGGATCGCGGAAATAGCGGCAGCTTTACAGTGCCCTGCCCGATCCGCGCCAAGTTCAGCGATCCGGATATCACCGCCGGCGGCGAGCCGCGTGCCAGCGTCCACTTGGTACGACTGGAGACGCTCTGGTTCAACACCGGCACGCTGTGCAATCTGGCCTGCGACAACTGCTACATCGAGTCGAGCCCGCGCAACGATCGCCTGGTCTATCTCAGCCGTGCGGAGGTGGGGGAATTCCTTGGCGAGGCCGGTTGCTTGAGCCCGCCGCCCGATGAGATCGGCTTTACCGGCGGCGAGCCGTTCATGAACCCCGACATCCTCGGCATGATCGAGGATGCCCTGACGGCTGGGTTCCGCGCCCTGGTGCTGACCAACGCGATGAAGCCGATGCAGCGGCTGAAGGGGCCGCTGCTCGATCTTGGCCGGCGGCATGGCGGGCAGTTGACACTGCGGGTGTCCCTCGACCACTACGGGCTGGCGGGCCACGAGAAGCTGCGCGGCGCAGCGACTTGGCAACCGACGATCGACGGCCTGATGTGGCTCTGCGCCAACGGCTTTGCAGTTACCGTTGCCGGCCGGACGATCTGGGGCGAGAGCGAAGCCGAGTTGCGCGCCGGCTACCGGTCTTTGTTTGCGGCGTTGCAGATCCCTATTGACGCCGACGATCCCGCTCGCCTCGTCCTGTTCCCGGAGATGGAGGCGGATGCGGACGTTCCCGAGATCACCGAGCGCTGCTGGAACATCCTCGGCAAGAGCCCCTCGTCGGTGATGTGCGCAAGTTCCCGCATGGTGGTGAAGCGCAAGGGCGCCGGGCGGCCGGTGGTCGTCTCCTGCACGCTGCTGCCCTACGACGAGACCTTCGAACTGGGTGCGACGCTCGCCGAGGCTGCCCGTCCGGTGAAGCTCAATCATCGCCACTGCGCGCAGTTCTGCGTGCTCGGCGGAGCCTCGTGCAGCGGGGGAAACTGACCCCGTGCGGACAGGCTATCTGATCGTCGGCGTCATGGCGCTGGCCATGCCGTCCTTCGCCGCCTCGCCGGAGTTCACGCCGCGAGACATCCTCGCTTGGCAGAGCGAGAGCTTCCAAGGCGAAACCGCCTACGAGATGGACGGAGAAGCGCTCAGGGCCAGGTGTCGCAACAGCGCTTCCGGATTGTTCCTGAGACAAGAGATCGATCTTCGCGTCACCCCCGTCATCGAATGGTCGTGGCGCGTGGACGCCGTCTTTGACGGTTCCGTCGATGAGAAAAGCAAGCCCGGCGACGACTTTCCCGCTCGCCTATACGTGGTGCGGGACGGCGGAGTCATGGTTTGGCGCACCCGGGCGATCAACTATGTCTGGGCGAGCGCCGCGCCGCCCGGGTCCAGCTGGCCGAATCCCTTCGCTTCGCAGGCCCACATGGTGGCGCTGCGCTCTGGCGCGCCTCCCGCGCCCGGCCAATGGGTCACCGAGCGGCGCAACATCCGTGACGATTTTCGTCGCTATCACGGGCGCGACATCGAGACCATCGACGCCGTGGCCATCATGACCGACTGCGACAACCGCGCGACAGCTGCCGAGGCCTGGTATGGCCCGGTGCGCTTCCTCGCGGAGTAGGAAGTTTGAGGAGATTTCGACCATGGTCAGTACCATCTCGGCTGATCTGTGCGTCATCGGCGCCGGATCGGCCGGCCTTTCGGTCGCCGCCGGTGCCGCGCAAATGGGCGCGCGGACCGTCCTCATCGAGGCCGACCGCATGGGCGGCGACTGCCTGAACACCGGCTGCGTGCCGTCGAAGTCACTGATCGCCGCTGCCAAAGCGGCGGCGACGATCCGCCACGCCGGCCGCTTCGGCGTGCATGGCGGCGAGCCGCGCGTCGATTTCCCGGCCGTGCACCGGCACGTCCATGACGTGATCGCCGCGATCGCCCCGCACGACTCGGTCGAGCGGTTCACCAGCCTCGGCTGCACGGTCATTCAGGCCCGCGCCCGCTTCATCGATGACCGCACGGTCGAAGCAGGAGACCAGCGCATCCGCGCCCGTCGCTTCGTCGTCGCCACCGGCAGCCGCGCCGGCGTGCCGCCGATTCCCGGTCTCGACGGCGTGCCCTTCTTTACCAACGAGTCCTTGTTCGACAATACCCGGTTGCCCGAACATCTCGTGATCATCGGCGCCGGGCCGATCGGCTGCGAGATGGCGCAGGCACACCGGCGGCTGAGTGCGCAGGTGAGCCTCCTCGATCTCGGACCGATGCTGCCCAAGGATGATCCCGAACTGGTGGCGGTCGTCCGCAACGCCTTCCTCGCTGATGGCATCGACCTCGCCGAAGGCGTGAAAATTCTCCGGATCGAGTCGCGTCCGGCTGGCGTCGCCGTGGTCACAGCAGAGGGGGATGCCGAGCGGGTGATCGAGGGCTCGCAACTGCTGATCGGCGCCGGGCGGCGGCCGAACGTCGAGGATCTGGGACTGGATGTGGCAGGCGTCCGCCACGGTCCCAAGGGCATCGAGGTCGATCGGCGGCTGCGCACCAGCAACCGGCGCATCTACGCCGCGGGTGACGTCGCCGGCGGTGCGCAGTTCACCCATCTGGCCGCCTACCACGCTGGCATCGTACTGCGCAACGCGCTGTTCCGCCTGCCCGCGAAGGTGGACACCGGGGCGTTGCCGTGGGTCACCTATACCGACCCCGAACTGGCTCACGTCGGGCTGACCGAGGAGCAGGCCCGCGCGGACTACGGCCCCGCGATCCGGGTTCTCCGTTCCGAGTTCGCCGAGAACGACCGGGCACAGGCCGAGCGGGCCACCGAGGGACTCATCAAGGTCGTCGTTTCCAAGCGCGGCCATGTGCTGGGCGCCACCATCGTCGGTGCGCATGCCGGCGAGCTGATCCTGCCCTGGGTGCTGGCGATCGGCGCGCGCCTCAGGATCGGCACGCTGGCTGGCATGATCGCTCCTTATCCGACGCTGAGCGAGATCAGCAAGCGGGTCGCCGGCAGTTACTACACACAGACCTTGTTCGGGCAGCGGACACGCCTGCTGGTCCGCTTGCTGGGATGGTTGGGATGAACGCAGCGAAAATGGTGAAGCGCTGGCTTCCGCTCATCGTTCTTGCGTGCCTCGTTACCGCCGCGTTCGCGTTGGACCTCGACCGCTTTCTCAGCCTGGAGGCGCTGCGAGACCACCGCGCGGCACTGAAGGCCGCTGTCGACAACCACACGCTGACCGCGATCGTCGGATTCGTCGTCGCCTACGCGGTCGTGGTGGCTCTGTCATTGCCCGGCGCAACGGTGATGACGCTGGCCGGCGGCTTTCTGTTTGGAACGTGGCTCGGCGCCTCGCTGAACGTTGTCGGCGCGACCGCGGGGGCCGCCGCCTTGTTCCTGGTCGCACGCTCGGCCATCGGCGATGCGCTGCGCCGTCGCGCTGGCCCGTTCCTCACGCGCATGGAGGAGGGGTTCCGGCGCGACGCCTTCAACTATCTGCTGTTCCTGCGCCTGGTGCCGGTGTTTCCGTTCTGGGCGGTCAATCTGGTGCCGGCGCTGCTTGGCACGCGGGCGGCACCCTTCGTTGCCGCGACGATGATCGGCATCATTCCGGGGACGATCGTCTACACGGCATTCGGCGCTGGTTTGGGACAGATCTTCGACGCTGGCGCCGAAGTCAACCTTAGTGACGTATTCAGCCCGACCCTGATCGCCGCCATGGTCGGCTTGGGTATGCTTTCGCTGCTGCCGATCGCCGTTCGGCGCCTCCGTGAACGCAACGGACGTCGGCAGCAAAAACATGGCGGATCCGATGTCCGAACGAGGAAAACGAACGGATAGGAGAGGTTGCGGCGCCCCGCTGCATAGTGGCGTGCTGATGAACAACTGCTACAGCGATCACGGCATCCCTAGAGAGCGGCAGGTGGCTGGGCTGCTGGCGCCAGGGCGTCCAACATGGGATCGTGACCTTGGTTAAAGGTGCTCAGGCGCCTCGAATCTGGTCCAGCAGATCCTCGTCCGGCTCGACATCAACGTTGCCTGCGTGCGGATCGGCTTCCAATTGAAGCAAGCTGATCGTCATATCGAACCGGTCCGAGAAGATGGTGGTCTCGACCACGGCTTCTCGAGGAAACCATACGCCCGGAAGGAATCGCGACGGCCTCTCGCTTGCGCCCGGCCCCCCATTGCCCAGACGCTACCGACATCTCGGGAACTGGACACACGATATTCCGCGTGCGGAAATAGGCGCCAGACCTGAGTGCCGGCTCGCTCGACCGGGACCAGAGAATGAAGCCGTCTCGCGCGATGACCAGGACGGCGCGCTCGTCGGTGAACTCCAGCCACTTCAGGATGGCGGCCGTAAACGAGACGCCATACCGGTTCGCGCAATGACCGAGAACATCGACGGTGATCTTCTGGCCGGAAAGCTGCCTGCGGAAATCACCGATCGGCATCAACAGGTATGAGGCGAACTGGTTGGCATCGGTCTCGCGAGCCTGGTCCTCGCGATCCCAATCGACCATGTCGCGCTGGCTGCACAGGAACTCGTCGAGCTGGTGGCGATGGCGCAGGTAATGGCCGAGTTCGTGGGCGAGGACGAAATTGATCCGGCCGCGGACCGGCAGCGCATCGTTGTAGACGATGCTCCACTCGGCTTTGCCCGTCCGCTTGCGAAACAGCCCGCCTTCGAATCCATCGAGCGCTGCGCCCTTCACCATGGTGATCGGGTCGGCAAAACACTGTCGTGAGTAATTGAGGGCAAGGGCGGTCACATCGACCGGAAAGCGCTCCGAGCCGAGCACCTGATCGAGCATCCGGGTGAGGCGATTCGCCCAGGCTCTGCCGGACGACGGTTCCGTCATTCCGGTTCGTCCCAGGCATCGAGGATCTGGCGCAGCCGCTTTTTCGTGTCGCCCGGCATCTTCTGGTACTTGCGGAAGAAGGCGAGATCAACGTCGCTGGGCTCGGGCGAATCCCGCTCATCGTCCATCAGGAACTCAGGCGTCAACCCGAGAGCCGCTGCGACGCGGGCGACTTTCTCCGCCGACGGCCGCGGCGAATTGCGGTTCTCCAGCTCCCACATGTAGCTCTTGCTTGATCCGGTCAGCTCGCCAAGCTGCTCCAGGGTCAGGCCCTTCTCCTTCCGGTAGCGCTTGATCTTGTCGCTCAGCGTGGTCATGGCAGAGCACCCTTCCCATGTTCTACTTATGTTCTGTTCGCTGTAGACATATCATGGATACTTGACATTTGGAACCCATGCGACGACATTCTCGGAAGTTCGATACACCGAACACAACATAGTGACAACGAGAACGGCGGTCACCGCGCTCTCTGGGTTGGGCCGGACCTCACCCAGGCAACGTTGATGAAGGCACAAGGGAACAGGGCGATGCGGGAAACTACCAACATGAACCCAACCGAAAGGATCGCTTCCCGATGCCTGGCATCGCAAATTTCATCCGCAATACCCCCGTTGACAGCCTGCGTTCCTACTTCGAGGCGGGCGGGTTTTCTTTCCCGGAACCGGTGAATTGGAGCAACGCGGAAGCGGAGGTTGTAAAGCCGCTCCTGCGCGCCGTGGACGCGCTATCCGATCTGGAACGGGCACGCCTACTGCTCGACGCCGACCGGATCACCACGATGGCCGACGAGGTCGGACAGACCGCCATCCTCGGCGTCGTTTCCGACCGGGCGAAGATCGAGGCTCTCCGCAACGGCCATGAGCGAGCTCTGTGGCTGTTCCTGAATGATCCCGCCGGCTTTCGGCGGGCGGAGGAGTCACGATATACCGACGAGCGCCGCCAAGGCCGGATGTGGGACGGATTCGTCGTCCCGCCGCGGCTGCGCATCGACGAGACTCCGGGCAGCATCGCCGCGCTGAAGGCAGCCGTCGGCAAGCAGTTCGGATCGCCGAACGTCGAGATCGACCTGTTCCGCCGGACGCGCCCCACCTTCGACGACGGCGACAGCGATCTCGTTCAGGTGACCATCTACCGTGACGGCGCTGCCGACGACTTCCTTGAGTTCGAGAACGGCGCCCTGGTGCGCCGGCCACGGCGGCCGGTGTACGAAGCGGCGCTCACCTACGAGCCCGCGACCGGTGTGGTCGAGGTGGTGGCGCCCGACCGCGAGAGCCGGGCGGAGATCGCGCGGATGTTTGCTCGTGAGCTTCTCAGCGCCGAATTCAAAGGGGAAAAGATCAAGCTCCGCCGTTACGACCTCTCGGTCCTGTTCCGCAACTTCGACTTCCCGACCGATCCCGACGACGGCATCGAGTCGGTGCAGGTGAAGCTGCTGCGGCTGATGCCGATCGACAGTCCAGGGGAGCGTTACACGCTGGAATGCCTGCGCAAAGCGACGCGGAGCATCTGGGACGCGGCGGGCGAGCGGTTCGGCGACAGCAACCCACTCGACGGCGCCTACCTGATCACCCAGGTCCGGCTGACGATCCGCTTCCATGCGGCACCGGCCGACGGCGGCGGGCGGACGCTGCCGGTGACCATCACCATGCCGAACGGCTGCGACCTCAAGGCAAGACCGACCGCGAGCGACTCATCGGCGAGAAGTACCTGCGGCGCTGGGGGTTCCTCCTTGATGTCTGACGCGGCCTCGGTCCTCGGAGCCGATGCCGTCGATCTGCTGCTAACGCTGATGGAGGCGCCCGAGGCACAGCTCTCGGGCGCCGCCCTTCACGACTTCTATCCGGATGCGGGCGCGGCACTCATCCATGCTGGGGCGCTGAAGGATGACGGACACGAGCCGGTGATCACCGGAATGGCCGATCATGACGACCTGCCCGTGGGCGTCACCTGGCGCGCTGAGGTCGGCGGCTACGCCTACTTCAGTCCGTCGGCCGGCTGGGTAAAGGTGGATGGGGAGCTGCTCAGGCGGTACCGGGTCGAATTCGCATGGCTGCTGACGATTTTGTCCCGGCAGCTGCGGATACCGCGAACCATCGAGCCGAAATGCCTGCTCGAGGATGTTTTGTGGGAGCTCGGGCCGGCCTGGATCGGCCATCGCAAGCACATGACGCCTGTGTTTCTCGGGCGGCGGCTGCGTCAACGCAACGTTTTCGAAGCCGCGTGCCACGCCCTGCGCGAGCGTGTCTGCGGCCGAACCGGCCTGCTCTTGACGACCGGGGGCGCCCCGCCGGCGTTCGTGATGATACCCGGACAGCCCGTCGTCGTTCCTCTTCGGACCTGCTTCGTCATCGGCGCGGGGCTAACCGTCGACACCGGCAATCTCGCGAGCCGGCTGGGTGGCAACCTGCTGGAACGCGGGCAGCAGCCGTTGCAGATCATCGGCGAGGGCCGCGTTGTCTGGTTCTATGGCGAGAAATTCGAGTTTCCACGCGGCGAGAAGCAACGCCTCGTGATCGTCTATCTCTACGAGCAGTACCTGCAGGGCATCTACAATGTCTCGGTGGCTAGGATCATCACTGATCTAGACCTCGCCGATGGTTTGCGCATCGAAAAGCTGTTCAAGGACAGCCCGGCATGGAACGGGCTTCTGACCCAGCGCAATGGCGTCTGCAGCTTCTGTTGGCCGGACGCGCGAGCTGACGGATCCGGCAACAAGGTTGTCGCCGCCGAGTAATCCCCAGTCACGTTATTCCGGCACGACACGGCGCCCTCCTCCGGCGCCGTTTTTTTTTGCGCGATCGGCGCAGTCCCCCACTCGGTCCCCCCTGGGTCCCCCCGATTTCCCCCACCGCACGGGCGTAATCTCCCCCTCGTCAACGCGACGCAACCGGAGAGACCGCCCGTGACCATTAAGCACTTCGATCAGAAGCAGTTGGCCGAGCGCTGGGGCATCTCCCCCAAGACGCTGGAGCGCTGGCGGTGGCTCGGACAGGGGCCGAAGTTCCTGAAACTCGGCGGCCGAATTGCCTACCGCCTGGCCGATATCGAGGCGTTCGAGCAGGAGCAGCTGCGCAGCTGCACCTCTACCGATCCGACGAGCCTAACGGCGGCGCGCAGCGCCTGAGCCCGGTTTCGGCGCCGGGTTTTCGAGGGAATGCAACACCCTCCGGGGAAATACCTCGACGGCACTGCTCCGAGGCCGCGTCGGAGCCCGGCTGCCACTCCCACCGACGGAAGCGAGGAGCGCGACGTGACGGAAGGAGCACGCCAAGCGATGAATAAGGTCACCCTCAACCAGCTGCGCGACTGGCCGCCCGGCAAGGTGGCGGCGCAGCCGATCGAAATTCTCGCCGCTCTCGCCGACAGCCTCACCGAGATGAAGGCCTTCGTCGCCGCCGCGGAAGCGCGGCTGAACGCCGGGCTCGACGTCCGGTTCGGCGACCGGGCGCGGCAGCTGCGCGCGGCGGACGACAAGGACAGCGGACGGGTGCGGCTCGGCGACGGCGTATTCGTTGTCGTCGCCGACCTTCCGAAGCGCGTCAACTGGGACCAGGACAAGCTGGCAGCCGTCATCGCCCGCATCCGCCAGTCCGGCGACGATCCTGCGGAATACGTGCGGACGACCTACGAGGTCAGCGAGCGCTCGTACACCGCGTGGCCTTCGGCAATCCGACGGCTGTTCGAGCCGGCCCGCACTGTCCGGTTGGCCAAGCCGCGGTACGTGATCGAGGCGCCCCGGGAAACGGAGGCCGCGTGATGGCTGGCCCTCACCCCGAAACCGTCCGCACCGTCGTCAAGTTCGACCGCGAGCGTGGGTTTACCGCCGGCTTCCGGATCATCACGGCGGACGAGCGTCTCGCCGAGCGGCGCGGCGTCAAGGCGGTGCTGCTGGGGATCAGCGGCATCGGTAAGACCACGCTGCTGTGGACCCTGCCGTCGGGCGAAACGCTGTTCCTCGACCTGGAGGCCGGCGATCTCGCCGTCGAGGGCTGGCCCGGCGACACGGTCCGGCCACGCACCTGGCAGGAGTGCCGCGACTTCGCCGTGTTCATCGGTGGACCCAACCCGGCGCTGCGGGACGACCAGGCGTACGGCCAGGCCCACTATGACGCCGTCTGCGAGCGCTTCGGCGATCCCGCCATGCTCGACCGCTACGAGACGATCTTCGTCGACTCGATCACCGTTGCCGGACGTCTCTGCTTCCAGTGGTGCAAGGGGCAGCCGGAAGCGATCTCCGAGAAAACCGGCCGGCCGGACATCCGAGGCACCTACGGGCTGCACGGCCGCGAGATGATCGGCTGGCTCACCCAGCTGCAACACACGCGAAACAAGAACGTCTGGTTCGTCGGGATCCTCGACGAGAAGTTCGACGACTTCAACCGCCGCACCTTCGCGCCACAGATCGATGGCGCCAAGACGGGCAGCGAGCTGCCCGGCATCGTCGACGAGGTCATCACCATGGCCGAGATCCCGGCCGACGACGGCTCGTCCTACCGCGCCTTCGTCTGCCACACGCTCAATCCCTGGAAGTATCCGGCGAAGGACCGCTCGGGCCGGCTCGCCATGATCGAAGAGCCGCACCTGGGCCGGCTGATGGCGAAGATCCGCGGCCCGGTGAAGCCGGCGCACGAGAGGTTGGAGTTTGGCCGCCCCGCCTCCCGTGACGCCGACACCCCTCAACCATCGCAAGCATGACGGAAAGGAGCTTTCCAACCATGAGCGCTTCCTGGAACGACTTCAACGACGCCCAGAACACGTCCATCATGCCGAAGGGCACGATCATCAAGGCGTGCCTCACCATCCGGCCGGGCGGCTACGACGATCCGGCGCAGGGCTGGACCGGCGGCTATGCCACGCGCGGCGACAGCGGCGCCGTCTACCTCAACGCCGAATTCACCGTTCTCGAAGGCCCGTACGCCCGGCGCAAGATCTTCACGCTGATCGGCCTCTACAGCCCGAAAGGCCCGGAGTGGGCGAACATGGGTCGCGCCCTGATCCGCGGCATCCTCAACTCGGCGCGTGGCATCTCGGACAAGGACACCTCGCCGCAGGCGCAGGCGGCACGCCGCATCAGCGGCTTCCAGGACCTTGACGGCATCGAGTTCCTCGCCCGCGTCGACGTCGGCGAGGACGTCAACGGCGATCCGAAGAACGAGATCCGCAAGGCGATCACCCCGGACCACCGGGACTACGCCAAGTACATGGGCGGAGCGGTCGCATCGGCACCGGCGGTACCGGTTCCGGCCGCAGCGCCGGCGCAGCCGAAGTCCGGCATCCGCCCGACCTGGGCACAGTGACCGGACAGCGCAGCCATGCTGCTCAGACCGCGACAGCGTCTGTTCGTCGAGCGCAGCGTTCGCGCGCTCGGCGAACACTCGAACACCCTCGGCGTGGCCCCGACCGGTTGCCACGCCCCCGGAACGCCGATCCTGATGTTCGATGGATCGATCCGCGCGGTCGAGACCATCGATGTCGGTGACCGCTTGGTGGGGCCGGACAGCTGTCCACGCACGGTGCTGGAGCTGCACCGTGGGCGGGATGCGATGGTCGAGGTACGGCCGATCAAGGGCGAACCGTTCGTCGTCAACGAGAGCCATATCCTGGCGCTCGTAAAGACCTCCGAGGGGAGCTGCGGCACCCACGCCTCGGCGATGCCCGGCGGCACGCTGGTTGACATCAGCGTGGCCGAACTGCGCCGACGCAGCGCCAACTTCCGCCACTTGCACAAACTCTACCGGGTGGGTGTCGACTTCCCGGCCGCGCCCGAGCCGCCGATTGATCCATATTTCCTTGGCCTTCTGCTCGGTGACGGCTGTCTGGTTGGCGGCGGAGTCTCGATTACCACGCCCGACGCCGAGATTGTCGAGGGTGTTCACCATGAGGCGGCCCGGCTCGGCCTGAACATCCGGCTCGAACAGTGCCCGGACAATGAGGCCAACACCTACCATTTCGTCACGCCGCGCGGGCAGCCAAACCCGCTGCTCGATCAGCTGCGCGCGCTTCGGCTGCTCGGGCTCCGCTCGGCGGAGAAGTCGGTGCCGCGCCTCTACAAGACGGGCTCGCGTCCGACGCGGGCGGCTATCCTGGCCGGGTTGCTCGACACCGATGGCCATATGCATCGAGGATGCTTCGAACTCTGCTTGGCTTCTTGCAAGCTGGCTGATGACATCGCGTTTCTCGCCCGCAGCCTCGGCTTGCGAGCGCTTCGCGGGGCCAAACCGGTCAACGGGATCACCTACTATCGGGTGCATATTGCCGGGGACATGACCGGCCTGCCGCTGCGCGTCGTCCGCAAAACACCGGCGCCGCGCGGGCAGAAGAAAGACGTGCTGCGAACCGGTTTCACCCTGCATGACGTCGGGCAGGGCGAGTATTTCGGCTTCACCGTTGACGGGGACCACCGCTACCTGCTCGGCGACTTCACCGTCACCCACAACAGCGGCAAGACGATCATGTTGTCGGCCGTCGCCGGCGATCTGGTCGGCGGCGGTGCCGCGAAAGCCTGCGTCCTCGCCCACCGCGACGAGCTGACCGAACAGAACCGCACCAAGTTTCGTCGCGTCCATCCGGCGATCAGCACTTCGGTGGTCGACGCGAAGGAGAAGTCCTGGGCCGGCCAGGTCACATTCGCGATGGTGCCGACGCTGGCACGGCCGGCCAATCTCGAGGCGATGCCGGTCCTCGATCTGCTGGTGATCGACGAGGCGCACCATGCCGCGGCCGATACCTACCGGCGGATCATCGACCGGGCTCGGGAGCGCAATCCCGATCTCAGGCTCTACGGCGTCACTGCCACGCCCAACCGCGGCGACCGCAAAGGCCTGCGCGCGGTGTTCTCCAACGTCGCCGATCAGATCCGCATCGGCGAACTGGTGGCCGCCGGCCACCTGGTGCCGCCGCGCACCTTCGTCATCGACGTCGGCGTCCAGGACCAGCTGAGCAGGGTGCGGCGCACCGCCGACGACTTCGACATGGCCGAGGTCGACGCGATCATGAACCGCTCGCCGGTGACCGACGCGGTGATCCGGCATTGGCGCGAGAAAGCTGGCGACCGGCAGACGGTGGTGTTCTGCTCGACGGTGGACCACGCCACCAATGTCACGGCCGCCTTCTGTGATGCCGGCATCGACGCGGCGCTCGTGACCGGCGAGATGCCGGAGAAGGAGCGGCGCTCGGTGCTGGCGCGCTATGCTGCGGGCGGCTGTCAGGTCGTGGTCAACGTCGCGGTGCTGACCGAGGGCTGGGACCACCCGCCGACCAGCTGCGTCGTCCTGCTCAGGCCCAGTTCGTTCAAGTGCACGATGATCCAGATGGTCGGTCGCGGCCTGCGCACCGTCGATCCGCAGGAGCATCCGGGCATCGTCAAGACCGACTGTGTCGTTCTCGACTTCGGCACGTCGTCGCTGCTGCACGGCTCGCTGGAGCAGGACGTTGACCTGATCGGCCGCGAGCCGGACGGCGAGGCGCCGACCAAGACCTGTCCGGACTGTGGCGCCATCGTGCCGCTCGGTGTTCCGGAGTGTCCGCTGTGCGGATACCTGTTCTCGGCGGCCGGCGCCGGGGGAGGCGGTCAGCTGGGCGACTTCGCCATGAGCGAGATCGACCTCCTGAAACGCTCCAGCTTCCAGTGGTGCGATCTGTTCGGCGACGACGCGGCGCTGGTCGCCAACGGCTTCAATGCCTGGGGCGGTGTCTTCTTCCTGGACGGCCGCTGGTACGCTGTCGGCGGCGGACGGGGAAACAACCCGCGCCTGCTCGGCATCGGCGAGCGCACCATCTGCCTCGCTGCCGCCGATGACTGGCTGAACGAGAACGAAACCGACGAGAGCGCCCACAAGACGCGGTCCTGGCTGAAGCAGCCGCCGACCGAGAAGCAGCTCGCCTATCTGCCGGCGGAATATCGGCAGGATTTTGGGCTTACCCGCTACCAGGCGTCGGCGCTGCTGACCTTTCGCTTCAATCGCACCGGCATCCGCGCGCTGGTGTTTGCCGCCGAGCAGGCTGGACTGGGGAGGGCGGCGTGATGGCCGGCCGCCCCTTTCGCCCGACCGCGGTTCTGGCATCCGCGGGGCGTGCTCTGCGCGGTGTGCTCGAGGCCGGCCGCTGGCTTTGGCTGGTACGACCCCGCACCGCGGAAGCTATCGGCGCCATCGCAGTGGTTCTGCTCGATGCTCTGTCAGGGCTACTGGTGGCGGCGGCACAGGGATTCGGCTGGCATGTTTGACCTGCAGCCGGAGGAGAAGGCGGCGCTGCACGCTGCAATGAAGCCGGTCGCCGAGATTATGGAGGAGATCGGCTGGGAGCGGCGCCTTTGCGACCTAGACGAAACACAGGTGCTGACGTTGATCGCGGTGGCAGTCGGCGGCTTCCAGGACGCCATGCACGCCACAGCCAGGCAGGACGGCCCGGAGGTGCCGTTCTGATGCTCGACTTCAACTCGCGGCCCAAGTTCGCCGATCTGGTCAACGCCGAGATCGATGCCGGCCTGGAGGCCGGTGACCGGGCGACGGCACCGCGGACCTATCTCGGCGGCTCCCGGCTCGGCGTGCCTTGCGAGCGGGCGCTGCAGTTCGAGTACGCACACGCGCCGAAGGACGAGGGCGGCGGTTTCGGCGGCCGCACGCTGCGCATCTTCGCCATCGGCCACGCGCTGGAGGACGTGGCCGCCGCCTGGCTGCGCAGCGCCGGTTTCGATCTCTACACCCGCAAGGGCAACCGTCCGGACGGCGGTCAGTTCGGCTTCTCCGTCGCCGGCGGCCGCATCTGCGGCCACGTCGACGGCATCCTCGCCGATGGCCCCTCGCTGCCGGGGCTGGGCTACCCGGCACTGTGGGAATGCAAGACGATGAACGCGCGGTCTTGGAGGGAGACGGCGCAGAAGGGCGTTGTGGTATCGAAGCCGGTCTACGCCGCGCAGCTGGCCGTCTACCAGGCGTACATGGAAGGCAGCGTCGCCGGCATTTCCGCCAACCCGGCGCTGTTCACCGCCATCAACAAGGACACCGCCGAGCTGCACCACGAACTGGTGCCGTTCGACGGCGGGCTGGCGCAGCGGATGAGCGACCGGGCGGTGCGCATCCTGCGGGCGACCGAGGCGGGCGAACTGCTGCCGCGCCTCGCCGCCAATCCTGACCATCACGAATGCCGGATGTGCGCCTGGTCGCAGCGCTGCTGGAGCCTGTCGGCATGAGCGACGATGGCGATAACATCCTCCACTTCAACCCGTGGCGCGACTTCAACGACGTGCCGACGGTGACCGAGGACGATCCGTTCGATCTGGAGCCGGATGCGGCGCAGATCGGCGTGTTCCTCGACGTCGTGTTCGGCTACTGCGAGGGCTGGATCCCGTTCCGCGGCTTTATCGACAAGGGCCAGGGCTTCGCCGGCCGCCCGCACAACATCTGGGTGGAGGCCGACGGCACGGTTGCCGGGAAGGCGGTCAACTTCGCCGGCTGGGCGGCACGCGAGGGAGCGGCGTTCTACGTTGTTCCCGGCACGGTGGGCGAGCACGGACGCGCCAAGTCGGCCGACATCCGGCAGATGCAGACGGTGGTGGTGGATCTCGACGCCGGCGACATCGCCGCCAAGCTTGATCACCTGCTTAGGCATCTCGGCGAGCCGACGCTGATCGTCGAGTCCGGCGGGCGGACGCCGGAGGGGCTCGACAAGCTGCACGTCTGGTGGCGGCTGACCGAGCCGGCCGAGGGTGAGGACATCGGCGTCCTGTGCCGGCTGCGCGGCGACATCGCCGTCAAGGTGGGCGGCGACACCCACTTTCGCTCGGCGCACCAGCCGATCCGGGTGGCCGGTTCGATCTACCACAAGGGCGGCTGCAAGCGGCTGGTCGCCATCCGCCGGCACAGCCCCTCCCTCGAGGTCGACCTGAGCGACTTCGCCGAGGCGGTCGATGCGATGCCGCCGCTGCCGGGCATCGGCTCCGATCCCGCGCCGTCAGGGGCCGCGAAGCCCGGCATCGACGACGTGCTGATCACCCCGGTGCGGGGAAGCGGGCAGGACGACTGGACGCGCTTCCAGGGCGCCAGCGCCGCCATCGGTCACTACGTGCGCATCGCCCACGACGGCCGGATCAGCCGCGACGAGGCGTGGGAGGCGATCTGCCAGTACAACGCCGCCATGCTGCGCCCCAGCTGGCCGCTGGAGCGGCTGGCAGCGGAGTCGCAGCGGCTGTGGCGGCTGCACGAGCAACGCAACGGCCCGGCCCTGCAGCTCGCGGGGTCCGTCGCTCCGCCCTCGCTGCCGACGTTCACGCTTGGCGAGCTGCTCGACGACACCGGCCCGATGCCGGACGACCTCATCGCTCCCCGGCTGCTCACCCCCGGCGGTATGCTCGTGCTCGGCGGCGCGCCGAAGGTCGGCAAGAGCGACTTCGTGATCAGCCTGTTGGCACACATGGCGGCCGGTGTGCCGTTCCTCGGCTTCACCCCACCGCGGCCGCTCGCGATCTTCTACCTGCAGGCGGAGGTGCAGTACCACTATCTGCGCGAGCGCATCCAGGCGATCCGCCTCGATGCGGCGGTCATCGCTGCGGCAAGGGAGCGCCTCGTTGCCACGCCGAAGGTGCGGATGCTGCTCGATGCCGGCGGCGTCGCCGCGACCACCGCCGCCATTCGCGAGCGCTTTCCCGACGCGCCGCCCGACATCATCGTCATCGATCCGATCCGCAACCTGTTCGACGGCGGCGCCGAGGGCAAGGGCGAGAACGACAACGCGGCCATGCTGTTCTTCCTGCAGGAGCGGGTGGAGGCGTTGCGCGATGCCGTCTCGGCCGAAGCCGGACTGATCCTCTGCCATCACACCCGCAAGATCACCAAGAAGCAGCTGGCCGAAGATCCGTTCCAGGCGCTGTCCGGCGCCGGCAGCCTGCGCGGCTTCTATACCGCCGGCATCCTGATGCACCGGCCTGACGAGGAGCGGCCGGAGCGGATGCTGCAGTTCGAGCTGCGCAACGGCCCGCCGATCGAGCCGAAGCTGGTGGACAAGGTGGGTGGCCGGTGGATCGAGCTGGACCGCCGCGGCGAGCGGCTGGTGCGCAGGGCGCAGGGCGAGAGGTTCGACGCCGAACGGGTCCGCAAACACGACGTCATCCTGCAGATCCTGTTCGAAGAGGCACGCCAGGGCCGCGTCTATACCGCCAGCCAGTTCGCCGAAGCGTTCGAGAACAAGGCCGGCCTCGGGGGCAACACCGTCATTCGCGAGCGGCTCTCGGTGCTCGCCACCAAGGGCTTCATCAAATTCTTCCGCGACGCAAAGGAATACGGGTTGCCGCCGCCCGGGCGGTCCCGCTTCGGCTACCTGTGCGTCGAGGGAATGGAACTGGGCACGGCCGGCCAAAGCGTCGATCCCGATACCGGCGAGGTGACCGAGAGCACACCGCTGCCCCTGCTGCCGACCCACTACAAATGCCCGCAAACCGGCGTCGCCCTCGCCGTCGAGAACCCTGCCGTATGGGTTTATCAGTATGACGAGGAATAAGCGCATCGCGCGTGATCCAGTTGCCGCAAATTTCCGGCAACTGCGGCAACTGCGCCCAGCGCGGCAACTGGAATGCTGCAATATCAATGGGTTACGCCAGTTGCCAGTTGCCGCTCCGGCAACTGCGACAACTGGCATTTTCAGCAATGTAATCAATGCTCTAACGATCGTAGTTCAGTTGCCATATCAAGCCCTCCTTAGGAGGAGAGAGAGCACCTCCCTTGGAGTGCTCTCTCTCAAGGATGGAGGGAGTGCGTGACTTGTTCGGACCACCCGGGCACCAGCCCCGGGGAGGAGCGGATGGCGGCGGCGTTCCTGGCAGTTCCCCGCCGCCATCCTCACCACGATGACCCTGAGATGAGGAGACGATCATGGCTACACAGACTCTGGTCCAACGAGACGCGGATGCAAGCGTTGCGGCAGCGGTGCCAGTTGAGGTGCTGGCCGGCGGCAATCCGAGCACGCCGGTGATCCTTGCGCTCGATCTGGGGCAGCGCACAGGCTGGGCGGTCCGCAACCGCGACGGTGCGATCGCCAGCGGCGTCCACGAGTTTCGCCCCGGCCGGTTCGAGGGTGGCGGCATGATCTGGCTGCGCTTTCGCGCCTGGCTGCAGGAGGTCCACGAGACCTCGGGCGGCGTCGGCGTGATGGTGTTCGAAGAGGTGCGCAGGCATCTCGGCACCACCGCGGCGCACGCGTTCGGCGGCTACCTCGCGCATCTCACCGCCTGGGCGGAGGCGAACCGCATCCCGTACCAAGGCGTTCCCGTCGGCACGATCAAGCGACACATTGCCGGCAAGGGCAATGCCGACAAGGCGGCAGTGATCGAGGCCGTCCGCAAGCTCGGCTTCCAACCCGTGGACGACAACGAGGCGGACGCGCTGGCGCTGCTGCACTGGGCGATCGACCATGGCGTTGGAGTCGTCCGATGAACGGCGCCATGCTGTTGCAGCACGCTGCCGGTGTCGTCGAACACCGCGAAGGCATCTACGGACCACCGGCGACGCTGTTCACGCACATCGCCGCGCGCTGGTCGCTGGTGCTTGGGATGACGGTGACACCGGCACAGGTGGCGCTGTGCCTGATCGATCTGAAGCTGGCCCGGCTCACGCGCGACCCGTCGCATCTCGACAGCATCGTCGATGTGGCCGGCTACGCCGCGATCCTGAGTGAGGTCGCCCATGCGTAGCACGGTGCGCGGCTCCCTGGAGCGGCACCTGCCGCGCTCGCTGCCGACCGAAGAGGAGCTGTTCGCCATGCGCCGGGCGGCGTGGCGCAAGCAGGGGATCGTGGTGATCCGGCCGGCCGACGTCGGCGACGACTGGACGCGGCAGGCGCTCATCAACGAGGCGACGCGGCTCTACGGCCGGCGGGAGGTGGCGTGATGGCGAAGCGCAAGCGGAAGACGTCGGCTGCGCGCGTGGTGGCCGGGCTGCCGGTCGTCCGGCGGCAGGACGATGTGCTGGAGCCGGTGTACGAGGCCGATCCCGAGGGTCGGCCCGTCGTCCACCATCGCACCGTCGATACACTCGGCATCATGCTGCGCGCCGGCACGATCACTCAGGAGATGCACGATGCGGCGCGCGACTTCCAGGCGCAGTTCACCATCGCCGGTTTCGACGCCATCCGCTGCATGCCGCTGGTGCGGCTGTCAGGCGGCGGTGGCGGGGCTGATCTCTCCGACGCGCAAGTCGACGCACGTCGTCGCGTCGGCGGAGCGCTGGATGCGCTGGGCGGCGTCGGCAGCCCGGCCGGTTCGTGCGTCTGGCACGTCGTCGGCTTGCAGCGCTCGGTGCGGGAGTGGGCGATGCGCCAGGGGTGGGGCGGCAGGTCGGTCAACGAGAAGCATGCGCAGGGCATTCTCATCGCAGCGCTGGGTGTTCTGGCGGCGTATTATGGCTATGGAAAACGGTGACAGTAGACACGCTTCGACTTCGTGGCACTTGGCCCCGGCGGTGGACCTGCGACGATACCAATCGACAGGTAAAGACGAGAGTTGGCATTCAGATCGCTGGACAAAAAATATGGATAACGATCTGCTAAAGCTTCTTCTGCCAAGTCTTGTAGGGTTGCTTGGTGCGCTTCTGGGGTCGGTAGCAAGCTATGTAGCGATCAAAGGAAAAATGCGAATCGAGCTGATGTCGCATTTTCGCAGGGAGCTGCGGGGCGAACGCGTGGCAGCATACCGGGAAATCTGGAAAGCTCTTGAGCCTCTTGCCCTCTACGCGCCACCTGAGGATCTCACCCTCGCTAAGTTGAAGGAGATGGAGCGGAACCTCTCGAAGCATTACTTCGAGCACGGAATTTTTTTGTCCACGCAAAGCCGAGACCACTACTTTTTATTGCAAGATGCGATGCAGGTTATCATCGGGGCGCGTTCGAAGTCGTCCGATTGGTTGCCACTTCGGACAAGGGATGACCGATTCACTCTGGCAGAGGCTCAAGCGCGGGAGCGTGCCCTGGGTCTAGAGCCGGTTGCAGAGGTCGGATCGAGCTTACTTGGTCATCTCCGGCGGACGAAAAAGAATGAAGAAGTGCTTCGGCAGATGGTTTCCAAGTGGAATTCGACCGATGAAGGGCACGCAGATTTCCACTTGCTGCGTGCCCTTGGTAGCAGACTGCGAACGGGTCTTGCCCATGACCTTGAGGCGCGCAGCGGCATTTGGGCTGGGTTCGGCGGCGAGCCGCGCTAGACTCGCATTCGATAGGGCCCGGCCAGCGTTGCGAGGAACGGCGACATAACGCCGTTTCGATGCTTTTGAGCAGAGGTTTAGATGCTGCTGACCCAAAACTTCAGACTCGGTCGTCTCGGTTCAGCAGTCGATAACTCGGTGCTGGCGGTCAGGCGGTGGCTGCGTCAGGGCATTCTCGTCGCAGCGCTGGGTGTTCTAGCGAACCACTTCGGGTGTCTGCGTGCTTCTGCGCACAACATATTGAGCTGTTGACACGAGAACTCGCAACATGTATGATGTTCGCATACTTTGAATTGTCACTGAAGCAGCCCGCCGGTCAAGCCGGCGCTTCGAGACGAGAGCGCGATGCTGAGTAGCTAATTGGTTCCTCCTTGGAACACAACCTATGCTGGTGGGCATGGCCCGAAAGTTCGATAGCGTCAGCCCCGAAATCGGGGAAGCCACCTGCCGAAGTAGTAGTCCATCGCTTCAGTAGCCTCGTAATTCAGTGAGTTAGCCTGGACTCTGTTATGGACCCCAATGAACATGGGAGTCCACTTCCAGCGCCAGTCGGAGTCGCTCGGCAGCATCGGCGAGGGCCGTCTTGTCGCAGGGCCGCAGCGGCCAGTTCAGGGGCAGATCATCGTCCTTGGCGCGCGGCAGCAGATGCCAATGAAAGTGGGCGACCGATTGCGCCGCGCCGGGGCCGTTGGCCTGGACGATGTTCAGCCCATAAGGCTCGAACACCGTGTGCACCGCTCGGGCAACTCTCTGGACGACTGGCATCGTCGCCCGCAGGTATGGCTCCTCGATGGTGAAGATGCTCTCGGCGTGGACCTTGGGGATCACCAGGACGTGCCCGGGGTTGGCCGGATTGATGTCCATGAAGGCAAGCGTCCGTTCGTTGTCGAACACCTGAAAGCTCGAAATTTCGCCGCGGATGATCCGGCAGAAGATGCAGTCGGCAATCAGCGTCATGTCCGTCGCTCCTACCGCTGGACTGCAGCATAGCAACAACGGTCGAAATACATGCTTCCCTTCCTGCCCGAGCAGATCGAGCAGTGGCCTGTCGCGCGCCTGAAGCCGTATGCGAAGAACGCGCGGACCCACTCCGAGGATCAGATCGCCAAAATCGCCGCCTCGCTGGTCGAGTACGGCTGGACGGCGCCGGTGATGGTGGCGGACGACGGCGAGATCGTCGCCGGTCACGGCCGGCTGCTGGCAGCGCAGCACCTGGGCTTGGGCGAGGTGCCGATCATCCGGTTGTCGCACCTGACGCGGGAGCAGGTCCGCGCCTACCGCATCGCCGACAATCGGCTGTCCGAGCTCTCCGGCTGGGATGACGAACTCCTCGCCGCCGAACTGCATGCGCTGAACGCCGCGGGCTTCGATCTCGATCTCACCGGTTTCGAAGGCGAGGACCTGGACCGGTTGCTGGCACCGCTCGACGAGGGCGATGGTCTTGCCGGCGAAGACGTCATACCCGAGCCGCCGGTGAACCCGGTGTCGCGGCCTGGCGATCTGTGGCTTCTGGGCGATCACCGGTTGCTGTGCGGCGACAGCACCAAGAGCGCGGACGTGATCGGGGTGATGAACGGCGAGAAGGCGATCTTGTTCGCAACGGATCCGCCGTATCTCGTCGACTACGACGGCACCAACCATCCGTCGAAGCAGGGCTGGCGCCGACAAGAACAAGGATTGGGGTGAGAGCTACGGCATCACCTGGGACGACTCCAGCCAAGGCCCGGAGCTGTACGAGGGCTTCATCAAGGCCGCCATCGAGCACGCGATCCTGCCCAACGCCGCCTGGTACTGCTGGCACGCCAGCCGACGGCAGGCGATGGTCGAAAGCGTGTGGGAGAAGTTCGGCGCCTTCGTCCACCAGCAGATTGTCTGGGCGAAAGATCGCGGCATCCTGACCCGGTCGCATTACCTCTGGCAGCATGAGCCTTGCTTCTTCGGCTGGCTGAAGGGCAACAAGCCGCCGCGGGTCTCAGAGGATTATCCGAGCACGGTGTGGAGCATTCCAACCATCAAGGTGGGCGAGAAGACCGAGCACCCGACGTCGAAACCGATCGAGGTATTTGCGCTGCCGATGCGCCAACACGTTAGGCCGGGCGAGGTCTGCTATGAGCCGTTCTCCGGCTCGGGCTCGCAGATCATCGCCGGCGAGACCACCGGGCGGCGCGTCTTCGCCATCGAGATCAGCCCACAGTACGTGGACGTGGCGGTGCGGCGCTGGCAGACAGCGACCAACAAACCAGCGATGCTGGACGGCGACGGCCGCACGTTCGACGCGGTCGCCGACGAGCGGCTGCCGAGGGCGGCATGAAGCAGTCGCGCCGGATGTCGCTGATCGAGGCGATCACCAATGTCGCCGTTGGCTACGGCCTCGCGGTGCTGACCCAGATCGTGGTTTTTCCGCTGTTCGGGCTGCAGGCGTCGCTCGGCGACAACCTGGCGCTGGGCGCGGTCTTCACCCTGATCTCCCTGGCACGATCGTACGCCTTACGGCGCCTGTTTGAAGCGATTCGAGCGCACGGCGCTGGAGCGATTGCCACCGGGCATGAGGCCCGGCGGCATCGCCCGTTCTGAAGGCTATTGCTGGGTTTCTGCGAGCAGCCGCCGCTTGAAGTCGTCGGGTGCCGCCATGCTGTCGGACACGGTCTTGCCGAAGCGCAGCGCTCCAGCCTTGCCGACGTAGAAGAACGATCCGTCCGGTCGCTGCAGCGTCACATACTTGCGGCTCCGACTCGGGACGATCGTGCCACGGCCAGTGGCAACCAGCGCGCCGACCAGCCGCTGCTGCAAGGTAGTCTTCGGCATCGCCGCCTCCGTCACTCGGTGATCCGATAGGTTCGTTCGCCGCCCTGCGGCTTATCCGAGGTGACGGCGAGGCCGTGGCGCTTCTTCAGCGCGGCGGCGAAGAACCCGCGGATGGTATGGGTTTGCCAGCCGGTGCTGTCGCCGATCTGCGCCAGTGTCGCTCCCTCCGGCCGCCGCAGCATCGCGATCACTTGCGACTCTTTGCTGCCCTGGCGCGGCGGACGCTGCCGGCGAGGTTCATCGCTCTGGCGCGGCCGGCGTGGCTGGCCTTCCGCCTGGGCGATGGCGGCGCGCAGGACGCGCAGGATGTCGTCGGGCCGGGTCTCGGCGGGCCGGTCGCGTTCTGCCCGCAGCCAGTGCTCGGCGGCCTGGCAGGCCTTGAGCAGTTTCTCTTTCAAGCCGACCCGCGGCTCGGTCGTCGTCTCCGGGTTGGCGGCCACGGTGGCCGTCGCGGCCCCCGGCGCACCTTCGGTCGCCTCGGTGACGTCGCTTGCGGCGTCGTCGCCGGTGCCGCCCGCGTCGCTCGCGGCCACCGCCAGCGGGCCGGCGTCGGGCATGATCGACGCTTCCGCCGGCTCTTCGGCGGCATTGTCCGGCTGCGGGGGCTCGTCGCGCAGCTGCGCGCGCCACTCGACGGCGCTCAGCCGGCCGCTGAGCAAGCCATCGGCGGCGTCGAAGACGTCCTCGGCGGAAAGGCCGATCTGCGCGGCGTTGCGCTCGATCGCCCTGATCGCGTTGCGCTTGGTGTTGGGGTTGCGGCGCTCGTTCTCCAGCGCGCTCAGGATCTGCGCCAGCTGGGCGAGGCTGAAGGGGTAGTCGATGGCCATCGGTGGCGTCCTTGCCTCGGCGCCACGGGCTGCGGCGCCTTCTACCACCGCGAGCCCCGACCGGCGGTCGGGGCTGAGAGAAGCGGGTGCTGCGTCAGTCGGCCAGTTCGGCCTCGATCTCGCAGTTCATCACCCAGCCCGTCAGGTAGGGCAGGTCGCGCGGGATGCCGTGCTCGCGCTCGGTTTGTTTGCCAATGCTCCAGCCCATCCAGCGCTCGACCGTCGCATCGATCGCAGCGGAAAGCCCGAGGCCGGCAAACAGGCCGTTGGCGACGTCGTCGGCGAAGTGACGACCGTGCCGGCTATCGAGGAAGTCGCGGACTGCTTCCGGCGCGCAGCCGGTCGCCTTGGCGATGGCGGCCATCGCCAGCGTCCAGGCTTCGCTCTGATCGGCATGGCTGCCGATCGTGCCCCAGAAGCCCCTGGCCTGGTAGTTGGTCGGCAGGATCGTCGTGGTCATCGTCTTCGCCTTGGTTGCTGGTTCATTCGCTCCTGATGCTCACATGAAGGCGTAAGCGGGCCCCAACATCCAGGGAAAAAGCGATCAGTATCAGCGTATTATCGGTCGCCCGCGGACCATCTCCTGACCGCCGGGAGGCGCGATGACCGGGCGAAGACCCGACTTTCGCGGCCGCGCCGGAATGAGCGAGCGCGATTACGCGGCGCACGCCGGCGTCTCGCGCGGCGCGGTGCAGAAGGCGCGCGCCTCGGGACGGCTGGTGCTGCACGCCGATGGCTCGATCGACGCCGCCGCATCGGATGCACGCCGGACGCAGGCGACCGACCCGTCGATGCAGCGCGGCGGGCAAGCCGCCTCTCTGCGCGCGGTGCCGGAAGCGGCGGTCGGCGCGGTGGCGGAGACGCTGCGCGAGCAGGGCCTTCCTGCTCCCGCCGCTGCCGGCGGCATGAGCTACCTGCAGGCGCGCACCGCCAACGAGGTGCTGAAAGCGCAGGAGCGGCGCATCCGGCTGCAGAAGCTGAAGGGCGAGGTGGTCGACCGGGCGCGCGCTACGGCACTGGTGTTCCGGCTGGCGCGGCAGGAGCGCGACGCCTGGGCCGGCTGGCCGGCGCGGGTGGCGGCAATGATGGCGGCAGATCTTGGCATCGGCGCGCACGCGATGCAGACGGTTCTGGAGACGCATGTCCGGCAGCACCTCGCAGAGCTGGCGGACCTCCGGACCGAGTTCCGGTGACAGCATCGACCTCGCGTTTGACGGCGGCGACGCGCTGCTGCGCGCCTGGTGCCATGGCCTCACCCCCGATCCGGACCTCACTGTGTCGACCTGGGCCGATCGCCACCGAATCCTCAGTCCACGTGGTGCCAACGAGGCGGGGCCGTGGCGGACCAGCCGTACACCGTATCTGCAGGAACTGATGGATGCGCTGAGCCCCCGGCATCCGGCGCAGCGGGTCGTGTTCATGAAAGGAAGCCAGCTCGGGGCCAGCGAGAGCGGCTGCAACTGGATCGGCTACGTGATCCATCACGCGCCCGGGCCGATGCTGGCGGTGCAGCCGACGGTCGAGCTGGCAAAGCGCTTCTCACAGCAGCGCGTCGATCCGCTGATCGAGGAAAGCCCGGCTCTGCGCGAGAAGGTGGCGCCGTCGCGCTCGCGCGATGCCGGCAACACCCAGCTGTCGAAGGAGTTCCCGGGCGGCATCCTGGTGATGACGGGAGCGAACAGTGCGGTCGGCCTGCGCTCGATGCCGGTGCGCTATCTGTTCCTCGACGAGGTCGACGCCTATCCGCCGTCCGCCGACGACGAGGGCGATCCGGTGGCGCTGGCGGAAGCGCGCACGCGCACCTTCTCCTGGCGGCGCAAGGTGTTCCTCGCCTCGACGCCGACGATCAAGGGGCTGTCGCGCATCGAACGGGAATTCGAGGCTTCGGATCAGCGGCGGTTCTTCGTACCGTGCCCGCACTGCGGCGACCACCAGCATCTCAGGTTCGAACGGCTGCGCTGGCAGCAGGGTCAGCCGGAGACGGCGGCCTACCTCTGCGAAGGCTGCGAGCAGCCGATCGCCGAGCATCACAAGACGCGTATGCTGGCCCAGGGCGAATGGCGGCCGACCGCGACGCCGGCCGATCCGCTCAGCATCGGCTATCACTTGTCGAGCCTCTACAGCCCAGTCGGCTGGTTGTCGTGGGAGCGGATCGCCCGCGAGTGGGAGGCGGCCCAGGGCTCCGACGAGGCCAAGCGCAGCTTCATCAACACCGTGCTCGGCGAGACCTGGGTGGAGACCGGCGAAGCACCCGACTGGCAGCGCCTCTACGAGCGGCGTGAGGACTTTGGCCGTGGCACGGTGCCGCCGGGCGGACTGTTCCTCACCGCCGGCGCCGACGTGCAAAAGGACCGGATCGAGGTGTCGGTCTGGGCGTGGGGCCGCGGCCTGGAGAGCTGGCTGGTCGATCACCTGGTGATCGAGGGCGGTTCCGGCGACGCCGCAACCTGGGCACAGGTGTCCGCCCTGCTCGGTGAGACCTGGCCGCACGTCTCGGGGGCTCGGCTCGGCCTGGCGCGCCTTGGCATCGACAGCGGCTACGAGGCGCCGGCCGTCTACGCCTGGGCACGCCGGCAGGGCTGGGGCCAGGTGCTGCCGCTCAAGGGCGTCGAGGGCTTCAACCGCTCGGCACCAGTGTCGGGACCGACGCACGTCGATGCCACCGAAGGCGGAGTGAAGATCAAGCGCGGCGCGCGGCTGTGGACGGTCGCCGTCGCCACCTTCAAGAGCGAGACCTACCGGTTCCTGCGGCTGGCGGCGCCGACCGAAGAGGACGCGGGCGAGCGACATCCCGGGGGCTACATCCACCTGCCGCGTGGCGTCGACGCGGAATGGGTCAAGCAGCTGGTCGCCGAGCAATTGGTGACGGTCAAGACCCGGCGCGGCTTCACCCGCCTCGAATGGCAGAAGCTGCGCGAACGCAACGAGGCGCTCGACTGCCGCGTCTATGCCCGCGCCGCCGCCTGGATCGCCGGCGCCGACCGCTGGCCGGAGCGCAAGTGGCGCGAGCTGGAGCTGCAGGTCGCCCCGGCGGCAGATGAGATTGAGGTGACGGAGGCTGCCGTCCGCCAGGATGACCTGCCGACCGCCGGCCGGCTGGCCGCGGCGCCGCGCCGCGGCCGCCGCGTGTTCCGTTCGAGCTATCTGAGCTGATCGATGACCCTGGAAGAGCTGAGCACGCAACGCGAGGCGCTGCTGGCGGCGCGCTACCGCGGCGTGCGCACCGTCGAGTACGACGGCAAGCGCATCACCTACGCCAGCGACGCCGAGATGGCGGCAGCACTCGCCGATCTAGAAAAACGCATTACTGCCGCGGAGACTGGCACACGCCGACGGCGCATCCTCACCTTGGCGACGAAGGGTCTCTGATGCCTGGCGTGTTCGCGCACTGGCGGCGTCGTGTCGGCGCCTTCATCGGCGGCTTCGAGGCGGGGCTCGGCAACCGCCGGCTGAAGGGCTTCCAGCCGAGCCGGGCGCATCTCAATACGCTCATTGCCGCCGCCGGTGCCGATATCACCGCCCGGGCCCGCTGGCTGATCCGCAACAACGGCTATGCCGCGAATGCGATCGAGAGCTGGGCCGGCAATGTCGTCGGTGCCGGCATTAAGCCATCCTCGCTGATCATCGATGCCGCGCTGAAGGCAGCGGTGCAGAAGCTGTGGCTGGAGTGGACCGACGATGCCGACGCCGACGGAGTGACCGACTTCTACGGCCTGCAGCGCCGCGCCGCCCGAGAGGTATTCATCGCCGGCGAGGTGTTCTTCCGCTTCCGCCCGCGCCGGGCGGAGGACGGACTGACCGTGCCGCTGCAGCTGCAGATGCTGCCCTCGGAGATGCTGCCGCTGTCCCGCAACGAGGTTGGCCCAAGCGGCACCGTCATTCGCCAGGGCATCGAGTTCGATCGCATCGGCCGGCGGATGGCGTACCACTTTCTCCGCCGGCACCCGGGCGACGTGACTGACCCTGGCCTGGTGGGCGAGACGGTGCGCATTCCCGCCCCCGAGATCGTCCACGTCATCGATCCGGTGGACGCGGGCCAGCTGCGGGGGGTCTCGAAGTTCGCGCCCGCCATCGTCAAGCTGTTCCTGCTCGACCAGTACGACGACGCCGAACTCGACCGCAAGAAGGTGGCGGCGATGCACGCGCTGTTCATCACCACCCCGGCGCCGGCCGAGCCGTTCGATGTGGCGGAGAGCACCGGCGAGGATGGCGAACGGACGATGGATCTGCAGCCGGGACAGATCGTCATGCTGGAGCCGGGCGAGCAGGTGCAGACCTCCGATCCGGCCGACTCCGGCCAGACCTACGAGCCGTTCCAGTACCGCACGCTGCTGCAGGTCTCGGCCGCTCTTGGCATCCCTTACGCGTACCTCTCCAACGACATGATCAAGGCCAACTACTCCAACGCCCGCCTGGCGCTGCTGGAGTTCCGCCGCCGCACTGAGGCCTACCAACATGCGGTGACGGTCTGGCAGCTGTGCCGGCAGGTGTGGGCTAGGTGGATGGACACTGCCGTGCTTGCCGGGGGGCTGACCATCCCCGGCTACGACGCGAACCGGCGCGGCTATCAGGCGTGCGCCTGGCTGCCGCCGAAGTGGGACTGGGTCGATCCGCTGAAGGACGCCAAGGCCGAGATCGAGCAGATCGCGGCTGGGCTGAAGAGCCGCACCCAGGCGCTGGCCGAGCGCGGCTACGACGCGGAGCAGGTCGACGCCGAGATCGCCGCCGACCAGGCGCGCGAGCGGGCGCTGGGGCTGAGCTTTGGTGCGCAGCCGGAAACGCCGGACCCCTCGTTCGCCGCTGCCGACGCTAGCGCCGAACCAATGACCACCGGCTGATCAGCGCATGAATCTCACATCTGATGCCGCCAGCCGGATCGTTGGCCGGCCCTGGGCGATCGCGCCCACACGCCTGGAGGCACTGGTCGCCAGCGCAACCGCACTTGGCAGCCGTAGCGATCTGCCGTCGTGGTTGGAGGCGACGCGCCCGCGGGACTACGCGGTGTCCGAAGGCGGCATCGCGATCCTGCCGGTGCTGGGGCCACTCGTTGCCCGCGGCGACTGGCTGACCGCGCTGCTCGGCGCCAGCGAATACGGCGCCGTCGCCGAGGCGCTGCGCAATGCCGCCGACGATCCGGCGGTGCGCGGCATCGTCCTCGAAGTCGACTCGCCCGGCGGCGAGGTCGGCGGCCTGTTCGATCTGGTTGAGACGGTCGGTTCCATCAAAGCGCAGTCCAGCAAACCGCTGTGGGCGGTCGCTTCCGAAGCGGCGCTGTCGGCGGCCTACGCCATCGCCTCTGTCGCCGACCGGCTCTACGTCACCCGGACCGGGGAGGTTGGCTCGGTCGGCGTCGTCGCCGTGCACCTCGACGAGAGCGCGGCCGACGCCATGGCCGGGCTGAAGTGGACGCTGATCCACGCCGGGGCCCACAAGACCGACGGCAATCCGCACGAGCCGCTGTCGCCGCGGGCAACCGCCGACATTCAGGCCGATGTCGATGCGCTGTACGACGCGCTGGTCGTGGTCGTCGCCGGCAACCGCGGCCTCGGTCCCGACGCGATCCGTGCGACGCAAGCCGCGATCTACCGCGGCGAGCGGGCGGTCAAGGCCGGTCTCGCCGATCGGGTGGGCACCGTCACCCAGGCTGTCGCCGATCTGAGGGCGGCGCTGGAGACGAAGCGCATCCGCGCCGGCCCGCCTGCGAACCCAACCACCGTTCGCCAATTCCCGTCACCCGCAAGGATCCGCACCATGAACAGCCCCGATCCTCTGATCGATCAACCCGGCGACGTCTCGCCGGAGGATGTCGTTTCGGATTTGCCCGAAGCGCCGCCCGACACGAGGCCGCCGGATCGCCCGTCACCGGCGCCCGTCCCGGATGCGCACGCAATCGCCGACAGGCTGCGTGGCGAGTTCTCGGAGATTGCGACGGTTGCCGCCCAGGCGGCGCGGCTCGGCCTTGACATCGATGCGGCCGATGCGATGCGCCGCGGCCTGAAGCCGGACGCGCTGCGCCGGACCATCCTGGAGAAGCTGGCGGCACGCTCGGAAGCCGCCGACGTGATCGCCAGCGCGCCGCAAGCCGCCACTGCCGGGGACAGTCCGATCATCAGGCGCGCCCGCGAGCGGGCCGCCACCGGCCGGTCCCCGGACTTGGTCCGGGGATAAGGGAGGTCTGATCCATGCCCGTTTTGACCCAGTCGCCGACGCTCGGCGACCTGCTGAAGTTCGAACTCAACGCCAGCTACTGCCGCGAGACGGTGACGCTGAAGGCCGGCACCAGCTATCCGCTGGGCGCGGTGCTGGGCAGGATCGCCGCGAGCGGCAAGTACCGCCTGTCGGCTGCGGCCGAGGTGGTCGGCGACGAAGGAGCGGAGACCGCCTCAGCCGTGCTGCTGGAGGCGGTCGATGCCAGTGGTGCCGACCAAACCGGCCTGATCGCCGCCCGCGGCCCGGTCATCCTCTCCAAGGCGGCGCTGGCGTACGATGCCTCGGTCGATCAGCCGGCAGAGAAGACGGCCAAGCACGTCCAGCTCGCCACCCTCGGCCTCGTCGTCCGCGAAACCGCCTGATCCGCACTCTGCGTCAAGGATTCCCCGCACCATGGTTACGATGATCAACCCGTTCGACGCGGGCGGCTACTCGCTCGCCGAGATGACGGAAGCCATCAACATCCTGCCCAACGTCTACAGCCGCCTCGGCCAGATGGGCCTGTTCCGCTTCGAGGGCGTCACCCAAAGGAGCGTCATCATCGAGCAGGCGGAAGGGGTGCTCAACCTGCTGCCCTCCGTCCCGCTCGGTGCGCCCGCCACCGTCGCCAACCGCGACCTGCGATCGATGCGCTCGTTCACCATCCCGTGGATTCCACACGACGACGCGATCACGCCGCAGGACATCCAGGGCGTGCGCGGCTTCGGGATGAGCGATGCCGCCGATCCGCTGGCGACGGTGATGGAGCGCAAGCTTACCAGGATGCGCGTCAAGCACGCCCAGACCCGCGAGTACATGGAGGTCAACGCGCTGCGCGGCATCGTCAAGGACGGCGCCGGCACCACCCTCTACAATTACTTCACCGAGTTCGGCCTCGCCCAGCAGTCGGTCGACTTCGTGCTCGGCACCGCCGGCACCCAGGTCCAGGCGAAGGTGCGCGAGGTGCTGCGCAAGATCGAGACCGAGCTGAAGGGCGAGACGATGAGCGGCGTGCTGGCGCTGGTCAGCCCGGAGTTCTTCGACAAGCTGATCGGCCACGCCAAGGTCGAGGAGGCCTACAAGTACTTCTCCTCGACCGGCGCCCAGCCGCTGCGCGAGGACACCCGCCGACGCTTCCCCTTCGCCGGCATCGTCTTCGAGGAGTACAACGCCACCGTCACCCTCGCCACCGGCTCGACCGAGACGCTGGTGCCGGCCGGCGAGGGCATCGCCTTTCCGCTCGGCACGCTCGATACCTTCGTCACCTACGGCGCGCCCGCCAACCTGATCGAGACGGTCAACACCATTGGCCTGCCGATGTACGCCCGGCAGCTGGCGCGTCCCGACGGCAGCGCCATCGAGGTGAAGACCGAGGCCTCGGTGCTGCCGGTCAACAAGCGGCCGCGCCTGGCGGTGAAGATCACCTCCAGCAACTGATGAACGTCTTCAAGGAAGCCATGGACGCACTGTTCGCCGATCCGAACCTCGGCATCGATACCGTCTACCGGGTCAGCGGCGCCGATCCCGCTGTCCCGGCGCGCGTCATTCTGCGCCGGCCGGATCGGGTGGGCACGTTGGGCGAGACGCGCATCGTCACCGAGACGCTGCTGATCGACGTTCGCGTCAGCGAGGTCGCCGCCCCGGCAGACGGCGACACTATCGAGGCGGGCCGCACGGTCTTTGTCATCCAAGGCGAGCCGATCCGCGACGCCGAACAGCTCGTTTGGACGGTGGAGGCGCGGCCGCAATGAGGCTGCAGGCGGCCATTCAGGGGGATCTGATTGCGTTGCTGAAGGCTGAACTGGGCGCCGCCGAGCGGGCGGTCACCGCCGGCGTTCGCGCGGCGACGGACGGCCTGAAGACCGAACTCCGCGGCCAGATCACCGGCGCCGGCCTCGGTTCACGGCTGGCCAACACCTGGCGGGGCGAGGTCTATCCGAAGGGCCAGCCGAGCATTGGCGCCGCCGGCTACATCTGGTCGAAGGCGCCGGGCTTGGTGCGGCTGTATGCGGAAGGTGGGATCATCCGCTCGCAACAGGGCCTGTTCCTCGCTATCCCGACACCCGCCGCCGGCCGGTTCGGCGATGGCCGGCAGAAGATCACGCCCGGTGCCTGGGAGCGGATCCACGGCATGCGGCTGCGGTTCGTCTATCGCCGGGGCAGCCCGAGCCTGCTCGTGGCCGACAACGTCCGGCTGACCGCCCGCGGTAGGGCGGTGGCTAACATCGGGCGCCGCAAGGGGGCGGCATATTCGCGGCTCTCGGGCCGCACCACCGTGCCGCTGTTCATCCTGGTGCCGCAGGTGACCGTGCGCAAGCGCCTCGACGTCGACGGTGCGGCACAGAAGTGGCTCACGGAATTGCCGCGGCTGGTGGCTCGACAGTGGCTACTTTAGCGTGGCATGCCGGAGCTGCTGGCGACGGCCGGCACCAGACGCGAAGACAGGTGCTGGGAAGCGAGGCGATGATCGGTCGCCGCGTCGAGTAAGCGGTCCAGTCGCTGCAGGATGATTGCCTCCTCTTTTTCCAGATGCCCGAGCATCTGCGAAAACAACTTCTGGGCAAGCGTACGGAACTCGCTCCAGCGGCCGTTGCTCGGGCCATGCTGCAGGATGTTGACGGTGACCGCCCGCAGACGCTGGGTCGTCGGCTCGATCTCGACGTGCTCTTCTTCGAGGAGATCAGCCACATCGGGATCGCCGTCGCCACGGATGAGCGGGAAGATGACGTTCTCCTCGAAGGCATGATGCGCCAGAACGCGATCGAGACTGCCGATCAGGCCATGCATCTCTTCGTGTTCCCGGTCGTCGTCGGGATTAAATGTTCGTTCTCCGGCTTGGCCCACAACCCGGTTTTGCAGATCGCAAATGCAAACTAGTATTCGGAAGTGCTCTTCGTGAAGCACTTGCCCCAACATCGTCAAGCCGCTCATTTTGATTTTGTCCGCCGCAGATTGTTTGTTGTTCATTTGTGGGCGCAGCGCGATGACTGCGACTTAGGCAGCGTAGACCTGCCCGTCCCCGAGTTGTCATGAAAGATCAACAGTGCAGGGATGCGCGTGAATGCCTTCGAGGAGGGAGCAAGTGCTTTTGGCGCTGTTCGGCCGGCTGAAGACAATCGCCGCCGCGAGCGTCCGCCGTAAGGAGGCGCTGCCACAAACGGTGCCGGCCGGTGGTCTCGTCATCCTTCGCGACGGCGATCCCGGCGAGCCGGACGTGACGCTCAACCCGCGCACCGAGTTTTACAGCCACCGTGCTGAGGTCGAGGCGTTTGTCACCCAGCCGGTCGGCGGCGGTGGAGAGACAGCGCTCGACGCTTTGCTCTCTGGGATCGGTACTGCGCTGGTCAGCGACCGCAGTCTCGGCGGCCTCGCCGAGAACCTGTTCTGGAGCGCGCCCGAGACGTCGATGCTGGCGATCGAGGGCGCGGCACCCGTCTTGACCGCGCGGCTCACCGTGACCATCGAGTACCTGGTTAGCGATCCGCTGGCCGCCTGACCTTTCCACAATCGGAGACCCGCCGATGCCCAAAGTCCGCGCCTACGGCGCCGACGCGACACTGCTCGCCGGCCGCGAAACCAGCTACGGCATTGCTCCGCTCACCGGCTATCGTTCTCTCGACTTCAAGTCGTGCGACCTCTCTGCCGAGCAGCCGCTCGGCGACGATCCGCTGCTCGGGCGCGGGCGCAACGCCCAGGACCCTTATCAGGGGCTGATCACCGACGAGGGCCGGGTCGAGATCCCGCTCGATCTGCGCGGCTCCGGCTTCTGGCTGACAGGGCTGTTCGGCGACCCGGCGACGGTGCAGACGAATGCGACGGGACACATCGCCTTTGCTGCGCAGCCCGCCGCCAACAGCACCATCACTTTCAACGGCGTCACCTGGACGTTCGTGATCGGCACCCCCTCTGGCAACCAGACGCAAATCGGCGCCAGCATCGATGCGACGTTGACGGCGCTCGCGAGCGATCTCAACGGCTCGGCCGATGTGCAGGTGGCCAAGTGCACCTACACCGCGAGCACGGCGGACGACCGGCTGGAGATCCAGTTCGACACCGCCGGCACCACCGGCAACAGCTT
This sequence comes from Rhodospirillales bacterium, assembly GCA_016712595.1. Classification (NCBI taxonomy): domain Bacteria; kingdom Pseudomonadati; phylum Pseudomonadota; class Alphaproteobacteria; order Rhodospirillales; species Rhodospirillales bacterium. The sequence continues at coordinate 1,285,255 of JADJQT010000001.1, forward strand.
CACGCTGGCAGCCTCGGCCGACAGTAATGGCACCGTGTCGGCGTCGACGCTCACCGGCGGCGGCTATCGGCACGAGTGGCTGTCGGGCGGCGATGACATTCCGAGCTTCACCTTCGAGATCGGTCATCCGAAGCTCGTAACGCCGGTGTTCTTCCGCCACCTCGGCACGGTGATGGAGAGCCTTGCCTTCGAGATGGGCCGCGAGGGGCCGGCGAACGGCACCGTGCAGCTGGTCGCCCAAGGCGAAGAGAAGGTGGCAGCCACCCTCGACGCGACACCGGATGCCTTCGCGCTGAAGCGGTTCAGCCAAAGCCGCGGCTTCATCAAGCGCGGCGGCTCGCCACTCGCCGGCGTCACTGGTGGCAGTCTCACCTTCTCCAACAATCTAGAGCGGGTGCGGGTGATCCGCGACGACGGCAAAATCGAGGCCGCCGATCCGACGATCGCCACGTGCACCGGCGCGATGACGCTTCGCTTCGATGGCGCCACCCTCGTCGCCGAGGCGACCAACGGCGATCCGGTGTCGGTCGAGTACGGCTTCAGCACGGCGGAAGGCTGGTCACTGACGTTCGAGCTGTTCCGGGTGTTCCTGCCGAAGCCAAAGTACGCCATTTCCGGTCCCGGCGGCGTCGAGGCGAGCTTCGACTGGCGTGCCGCCTACGACGAGAGCAGCGGCACCATGCTGCGCGTGCACCTGCTCAACGACGTCGCCAGCTACGCCTGAGATCCGATCGGTAGCGCACAGACATGCGCCCGGCCGCTCTTGGCGGCGTTTCCACCCCAGCGCTCCCACGCCCTTTCATGGAAGTAATAGGCAACCGTGTTGCACAGCGGCTCGACCACTGCGACCAGGCTGCCCACGAGAATGCTACCGGTCAGCGCATAAGCGACCGTAAACGCGACCGTGAAGTGGACGCAGGCGAAGGTCAGTGTTTTCAGCATTAGTGGTAATCCTTGATGCCCGGCCGCCCGCAGCGGTTCGAGGGAATCGCCGCGCCAGACGACTCAGCTCAGATATACCGGCCGGCCAATCGATTCAAACGCAGACTTTCTGTTCTTGCGATCGATAAAGTCGATCGTAGTGTCGGGAGTACGTTCCATGATCCGTCTCGATCTCAAGCGGGAGCCGCACTGGCTCGACCTCGGCCATGGCGTGCGGCTGCACGTCCGGCCGTGCACGACGGCGCTGATGATGGCGGCCCGCGCCGAGGTGCAGCGGATCGCCGCACCGGTTCAGAATGAAGCGCAGGCTGCCGGCGAGCGAACCGCGGCGCTGGTCAAGGCATTGGCGCGGCTGTCGCTTCTCGACTGGGACGGCGTCGGCGATGCCGATGGTTTACCGGCGGCGCTGACGCACGAGAGTATCGACGCGCTGATGGACCTGTGGCCGATCGCCAGTGCCTTCGAGAGCGCGTATCTCGGCCCGGCATTGCTGCTGGATGCAGAAAAAAACGCACTCGGGCCCGCGCCGAATGGCACTTCGGCGGCGGGCCCGGATACTGCGCGAGCTGCGTAGCGCTGGACCGCCCCTGCGCCCGAGGTAAGCCCGGCGCCGACGGACATCGCTGCCCCTACACCGAGCATGAACCGCTGACTGATGCCGGCTGGCAGGCGTGGGACGTACTCACTCGCTGCTCGGGCCAGCTGCGCCTGGCGCCGAACGGAGCCGTTGTCATCGGCCTCGACCTGACGGCGGCGATGACGCTCGCAACGGCGCTCGGCTACGACGCCCGTTCTATCGCCGAGCTGCTGGCCGCCGCCGAGGCCGGACTGATCAAGGCGCTGAACGAGCGCCTCGCAAATCAGCAGGATTGAAAGTCTCCACCATGGCCGATCGTAATCTCGCCATCCGCCTCGCGGTGATCGACGGCGGCAAGGTGAAGGCGGAGCTGCGCGATGTCGGCGACAGCGGAGCGCGGGCGCTGCAGCGCATCGAAGAGGCGTCGCGGCCGGCGTCGCGCGCGCTGCAGGTCCTGGACGGCGTGGCCGGCGAACTGCGTGGTGGGCTGGAGGAGATGGCCAACCGCGCCGGCCCGCTCGGCGCCGGTCTGGCGCGCATTGGCCCGGCCGGGCTCGCTGCGGCCGCCGCCATCGGCGCCGTCACGCTTGGTCTCAAGGGCAGCCTGGAGGAGGCGGCGAAGGCCGATCAGTCGTATCGCCGGCTGGAGGCGGTGCTGAAGGCCGCGGGACATGCGTCCGGCCTCACTGCAGTCGAGATCGCCTCGTTCGCCGACGGCATCGAGCGCTCGACGCTGGCGACGGCGGAAGGTGTGCAGGATGCCGCCGCGGTGCTCGCCACCTTCCGATCGGTCTCCGGCGAGACCTTCACCCGCGCGCTGAGCCTGGCGCAGGACATGAGCGCGGTGTTCGGAGGGGATCTGTCAGGTGCCGCGACGCAGCTGGGCAAAGCGCTGGAGGATCCGATCGATGGCCTCACCGCGCTGCGGCGGGTCGGCATCTCATTCTCAGATACCCAGAAGGAGCTGATCCGCTCGCTGGTCGAGACTGGGCAGACGGCGGAAGCCCAGCGGGTGATTCTCGATGCTCTCGAACAGCAGGTGGGCGGCGCCGGCGCGGCCGAAGCCGGCGGCCTCACCGGTGCGACCAACCGGCTGCAGGACGCCTGGGGCAACCTGCTGGAGGCGATCGGCCGCACGCCGGCGGTGACCTCCCTCGCCCAAGGCGCGCTCGACCTGCTGTCGGGCGCGATCGAGGGGATCACGTCCTCGATCGAGGATGATCCGATCGGCCAGCGCATCGCCGCGGCAACGGCACGACTGGCCCAGGCCCGCGACGAGCTGGCCCGGCTGCAAGCAGGCGGACCGGCCACGCCGATGCTGGGCCAGCGCTTCGCCATCGACGAGCAGCGGCAACGGGTGGCGGCGCTGGAGCAGGAACTGGCGACGCTCACCCGCATCGGCGATGCCGAAGCCGAAGCGGCCAGACAGGAGCGCGCGCGAGCGCTGGCCGGGCAGCAGGCGGCCGAGGCCGAACGGCGCGCCGACGCACTCGCCGCCCAGCGCAGCCAGCTGGACAAGGCGCTCGACCAGCTGGCGACCGGTCCCGCCGAGCGGATCGCCCAGGTCAACCGCGAGCTCACCGAGACGAAGAAGCGCCTGGACGCGCTGCGCGCACCCGACGGCGGTAACGCGTCGGATGTGGATGCGGCGATCCAGGAGGCGGAAGAGATCGCGCGGCGCAGGATCGCGGCGATCAACCAGCCACTGGAAGAAGCGGCCAGGCGCGCCCGAGAGGCCGCCGAACGGCAATCGGCGGCCGAGCAGGCGGCAGCCGAACGCGCCTACCAGGCCAACGAGAAAATCGTCGACGATCTCGCCAAGCAGCTGGCGCTGTTCGGCGACGAGCGCCGGCAGTTCGTCGACCAGGCGCTATCGCGGCTGTCGGAACGCGCCACCGACGAGCAGTGGGTGCAGGTGGAGCGGCTGGCCAACGCCCTCTACGACGAGAAGCTCGCCCGCGAGCAGCTGGCCGACAGCCTGCGCACCGAGCAGCAGCTGCGCCAGCAGGGTGCACGGCTGACCGAGCAGATGCGCACGCCGGCGGAGGAACTGGCAGCGACGCTGCAGCAGCTCGATGCGCTGATGCGGGCCGGCGCCATCGACGCCGAGACGCATGGACGCGCCATCGCCGAGGCATACCGGGAGGCGGAGCAGGCGGCCGACCGCATGCTCGCCATTAGCCGCGATTGGCAGGACGGGGTGACGCGGGCGCTGCGCGACTATGCCGATCAGGCGATGGATGCGGCGAGCGCCGCCGAGCAGGTGACGACGCAGGCCTTCCAAGGGATGGAGGACGCGCTCGTCGGCTTCGTTACGACCGGCAAGCTCGACTTCGCCTCGCTCGTCGACTCGATGATCGCCGATCTGACCCGTCTGTCGATCCGCATGGCGGTTCTCGGACCGCTGGCGCAGGCCTTGAGCGGCGGGCTCGGCGGTCTGGTCTCCGGGCTGTTCGGTTCGTCGGCCCCGACCGCAGGCAGTGGTGAGCCCGGTGCGGCGCCGGGGCCCGGCACCGGCGGGCTCTATGCCGAGGGCGGCGTGTTCGCGCACGGCGCCGTCATTCCGTTCGCCCAGGGCGGCGTGGTCGACCGGCCGACCCTGTTCCCGATGGCGCACGGCACGGGCCTGATGGGCGAGGCCGGGCCGGAAGCGGTGCTGCCGCTGAAGCGGCTCTCCTCCGGAAGGCTCGGCGTCGAGGCGGCCGGTGGGCCGCAGGTGACCGTCAACGTCATCAACAACGCCGGTGCCAAGGTGACGACCGAGGAGCAGCGGGATCCCTCCGGCAACCTGAGTCTGAACGTCATCATCGACGCGGTCGAGGTGGCGATGGCGCAGCGAGCAACACGGTCCGGCAGCACGCTGAACCGCGCGCTCGCTGCCGCCGCGAATCCGATCCGTGCCAGATGACAGGAGCCAAGGAGTCAGATGCCAGGAACGAGCTTGCCGCCAATACTAGATCGTCCCCTGCCAGGTACTCCTCCTCCTGGGTCCTGATTCCTGACCTCTGACTCCTGACATGCCGCTGCTGGTATGGCGCGAATCTCCCCGCGCCAATCGAGTCAGAAATCTTCCTCCGCGAAATCCCCTTCGTGAGTCAGCCAGCAGAGCCTTTGGTATTATTCACTGATACGGGCTGCGTGTGATCATCGCCTTCTCGTCCGGCTTCGAGCACGTCACCAGCACCGAACCATCGCTAGTGACGAATCTCACCATGCGCAGGATTTCGCTGTCGACGATATTGATTGGTGCCTGGCCGACCTGATCGGCGGTTCGACGAATCAACAGCTGACAGTTCTCAAACGTCATGCTGATGGTTTTACTTTCAACACCCCCCGAGGGGTTGCGGGGTTGAGCGAGCTGCTGCTCGACAGACGTGTGCGGAACAACCGGATGCGCGGTTCTATCCCACTCCAGCCCCGCCGGCGCTGACGCGGCCGGCAACGACGGCGACTTCGACGGCTCGGACACGCTGATCAGCCACCAGACCCCTAGGCCCGTTGCGGCAATAGCTATGATTTTCTTCTGCGTCGTAGTCATCGCTTCTCCTCCTCACCATCTAGATTCCCGTCAAATCCAACAGTTGCTCGCCGAGCTGGTCATGCTCGGACTGTTCCGGGTTGCACGAACGCTTGGCTCGGGACTGGCGCACACGCCTGGTGATGACTCGCCTCCATGCCGGCGAGGATACGGGCCGGCGGTAAACGCGAGGTTACTCGCCTGGTAACGTCGTCTTAGGGGCCTTCGCGCGAACATCGAACGCTACGCGGATCATTCTTGCCGAGGTGTTCAAGGTTTGGAGAAGGTGGCAATTCGCGCTGGTCTTGCGGCAGGGCTGATCGTTGCTTTTGTCTCGACTGATTCCTTCGCCTGGTCTGGCAAGGTCGTCGCTGTGCAGGAGGGCGACGCGTCCACTGCAGTCGACCAAGCAAACATTCAGCACAAGATCCGTCTGGCGTCGATCTATGGGCCTGAGCTCGGGCAGCCCTTAGGCGAGACTGCGAAACAAGCCTCTCCGTGATCCCGTTTGGCAACACGGTCGAGGTGGCGATGGCGCAGCGCGCGGCGCGCCCCGGCAGCACGCTCAACCGCGCGCTCGCCGCCGCCGCCAACCCGATCCGTGCCAGATGACAGGAGCCAGGAACCAGGTGCCAGGAACGAGCTTGCCGCCAATATTCGGTCCGCCCATGCCAGGTAGTCCTCCTGGGTCCTGGTTCCTGACCTCTGGCTCCTGACATGCCCATTCCATCGTGGCCGGCATCGCTGCCGCAGCGGCCGCTGGCCGACGGCTTCGCCGAGACGCCGCCGAACCTGCTGGTGCGCAGCGCCACCGACATCGGACCGGCCAAGGCGCGACGGCGGGCAACGGCCGGGGTAACCAGGCTGAGGGCGGCGTTCCGGCTCAGCCCGTCGCAGCTCGCCACCTTTCGCAGCTTCTTCGCTTCCGACCTGCAGGGAGGTGCCTTGTCGTTCTCCTGGGTGCATCCGGTGACTGGCGCCTTGGGGTCCTTCCGCATCGTGCCGCCGCCCACGATTGAGCCGGTCGCTGCCGGCATCGCCTGGCGGGTCAGCCTCGACCTGGAACTGCTGCCGTGACCCTCACCGACGCCGCGACCCGCGAGCTCGCGGCGCAGGATTGTGCGACACCCTGGCTGGTGCTGCTGGAGATCAGCCACCCGCAACTGCCGGCGCCGCTGCGGCTCACTTCAGATGGTGTGGCAACCATCAGCAATGGTGCCAGCTACGAGCCGTTCCCGTTCGAGGTGACGCTGCCGGATGATGCCGAAGGCCGCGCGCCCAGAGCGCAGATCCGGATCGACAACACTAGCCAGGAGGTCGTCGCGCTGCTGCGCGGTTTGACGACGCCACCGTCGCTGATCATCCGCATCGTCCGCAGCACCGATCCCGACATCGTCGAGCGCGAATGGGCCGGGCTCGAATGGCGGGCGTCGACGTTCGACGTCGGCTTCGTCACCGGCACGCTCAGCGTCGACGACCTCGCCGCCGAGGAGTTCCCCTACGTCACCTTCGACGGGCGGTTCAAGGCGCTATGGCCGTGACAGATGTCAGTTTTCTGATGCCGGCGTCTCAGCTTGACCCTGAGCCGCCAAGGGGAGAGACCGATTATCCCACGTGTGGACGTCGTGACCGGTGCCCAGCGTCCGTCGCGACGCGTAGCCCGTATGGAACGGAGCGGCCTGCGGAAATCTCGCTGGCAGGCAAGCGCGTATTCCGCTTCTCGCTCCATGCGGCACGCTTGCTGCGCTCCGCCGCGCTGCCCGCGCGTCCGCGCGTCCGCGCGTCCGCGCCGGCGGGAAGTCGACACCGTTTCAAGTTAGGACGACCTGGGTCGGAAATGGCGTCGTCGGCAGGGCCGCCACCCCGGCGCGCCCCTGCTCCCTTGCCCGGTGCGCCGGTGGAATAAGGCCGCTCCGAGCTTGGTCCAACTACTGCGCATCCACTGCCGGGCTGGCCTCGCCATCGTCGCTGCCCGGCCAGGCTTCCGCGGCTGCCGCAAGCGGATAAGCATCCCCCGCCACAAGGTCGTGGGCGCCGTCGTCGGCGTACGAGCTCTCACCGGCGTACGCGCCTTCCCCCGCGTACGCGCCGTTCCCCGGGTCCGCGTAGGCGGTCTCGTAGGCGGCGGCCGTCGCCTCGTCGCGGCGGCTGTCGCGGGCGGAGGCGAGATTAGTCGCCGCTCGCCAGTCGTAAAAGCGGTGATCGCCGATCTCCGCGACCGGCGGCGTGCCGCCGAAGTCAACGAGATAAGACGAGACGGATCCCCGTGCCGCCCGGGCTGCGACGATTGCGGCGTTCTGGAAGAACAGGGCGCCGTTGGTGAGATCGGGAAGCCGGCCGGCGAGGATGAGATTGAGGATGGTATCGAACTGGATGCTCTGGCTGTAGTCGAGCGGCGGCAGGCGGCGCCAGCCGCCGACCCTGGTCGCCGGCTCAAACTGGTTGGGCGCGTCAATCACCGCCTGCACACTGCCCTGGAACAGCCCGGAGTTCACCCGGTTGAGGACGCAGAAGATGACTGCGGCGATTCCTTCCTCGCCCTGGTTGCCGGCTTCCGCGTAGGCGATTCGGCCCATCGCCTCCCGGTCTTCCACGCTCAGCCCGGAGGCCGCCGCCGCCGTGCCGGCAGAAGCCGAGGCGTACGCGCGCGCGCGGTCGGCGGCGTGGTCGTCCTGGATGCACCGGGCATTGGGGTCGGCGATCATTGAACAAAGAGGAAGATCCGAGCCCCCGACCGACATCCCTGCCGCGTGGGTCGGGTCGTGGGCGGAGGACCCACCGTCGCCGGGACTGGCGCAGCCGGAAAGGCCCAGCAGCAGGACGGCGGCGGCGATGCTGACGTACCCGATCGACCGCTCGATCACTTTCGCCTCTCCCCGCGCAGTTCGGATGCGAATGATTGCACCGCTCCGCGCCCGGCGCAAACATGTGCTTGCGTCGGCAGTGTGTCGGTATCGGACCTGCTTCCGATTATGCGGTCGCGATCCAGTGCTCCGTCCGGGCTGCGTGCCTCAGAGCGCGCCAAGGCAGACGCGGTCGCGTCCGGTTTTCGGTACCGCCGAACCATCGCTCTTGGCGAGAGTGACCGTACTCGACCTGAGACACTACTCAGATGACGGCTGTCAGACGATCGAGCGCAGACGTCACCTCTTGCCCTTGTAACATCTGACCACTGGCATCTGATGACCCAGCTACCTTCGTGGGTTGCCGGCTACGTCGGCATCCCGTTCCGCGATCTGGGCCGCGACCGGGCGGGGTGCGACTGCTGGGGGCTGGTGCGTCTGGTGATCGTTGAACAGGCCGGCGTCCAACTGCCTTCGCTGGCGACCTGCTACGCCAGCGAGGCCAATCCCGCCGGCGTGCGCGAAGCGGTCGAGACGGAACGCCGTTCCGGCGCATGGCGTCGGGTTAATGTTGGCGAGGAGGGGCCATTCGACGTCGTCGAGATGTCGGGCGCGGCGCGGGTTGCCGGCTCCGGCTGGGTGTTCGGCCCGCTGCACGTCGGCGTCGTCGTGACCTCCGGCTGGCTGCTGCATGTCGAGCGCGGCACCGCCGCCGTGCTCGCCCGCTATTGGGAGGATCAGGCCATCCGAAGGCGCGTCCTCGGGTTTTGGCGCTATAGGAGGCTGGCCGCCGATGCTGCTTGACAGCGCATCGCCTGCGTCGCCGCAGCCATCGGTGTACATGCCGCCCCTGCAGCCAACCTTCGTCGTCTCCTGCTGCCCGCACCCGTTCGAGCAGCGGCGCATCGACTACGCGGTGCCTCAGGGGTTGACCATCGCCGAGATCGTCGAGCTGATCCAGCCGGACCCGCTGCTGCGTGCGCACGGCGTCGCCTTCCTCGGCGAGCAGTTGATCGAGCGGGCCCACTGGCATCGCGTCCGGCCGAGGCCGGGCAAGTATCTCTCGATCCGGCTGCTGCCGGCAGGAGGCGGTGGCTGGCGGATCGCGGCGATGGTCGGCATCGCGATCATTGCGGTAGTCACTACGGCGCTCACCTACGGCGCCCTGGCGCCGGTGTGGGGAACGACCGCCGCCGCGATCGCCGGCGGCCTCGCCGGTGCCGCCGTGACTCTTGGCGGCACGCTGCTGGTCAACACCTTCCTGCCGCCGCCGGTGCCGGAGCTGTCGAAGGACAAGGGCACCGAGAGCCAGACGTATCAGATCCTCGGCGCGCGCAACCGCATCGACATCTGGGGCAAGGTGCCGTTCCTTTGCGGCCGCTTCCGGCTGACGCCGCCCTATGCCGCCTTACCCTACCGCGAGGTGGTGGGCTCCAATACCTACTGGCGGGCTATCTTCGCGGTCAGTCACGGACCGGTGCATGTCGAGTCCATGCGCATCGGCGAGACGCCGATCGGCAACTACGCCGAGGTCGAGTGGCAGATGCGCCGCGGCTACTGGACGATGCCGGACAAAAGCGGATGGGATCCGGCCGCGGGCGTCTTTCCGGCGAGCCCGAGCTTCGGCGATACCTGGACGGCAACCTCATCGGCGACGGTCAACGGGCTTGCGATCGTCGCCGGCCAGACCCTCACCTTCAACCGTCTTGCCGACCCCAGCAGCGCAGCGGCGTGGGATCTCGATCAGGGCAAGCCGTTCTCGCTCTATCCGTTGGACGTCTACGAGGACCCGCTGTCGGTGGCGCTGACCTATGCCGCCGGCGGCCAGGTGCGGACGACGCCGCCGGGGGCCGACGAGATCGCGATCGAGATCGCCTTCGAGCGGCTGGTCCACATCCAGAACCAGCCGGCCGGCAAGAAGTCGGACCAGTCGGTTACCTTCAAAATCGAGCAATCGCCGGCCGGCGAGAACCACTGGAGCACGGTGCTGGTGCGCACCGTCACCGGCCGGCAGCAGACGCCGCTCTACTGGGGGCACCGCTGGCGGCCGGCGGAGTATGGCATCGTCGACGCCAACCAGACCTTCGACGTGCGGATCACCCGGCTGTCCGGCGACACCGACGAGGAGCGGAACTTCTCCAAGTGCTTCTGGACGGCGCTGCGGACGATCACCGCCGGCGATCCGGTGCCGGTCCCCGGCATCACGCTGATCGCCGTGCGCATCCGCGCCACCGGCCAGCTGCAGGGGACGATCGACGAGTTCAACGTCACCGCGCGGACCATCGCCCGCGACTGGGATGCCAGCACCAACAGCTGGATCTGGCGGCCGACGTCATCGCCTGCGGCGCTGTTCCGGCACATCCTGCAGCACCCGAGCCGACGGAAGCCGGCGACCGACGCGCAGATCGACCTGGAGCGGCTGGCGTACTGGGACGGGGTGACGCGGCCGGCACGCCGAGAGTTCAACGGCGTGTTCGATGCCAAGACCTCGCTCTACGACGCGCTGGCCCGCATCGCCCGCCTCGGCCGGGCGATGGTCAGCTTGCGCGACCTGAAGTTCTCGGTGGTCATCGACGAGCCTCGAAGCGTGCCGGTGCGGATGTTCACGCCGCGCAACAGCTGGAACTACGAGGGCGAGATGACGCACGAGCCGGTACCGGACGGCTACCGGATCGGCTTCGTCAACGAGCAGGCCTCCTGGAAGACCGAGGAGGTGGTCGTCTACGACGATGGCTACTCTGCCACCAACGCCACGCTGATCGGTCGGGTGGAGATTGTCGGGCTCACCAGCCGCGACCAGGCGTGGAAGGAGGGCCGCTACCATCTGGCGCAGCAGCGGCTGCGGCGCGAGATCCACCGCATCAACTGCGACTTCGAGCAACTCGCCTGCGAGCGCGGCGACCTGGTGGCGCTGCAGCACGACGTCATCGCCACAGGCCTCACCTCGGCGCGCATTGCCGCAGTTAACGAGGATGCCTCAGGCAACATCACCGACGTCACGCTGGATGCGCCGGTGACGATGCAGACGAATAAGAGCTACGGCCTGCGTGTCCGCCGCGTCGCAGCCGGCATGATGCGCACCGACCTCTACCCGCTGCGCACCATCGCGGGATATTCACCGCGGCTGTGGTTCAGCAACCCGCCGGCGCTGATCGATGCACCCGCCACGGGCGATCTTTGCGCCTTCGGCGAGCTCGGCCGCGAGACGCTGCGCGTGCTCGTCCGCGACATCGAGCCCGGCGAGAACCTGTCGGCCAAGCTGACGCTGATCGCCGAGGCGCCGGGCGTGCATGTCGCCGAGCAGGGGCCAATTTCGCCCTACGATCCGGTGGTGACGCCGCCGCCTTCGGTGCCGGCGCCGGTGGTGCTCGACATCCGCTCCGACGAACGAGTGATGCTGGTGACGCCGTCGCGCACGCTGATCGAACGGATGGTCTTCCAGCTGCAGCCGATCGCGATCGAGGGGGCAACGATCCACGTGCTCTACCGGGTCTCCGGCACGCACGGCGCCTGGCAGGACGCGACGGTGCAGGAGGAGACGGCGACCGGCGTCGTCATCGCCGGCCCGCAGTCCGGCGAGACCTACGACTTCCGCCTGCAGTACACGCACCCGAACTACCTCGCCTCGCCGGCGACGCAGGTCAACAGCCACTATGTGACCGGCCGCCGGTCGCCACCCGCCGACCTGCAGAACCTCACGCTCGCCGTCGTTGGCGGAGGTGCTCTGCTGCGCTGGGACCTGGCGGCCGACCTGGATGTGCAGTTCGGCGGCTGGATCAGCTTCCGCCACTCGCCGGACATGGATGCGACGCTGTGGCCGAACTCGACGTCGCTGGCGCGCGCCGTCACCGGCGATCAGACGCACGTCTGGCTGCCGCTCAAGCCCGGCACCTACTTCGCCCGGGTCTACGACGCCGACGGCCGTCCGTCCGAGGGCGTCGCTTCCGTCTCGACCAAGCAGGCGAGCCTGCTGGCGTTCTCGCCGGTCGGCGCCGTCGAGGAGGACCCGTTGTTCGCTGGCGTGAAGACGAAGTGCACGGTGGTCGACGGCGGGCTGATGCTCGATGCCGAGGACTTCGACGCGGTGCCCGACGTCGACGCGCTGAGCAACTGGGACGACACCGGCGGCGTCGCCAGCAGCGGTCTCTACCAGTTCGCCGCCGGCATCGATGCCGGGTCGGTGCGGCGGCTGCGGCTGACCAGCCGGCTGAAGCTCGACGCGGTCAACCAATTCGCGTTCTGGGATGCCAAAATCGGCGCAATCGACGACTGGCCGGACGTCGACGGCACGCTCGGCGCCTCGGTCGATGCCAGCGTCTGGGGCCGGCTGACCGACGACGATCCGGCCGTGAGCCCAAGCTGGGGCACGCTGATGCGCATCGACTCCGCCGAGATCGACGCGCGCGCGATCGGTCAGCTGGAATGCCGGATGCGCTCCGATGACCGGCTGTTCAACCTGTGGATCACGCAGCTGCGCGTCGCTGCCGACGAGGTGCTTTGATGCCGGATATCGCCAAGCTCGATGAGGACGGCATGCTGATCGCCGTCGAGACCGTCACCGCCGACGCGCACCGGACCGATCCCCAGGCGGGTATGGTGGCTCTGCCGGACGGTCACGACATGCGCCAGCGGCTGAAGGGCTACCGCTGGGACTTCCGCCGCCATTGCTTCCTGCCGCTCACCACCGAGCCGATCGAGGTGGCCGAGCGCGATTCGCCCGAGCTGGTCGAGGCGCTGGTGCAGGCGGTCGAGCACCTCGAAGAGGCGCTCAACGTGCCGCTGCCGAAGCGCAGCAAGCGGGCGCTGCGGGCCTACCGGCGTATCGTCCCGCTACGCTCGGATGCCCACGACCCCCGGGTCGAAGAGCCCGGGGGCGGGGACGACGAATGAGCCAGTCTGCCGATCTCGGCGCGATCGCCAACCAGCTGGCGGCGCTCTATCGCGCCCGCGTCAACGCCAATATCCAGGCGCTGGCCACCCAACACTACGGCGCCACCGAGCCGCCGGTGATCTACCCGAACCTGCTCTGGTTCGACAGCGGCACCGGCTACGTCAAGCTGCGTGATCCGACCAACACCAGCTGGTGGACCGTCGGCACCATCGGCCCGCCGATGAAGTGGACCAACGTCAACATTCCACAGACGGCGTTCACCACCGGCGACGTCAAGCAGACGTTCAAGACCATCGCCGATCCCGGCTGGGTGATGATGAACGACGGCTCGATCGGCGACGGCAGCTCGGGGGCCACCACCCGCGCCAACCCCGATACCGAGGCGCTGTTCAGTCTGCTGTGGACCAACACCAGCGACGCCTGGTGCAAGCTCTACGCGGCGGGGAGCTGGACCGCCACCGGCCGCGGCGCCTCCGCTTCTGCCGACTGGGCGGCACATCGCCACATCCTGCTGCCGAAGGTGCTGGGCCGGGTGCTGGCGATCGCCGGCTGGGGTGCCGGGCTCTCCAACTTCGGCCTGGCGACCTGGCACGGCGCCGAGTACGTCGGGCTCGGCCTCAACAACCTGCCGCCGCACGCCCACAGCTTCGGCGTTCCCGCGCACACGCATACCGTTCCGGGGATGAGCGGTGGCGCCGCAGGTGCATCGGGTGGCGACCGCACCTATCCGACCTGGGGCGGCGGCGTGCAGACCGGCGCCGGCGGCGGTTTCTCCGGCAACACCGGCTCGGCCGGCGGCGGCGAGGCGCACTTCAACATCCAGCCGACCACCTACCTCAACGTGATGATCAAGCTATGACGAGTGTCGGCGGAAGTCCCTCGCTCCGCTCGGTGTACTTCCGCCGAGTTCGAAGGACAGCCCGCCCTTGGGGCGGCCCTGCGGGCGGGCTGAAGTTCTTTTTCCTTTCTGACATCTGTCCTCTGACATCTGGCATCTGAATCATGACCCAGTCTGCAACCTTTGGGGCGGTGCCGACCGGGCTCGGCGCGCAGGTCCGCCAGGACTTCAACCTCGCCGACCAGGCGGCCGCGACCGAGCACGAGGGCGCGTTCGCGCCGTCGGTCACCTATCCGTTCATGCGCTGGCGCAACGATGCCGGCAAGCTGCTCCGGCGCCGCAACGCCGGCAACACGGCCTGGGAGATCATCGAGAACTACGGCGCCGTCACCGACCCAACGGTAAACGACGACGCTGCCGACGGCTACATCCGCGCGGCGGTGTGGATCAACGTCGCCGCCGGCCGGCTGTTCTTCTGCACCGACGCGACCACCGGCGCCGCTGTCTGGGTGCAGGCCGGCGGCGGGGGTGGCGGCGTCGCCTCGGTCTTCGGCCGCACCGGCGCGGTCGGAGCACAGGCGGGCGATTACACCGCCGACCAGATCACAGACGGCGGCGGCAAGGTGGTGATGACCGCGGCCGAGCGCAGCACGCTGGCGGCGATCAGCTTCCCGGCCAAGGTGATCCCGCTCATCGGCACCAGCTCCAGCGCGGATAACGCGAACATTCGGGCTGCGATCGCCGCGATCAAGGCGTCTGGCCAGCCGGGCGAGCTGCTGATGTCGGGCGACTTTATGATCGGCCACGCCGGGGACCTGAGCGGTATTGATCCCGACAGCTGCCCCGATCTGAAGCTGACGGGACGCGGCTCTTGCCGATGGTACAAGGGCGTTGCCGCGACGACGGCGGGTCTCACCGGTGGCGAAGACCCCGGCGACGGCACCGCCTACCGGCTGCTGGGGCGGGATGTCGACGACGGTCCGGGCAAGACGATCGTCATCCGCGACATCCTGTTCGAGGGCGACCTCCAGGCGACGATGAAGCAGCTGGGCGATGGCAGCCGGCTGATCGCCCTCGACCACTACGACCGGGCCGAGCTCATCGATGTCGAAGGCCGATGGGCCTCGCAGATGGCGTTCACCTTCGGCTACTGCAACCAGGTCCGCGCCAGCCGCATCCATCTCAACCGCATCGCCCGCGACGGCCTGAACGCGTCGAACTGCGCCGACGTGGCGGTCAGCGATTCCGACTTCCATTGGATCATCGACGACTGCTGCGCCGCCAATCTCTCGGCGGTGGTGGCGGACGACCCGGGCCAGCAGCGCGCGTTCCGCTTCATCGGCAACCGCGTCTACAACGCGCAAGGCGTCAAGGTGCTGGGCGGCAAGCACATCACCATCCTCGGCAACAGCTTCCGAGCGCCGCTCAACTACGCGGTGTTCCTGGGCGCAGACCAGAGCTACGGCGAAGGGGCGCGGCCGATCGAGGACGTGCTGGTCTACGCCAACACCGTCACCGACCTGGTCACCGCCGACCAGTACGGCAACGACAACGTCGTCGACACCGCGATCATCGTCAGCCAGTTCAGCGCCGTGCCGCACAACGTCGTCATCCGCGGCAACATCCTGGCGCAGCGGACGGCGACGGCCGGGCTGACCTGGTCGCAATTGAAGCTGCGCGGCATCGAGGGCGAGAACCGGCAATGGCGGCAGGACGGCCCGACCGGCAGCATGCTGTGGTACGACCCGACGCTGACCGAGGAGATTTTCGTCGGCCGGGGCAAGGCGGTCCGTGTCGAGGCGCTGAACGGGCTCGACCGGCTGACCTACGACATCGACGACAACCGCATCGAGGGCTTCTCCGACGACGCCTTCCTGCGCTCGCAGCCGGCGTGGGCGGGCGATCAGCTGTGGACGGTGCCGGTCTCGGCCGGCGAGTTTCCGGCCGGTGCGGCGGGGCGGCTCACCGGCCTCGACCTGCGCGGCTACCAGGACATGCGCCTCGTGGTCACCGTCGGATCGCCGGGCGGCCCCATGGAAGCGCAGCTGCTGTGGTCCTTCTCGCTCGACGGCGGTGCCAGCTGGACCGAGACCCTGGCGACCGTCACGCTGGACGAGGCCAACCAGACGCTGTGGGGGCCGTGGCAGCCGATGCCGGCGGCGCTGCGGCAGACGATCGACGCCGGGCTGGCGCTGTTCGGACAAGGCGGCAACGGCAGCGAGCAGGTGCGCCTCCTCGAGTTTGCGCTGGATATCCGCGGCGTCGATCAGACCTCAGCGGCGCGGCTGCTGCCGTCGAAGATCACGCCCGCCGAGATCGTCGATCCGATCGAGACCGAGTTGCGCAGCTTCTCGCCGGCAGACGTTGCGGCGATCGCCGGTGTCGGTCCTGCCGGTTCGACGCCAGCGTTCGGGACGATCTCGGTTGCTGGTCAGTCGGCTGTCGTCGCCGATGCGGCCGCGGACACGCTGACGCTCGCCGGCGTCAACGGCATTGCCGTCACTACCGATCCCGCAACCGACACGCTGACCTTTGCGCCCACCTACGGCTCGGGCCCCGATACCGTTTGCGAGGGCGACGACCCGAGGCTGTCCGAACCGCGGACGCCGACGGCACACACCCACGGTGCGGCGGACCTGACCGACGAAGGAGACTTCTACGCCAGGACGCGCGGCACCGGCCTGACGGACACCGGCGGCAGCATCGCCGTCGCCTATGGCGCCACCGGCACCACCGCCTGCGCCGGCAACGATGCCCGCTTGTCCGACGCGCGCACGCCCACGTCGCACGCCGCGAGTCACAAGGCCGGCGGCGGCGACGCGATCAGGCTCGACGAGCTGGCGGCGCCAAGCGACGTGACCACGCTCAACGCGTCGGCTTCGGCGCACGGCCTGCTGCCGAAGCTCGACAACAATGCTGCACACTTCCTCGACGGCACGGGGGCTTGGTCGGGGCCGCCCTACGACATCCTCTGCGGCATCGCGGGCAAGCCCTCGAACGGCGAGGCGGTGCTGCTGTTTGTCGCCTCCCGGCCGTTCCGCATCCCGGCCAACGCCGCGGGCTCGCGCCTCAAGGCCGGCACGGCTGCAACCGGCACGTCGCTGTTCGCGATCCAGAAGAACGGCATCCAGTTCCTGACAGCGACCGTCGCCGTCTCGGCCACAACCGCCACTTTCGCCAGCAGCCAGACCGACTTCGCCGCCGGCGATGTACTGCGCATCGTCGCACCCGCCACCGCCGATGCGACGCTCGCCGACATTGCCGTGACCCTGGCGGCGACGCTGCTGTGATGCGCTATCCCGGCCTGCGTGGAGACTGACCATGCCCACGCGCCAGAGCTTCTATGCCGAAAGCCTAGCCGAAAACAGCACCATCAGCGCCGACTGGACGAACGCTCTCTCGCTCACCTTCACCCCGGACCCCAATGCCGACTACTGGCTGTTTGCATCCGCCGCTTTCACCAACTCCAGCGGCACCAACGACCACGTCGGCTGGGTGTCGGTCTATCACGTCCAGGCGGCGACGGTGCTCCTCGAGCAGTCGGTGCAGCGCCAGGAGCCGACGAGCCCGCAGGACTGGGTCGGCGTCTTCGGCATCGCCAGGCTCAGCTTCGGCGTGGCGCCAGGCGAACAGCAGCTCGACGTCAACATCAACTCCTCGCATGCCGGCGACACCACCAAGATCAAGGATGTCCACCTGCTGCTGATCAAGGCTGATGCTGCCGACGCCTACGCCGAGAGCCTGGCGCAGGTGAACACCAGCAGCACCAGCTGGCAGACCGCGGCGACGCTGGCGTTCACGCCCGCCTCGGCCGGCGATTATCTGGTGATCGCGTCGGCAACGCGCGCCAGCAACGCCAATCTTGGCGCCATGCGCTGCCGGCTGAACGATGTCACCGGCGGTGCCACCTACGGCGACAGAGCTTGGTACTGCAAGGACAACTGGGACAACCAGGCGTTCGCGGTGATGGAGAAGCTCGGCCTCACCGCCGCCGCGCGCACCTTGCAGCTGCAGTACCGCTCCGAAAGCGGCACGCTCTGCTACCTCCAGGGCGCCCGCATCCTGGCGCTGCGGCTCGATGCGATTGATGGCGCCTACTTCGCCTCGAACCAGGCGACGCAGAACACCACGAGCGCCAGCAACCAGGACTTCCTGACACTGTCCGCGACGCCGCTGGCGCTGCAGCACGCGATCATTGCGGTGGGCGGCTGCAACACCGCGTCGACCACCGTTTCCGGCTATCTCAACATCGCCAGGGACGGCAGCGCCGTCGAGGAGTGGAACCGCGAGGCGCCGAACGCCGCCGGGTGGCAGTGCGCCGGACTGGCGCAGCGGCAGACGCTCGCCGCCGTCGCGACAACCTGGAAATGGCGAGCCCGCGCTGAGACTGCCGGCACCACCGTCAACGTCGGCAATCTCGCCATCGCCGTGCTGCAGCTGGAGGCGACGCCGACGGCGCCGCGCCGGCGGTACATGGCGGTTGCCGCGTAGCCCGCAACTCGTTCTGCTCCTTAAAGCTCGCCTCAAGCGGACTCCCCAGCCATGACCCCCGACGAGCACACCGCCGCCATCCGTGCGCTGCAAAGCGATGTCGCCGACATCAAGGGCACCCTCAACAACGGCCTGCGGGCGATGGTCCAGGACCAGCGAACGGAGCTGGCGACGGTTAAGGAAGACATCCAGCAGATCCGTGACGCGCTGACCAGCCACGTCGCCAAGGAAGACGTCGTCTACGAAATCTTCAAGCGGGTGATGAACACCGGCGTCACCATTACCGGCGCATTGATCGCGCTGCTGCTCTCGATCATCGGCTACCTGCTGACCAACCCGGTCGGCTTGCACTGAGCCGGCCATCACTTGACGCCCCACGGCCGCCTTCGGGCGGCCTTTTCATGTCCGGAGGTGATCATGACGATTCAAACCATGCTGCCGCGCGGCATCCGCAACAACAATCCGCTGAACATCCGCCTCGTTGCCGAGAACCGCTGGCAGGGCCGGGTGCCACCGAAGCACAACAGCGATGGCGCCTTCGAGCAGTTCGAAGACCCGATCATGGGACTGCGGGCGGCGGCGGTGCTGCTGATCGCTCACTACGACCGCCGGCATCTCGACACAATCCGCAAGCTGGTGGAGGTGTGGGCGCCGCCGAACGAGAACGACACCGAGGCGTACGCTCGGACAGTTGCCAAGGCGAGCGGCTTCGACATCGGCGAGCCGCTCGATCTGCACGACCACGCCTGCCTGAAGCCCATCCTGGTGGCGATGATCCGGGTGGAGAACGGCCGGCAGCCCTACACCGGCGCTCAGATCGACGCAGCACTGGTCCGCGCCGGCGTGATGCCGCCCGAGCGCTCGCTGCAGCAGACGCGGACGGTAAAGGCCGGGCAGGTCGCAGCGGCTGGCACCATCGGCGCCGGCGCGATCGGTGTCATTCAGGAAACGGTCGGCCAAGCGCACGACGCGCTCGCCAGTATCGTGCCGTACCTCGATGCGGCCAAGTGGGGGCTGCTTGCGGTCACGCTGATCGGCATCGGCGTCATGTTGTGGGCGCGCATCGATGATCGGCGCCAAGGCTTGCGCTGATGTGGCTGCTCCTCCAGGGCTGCCTGCTTCGCAATGTGCTCACGATCCTGGGATGGCTCGCCGCCGCGGCCGGCGTCGCCGCAGTTCTCTTCGGCGCCCGCCAGGCCGGCCGCAATGCCGAGCGTGTCGAGAATATGCGGCGGACTGTGGAGGTGCAACGTGACCAGCTCGAGGCTGCGAGCCGTCGTCCTCGCGATCGCGGTGAGCTCGCTCGCCGGATGCGGGACGGAACGCTCTGACGGCGCACCCTGTCCGCCGGTTATCGCCTACAGCAGGGAGTTCCTGGCCCGCGCGGCCGACGAACTCGCCTCGTTGCCTGCCGGCTCGGTTATCGAGCAGATGCTCGCGGACTATCAGGTGATGCGGGATCAGGCGAGGGTGTGTCGGTGATGCAATCTCAGGTCGCTATCACCGACTTCGCGCCGCTGTGGGGTGAGCTGTTGCCCGGCCGAACAGGCGCGCACCGTCCGCCTACTGGTCGAGCGGGCCCGACGTCACGCCAGAACACATCGCCGCGCGCTGCGGGCGGAGGGGCTGCAGACGCTGGTCGAGCAGCTCCCCACAACCGATGCGAAGGCAAACGCGGCATGAGAGCGAATGGCAGGATCGGGAAAGCCCGCTTGGCAGTTCGACGGCACTATGACCAGCGTCCGCACTCCAATGACGTTCGTGCGCCGCAGCGGCCGCAAGGTGATGACTCGACGGTGGCGACGGCTAAGCAGAGATTCGTATCTCGTCCAACGGAACGGACTTGCGCTCCTCATTGAGGGCCTCGACGGCTTTATGGATGGCTTGGTCAAGCGCGTTGGCGTCGGCGAAGGTCTGGTGGGCGAGGTGATGCGCCTTGAGATCGCGCCAGACGGTTTCGATGTCGTTCAACTCCGGCGTATTTGGGCAGCCACTCGACGGTGAGCCAATGGGCGCGGGCAGCGAGTGCTGCCTGCGAGAGTTTGCTGGTATGGATTGGACCGTTGTCCTCGACCAGCACCACTGGCTTGACGGGCTGACCCGGCTTGGGACCGTAGAGCCGGTCCAGTTGTTCGAGATGGGCGACGAAGTCGCTGCTTCGCTTGGTCTTGCTCGTGTGCACGATGAGCTGACGGGTCTTGTAATCGAGAGAACCCAGCATCGCGACTTTCTTCGCCTGCCCGGGCGCGGGAACGCGCAGGTCCGCTCCCGTCATCGCCCAGGCGCGGGCGAGGTAGGGATGCGTCAGTGCCTCGCTCTCGTCACCGTAGAGCAGAACGACGTCGCCGGCGTCGGCCTGCTGTTTGAGAAGGTGCAGGCGCAGACCAACCCGGTCGACTTCGGCGGCGACCTGGCGCCCCTTCAGCGTGTGCCGGGGACGCCGCCAACGGAACTTTTTTTTCGCAGCGCCTTGCACAGTTGCGAACGACTGATGCTCACGCCCTCGCGTGCCTCGATCTCGGCGCGCAGGCGCGGAATGGTCCAGTTGGGCCGGTCGGCGACGGGCTCGGCCAGCAACGGCATGGCCACGCGCAGCGGCGCCTCGCTTTTGACTGGCGCGGGGCCGGGGGCGACGGTGGCCGTCAGCGCGTCGACGCCGCCTCTCATGAAATCGCTTCGCCAGAGCCGAACCGTGTCTTCCCGCACGCCAAAGGCTTCGGCAATCCGTCCGCTCGTCCAGCCCGAGACGGTCAGCAGCACCGCCCGGGATCGGTCCGCCTCGCCGCGATCACGCGAACCGGCCAACGCCGCCAACGCCGCCAATGCCGCTCGCTGTTCCTTAGTTACCGAGAGAGGGGATTTTTTTCCGCTCATGCCTGCCGCCCGCAAATCGAGGCGATCAGGGAACCAGCCCGCCATCCGTTGGTCAACCCGGCGATTTCTGCTTAGGCGTTGGCGCGGCCACGCCCCGACGAGGCGCTGATCCGCGCGCACGCCCGTGCCCATCGCTGGAAGCGGTTGCTGGAGGATGGGAGGTATTGCTCGGCACACGAGATTGCCGAAGCGGAGGGCATCACACGCAGCTTCGTCAACCGCTTGCTCCGGCTGACGCTGCTGGCGCCGGAGATACAACAGGCGAATTCTCGACGGACGGCAGCCAAGAGATGCTTTTAAATGGGCTGATGCGCACCATGCCGAGCAATGGAAGGAGCAGCGTGCCCGTAGAACCTCAATTGGCCATATTTAGTATTCCCACACGCGGACATCTCAATGTATGGTGCAAGGAGCTGGCTAACGCAATCTGCATCACATCCATTAGGATTCTATGGCACAGATCCTTGCTCACTGCTTAAGTCCATCGGTGACGCAAGCGTCGCTGCCCGGGTTCTGCCCGGTCGATGCCGCTCTTGAGCGCCTCGCCGAGGCAGGGATCGAAGAGCGCGGCGCAATCTTCACGCGCCGTGAAGTGGTCGATTTCATTCTTGACCTTGCTGGTTATACGGCCGACAAGCCTTTGCAGGAGCTGCGCCTCCTTGAGCCGTCCTTCGGTGAGGGCGATTTTCTGCTGCCCGCAGTCTCCCGACTTCTAGCCGCTTGGCGCGAGCACGGCTCCCGCAAGTCAGACGATCCCGTAGCGTCGCTGCGGGATTCCATGCGCGCCGTGGAGCTGCACCGCGCCTCCTTCGATGCAACCCGCGCAAAGCTTCTTGCGCTACTCAGGAAGGAAGGCCTGTCCGACCGGCAAAGCGAGGAGCTTGCCCAGGCATGGCTGAGCCAGAAGGATTTCTTGCTGACCGATTTCCTGGACACCTTCACCCACGTCGTCGGCAATCCCCCCTACGTGCGGCAGGAGCTGATACCGGACGCTCTAATCGCCGAGTACCGCAGCCGCTTCCAGACGATCTTCGACCGAGCCGACATCTACATTCCCTTTATAGAGAAGTCGCTTTCGCACCTGGCGGAAGGGGGGCATCTCGGCTTCATCTGTGCCGACAGGTGGATGAAGAACCGCTATGGGGGTCCGCTCCGCCGCATGGTGGCCGAGAACTTCCACCTCAAAGTTTACGTGGACATGGTCGATACCCCGGCCTTCCTGGCCGACGTGATTGCCTATCCCGCAATCACGGTCATTGCACGCGGCAAACCCGGACCTACCCGCATCGCGCACCGTCCCGTTATCGAAGCGAAGACTCTTTCCGCGTTGGCCCACCAGCTTGCTTGCAGCGCGCCGCCGGAGACGCGCGGCCCCGTCGAGGAAATGCCCGTCGTCGCGAGCGGATGTGAACCCTGGATTCTGGAGTCGACCGACCAGCTCGCGCTGGTCCGCCGCCTTGAGGAGCGCATTCCCGCCATCGAAGCGGCCGGTTGCATGGTGGGCATTGGCGTTGCGACCGGAGCCGACAAGGAGTTCATCGGCTTGTTCGACGAGTTGGACGTGGAGGCGGACCGCAAGCTGCCGCTGGTCTTGACCCGCGATATTATGAGCGGCCATGTGAAATGGCGCGGTTACGGCGTGATCAATCCTTTCAAGGATGATGGGGGACTCGTCGAACTCGGCAAGTACCCCAAACTTGCTCGCTACTTGGAGGCCCGCCGGAAAGATAGCAGGACGGCACATTTCAAAAGCAGCCGCATAACTGGTACCGGACCATCGACCGCATCTATCCGGCCATAGCGCGCAAGCCGAAACTTCTCATTCCGGACATCAAGGGTAAAGCTCACATCGTCTATGAGGAGGGTCTGCTGTATCCTCATCACAATCTCTATTTCATTACGTCGGATGAGTGGGACCTCAAAGCCTTGCAGGCCGTTCTTTTGTCAGGCATAGCCCGTCTCTTTGTAGCCATCTATTCCACAAAAATGCGCGGCGGGTATTTGCGCTTTCAGGCACAGTACCTGCGTCGTATCCGCCTTCCGAGGTGGCAGGACGTGCCGGAGCGCGTCAGGAACTCCCTGATTGAGGCGGCTAGGAAAGGCGACCTTTCTGCCTGCAACGACGCGGTATTCAGGCTCTACGGCCTCTCGCCCGAGGAGTGCGCCGCCCTTGGCGGCAGCGGGGCGTAGGCATGGCGATCGATCTTGCCGACTACGAACGCAAGGCCTGTGAGGCCGTGAAAGCTTTCTGGGGCAACCGCGAGGAGGCGCCAGAAGCAGATCGAGGCCGGTAGGGTGGACCAGGGTGAGCGCTCCGGCGTGACAGCCGGGAAGAACATGAACGGGTTTCTCACCCTGATCATCGACCTCATAGAGGCCAACGGCCTTCCTCTCTCGAGCGTCCACCTTAAGCGCCGCGTGGTCACGCTTCCCGGCTACTTCCGTCCCACCAAGCTCTGGGATCTTATCGTTACGCACCAGGGTGACCTCGTCGCCGCCGTCGAGCTGAAATCCCAGGTCGGTCCGTCCTTCGGCAACAACTTCAACAACCGCACCGAAGAGGCCCTTGGGACGGCCGTGGACTTCCGAACGGCTTTCCGCGAAGGCGCGTTCGGAGAATCCCCGGGGCCATTCACCGGTTGGCTCATGCTTCTTGAAGACGCCCCAGAATCCCGATCGCCGGTCCGCGACTCCTCGCCGCACTTTCCGGTTCTTCCGGAGTTCCAGGGGGCTTCCTACGCCGAACGTTACAACATTCTCTGCAGAAAGCTGGTTCAGGAAGAGCTGTACACAGTGGCGACGATTTTGACGTCGCCCCGCACAGCAAGAGAGACTGGCGAGTATGGCGAGATGAGCACTCTAACCGGCTTGAAAACGTTTGTTACAAGCTTTGCCGGACACGTCGCGGCATCGTCAGCACGTCTGAACGAATGAGTCGGAGGATACATGTCTAAGAGCGCGGATGATTCTCTTCCAAAAGATGAGGAGACGGACGAGCCGCCTTATTCCGAAGAGACTTTCGAGGACAAAGACGACGACGCCGATGGAGGCGAGAGCAGGCCGGAACTTCAGATTCCGCTTCGTGAGAGAAAGCTTGTCACGCAGCCCTTTGATTTCATCGTCAGCTCTATTGAACAGCAGATAAAAGATGGCTCTCTAGTGCTTCAGGATCATTTTCAGCGCCGCCGTGTCTGGGACGATACAAAGGCCAGCCGTTTGATCGAATCACTTCTTTTAAATGTTCCCATACCCGTTTGCTACTTCGCCGAAAGTGAAGATGGCGCGTACAGCGTTATTGATGGCCAACAGCGCCTGACCTCCATTTACCGCTATCTTACGAATCAATTTTCCTTAAGAGGGCTGCGAGTTCGCCCGGAAATAAACCGGAAGCGCTTCGTCGAACTGGACCCTTCGGATCAGCGCCTGATAAGAACTCGTACAATACGGTGTATCGCACTTCAAAAGGAGTCAAATCCTGACATCAGGTTCGACGTCTTTGAGCGCCTTAATTCTGGATCGGTGAAGCTGACGGCCCAGGAGCTTCGAAACTCCACCTATCGGGGACGGCTTAACGCTCTGATCCGGGAACTCTGCGAAGATAAGTTATTCCAAAAGCTCAGAGGAGCAAGCGGGTTGGACAAGCGGATGCGGGATGCCGAGCTTATTCTACGCTTCTTTGCATTCCATTATGCGCCCTCCGCATACAAAGGATATTTTGCTCCCTTTCTGGACAACTATCTGGCGAGCGGTATTCGCATGTCGGACGTTGATATTGAGCGTCACAGAACGCTTTTTCTTGAGACAATACAAAAAGTGGAGGACGTATTTGGAGACAAGGCGTTCCGCCGTTTCGACAAAAACGGAAACGCGGAAAACCAGATCAATCGCGCGATCTACGACGTTATTATGCTTACATTTGCTAGAATTGATAAAGGCGCTCTTGAGGGCAGCAAAAGCGAACTTGTCCGCACATTTTGCGAAATGTGTAACAATGACAAAGTATTTTTTGATGCCATCATACAGGCCACGCGAGACAAAACGCGCATCAACAATCGGTTGGCCCAATGGATTTATAATTTGAGGCAGCTCGGCATACACTGCCCTGACATTGTATTCGGATAGTCGGAGCATAATGCAGTGGCCTCGTCCGCGGCCATGAGCAAATTCAACGAGAGACTGCAGGAAGTGCAGCTTCTGCTGGAAATGTGTTCACCTCCTGAGGCGAATATCACCGAACAGAGCGCCGCCGCAGCAAAAGATAATGCTATCCTAAGAGGAGCACTGGTATTTGCTGTGTTCGCACGTGGAAGGCTTTTTCGAGGACCTCATCGGGGATGCTATAGTCGCGTATGCGAAAATCGCGCCGACCTGTAACGAAATTCCCAGGGCGATCGTAGCGCACCAGGTCGTCGGACGGCCAGAAAGGTGGGACAACTGCGATATCGTTAAGCGCCTCGAGATTATCATGGAGTGCACAGGTCACCCGTTCGTGTCGGGGGACAAGCTGCGCCTTCTCGCGGGTCTTGATCCCGAGCTGCATACAAAGGGCTTTGCCAATCCAGGGAGCGACGAAATAGAATGCCTCTTCAAGACGATCGGTCTTCAGAAAATATGGGAACGCTTCGCCGCTATCGAGGCTGACAGAGTCATCAAGAACGCTCTGAATGCCCTTGTCCACAGACGGAACCAAATTGCACACGGACAAATGGACTCGACCGTGACACGCGCGGACGTAGAAGACTACATGGCAAAAGTTCGAAGACTTGGCGAGGTAATGGACCAGGTCATCGAGAAAGAAGTGTGCGAACATCTGAGCGTTGACGCGGTATGGGCGCTGGTTCAAGAGGCAGAAATTTAGCACATCGCTGTAGACGTATGTTCTTTGGTTCGGGCATCCTCTATCGGGCTGGTCGCTGTGCAGCCCTTCTCGAATGTAATGCCGGTGGGCGCGCGCACTAGAAAGGGCGCGCTCAGCTGTTATTGAGCGCACGATCCTGGTTCCGGACCGTTGCGGGCGTTGTCCGCTGTTAGCAAGGCTACCTTTTTGGGGGTGCACTCACGGGCCACGACGGCAATGGCGATCAGAACGATTCTACCGACCATGGATCCATCATCCGGCTTTTGGGCCGCCAGCGAACGCAACGGCTACGAGGTTCAATCGATCTGGGCAATGGCCAGCGACGCTCTGGCGACGATATTCGCGTTGACGCCGATCGAAGTCCGGGCCTTCCTGGACAGCCATGCGGGCCGCTTTCTGGTCGATGACATCGGCTTATCGAAGGCGGTCCGACAGACACCGAGGCGATTGAAACGCTAATCCAGGCGCGGCTGTGCCTTCTCGGCTGGCAGCGGCTATACGAGCAGACGATCTCGGAAATTCGGGCGCAGGGACGCGCTCCACAGAACCCTCGCTCGAAGCGTTCAATTGCCTGCAGCAGATCGATTTGTCCTACCCACCGCAGCAGTGATTAATGGCCGGGCGATCTCGTGCTCCGCCCGGCGCGTTCGCTTCGCTGAGGCGCGCGCTAATCCTGTACCGCGGTATTTTCCTCAATGTCCCGACAGCGAGGCGTTAGGGTTGCGCCGGGCCATAGCCGGTGAGCTCCAGGTAGCCGCGGCCAACCGGCCTGCCATCTTCGAGAGCCCGGGCCGCCCCTTCCCAGTAGACGAGGCGCGACGTTTCTCGCGCATCGTATTCCTGGTCGTCCATCATCGGCTCAATGGTTACCTCGCGTTCACCCACCCTTACTCGCCACGCTACCGGAAAGACGATCCCGGTGCTCGACGAGCGCCACTGCCGCAGCGGCGTGAAGGCCACTTCCGTCGGCCCGAGCACAGTGAGAGTGCCCAAGGCGTCGCGAATGCTGCCGAAGGCCCACAAGGGGTTGCCGTCATGGTCTCGCACCCGGCTCGCCATAAACGCCCCGCCGTCGGCCATGTTGATGCCGATCCAGTCCCATCGTGGCTGGGCGATCCACTCTGGCGCGGTGAACCATTCCCGGTCGAGCCACGCGGTGCCGGTGACCGGCAGCGCCCGGTCGCCGCGGGTTACAGTGCCATTCACTGCGAGCTGCGGCACGCTGTAGTAGTGGCTCGCCACCGTCGGGTCGGGAGTCTTCTGGCTGTAGCCGTGATCGCCGTTGAGCATCGGCGGCTGAGTAGGCTCGAGGCGCAGCGCGAGGGTAAAGCCGCGCGCCGGGAAGGCGATGACGTAGGCACCGCCCGCCTCCCTGGCGAGCGACCAGTCGCCCATCCGCACGTCCATGGCCCCCTCCCGCGCCCCCGCCTGTCCCGAATCGGCAGGCGCCACCCTCTGATCGTGCAAAACCGCGCCCTGAGCCGGATCGCTCAAAGCTGCATGGCCGACGAAGATCTGCCTGGGCTCGGAGAGACTGCGGCCGTCTTCACCATGGTCCTGGCGTAGGCGGAAAAAGGTGATCTGGAAGCCGAGGGCATCGCCGTCGGGAACGTCCAGCCAACCGGATATATACCACCATTCCTTGCCGAAGGCGGGATGGCTGCCCTCGTCCTCGGGGAAACGAATGCGGTAGGTGGGGTCGGCCTGCTGCACCGCGGGGGTGCCGCCCCCGGCGGCGGACGCCGGCACGGGCACGATCAGGAGGCAGACCAGGACAGCGAAGTGGAGGGCGGCGAACAGTCGTCTCATCGGGAGCGGCAATCCGAATATCCCTGCATGACCGCATATACGATACCACAATCGATACGGATGCGGCGGTGGGCAGCCGAAAGTGGCAATTGTTGCCCCGCAGGATGTTCGCTTTTCTTCCGTATCGCACGCTTACGTCGTTCATTCAACTCGACTCCAAGAGTGGAGCACAGCAAGGTACCGGACTGAAGAAGGGCGAGGACAATGAGGTGCGAGCGATGTTCGAGACGAATTTCTCCGAACTTGTCGCACGAGGTAACGGTCAACCGTTAACCGCTTCCTTTTCTTTGCGCCGAGAATCGATCTGGCGATCGCCGACGACACGTGATCCGCCGCCGCCTTCACCGGATCGGCGGCGAGATGGGCGTAGCGTGCCGTCGTCTGTACCTGGGTGTGGCCGAGTAGCTTGCCGATCATCGGCAGGCCCTGGCGGACGGCGACGGCGGCGGACGCGAAGGTGTGGCGCAGAATCGTGGATGCGGGCGTCCTTGAGCCCGGCGCGGGCGCGCAGCCGCTGCCAGAACGGTTGCAGGTCGATGAGCCTGCCGCCCGGCTTGATGCCGTAGATTACCCACGGATTCTTGGGCAGGACGACGGAGGTGCGGACAACGCATCGCCCTGGTCCGCCCGCCGCAGTCGCTCGTAGAGAAACGCTAAGCAGCGATTCGTAGGTTCGCACACGGTTTGGTTTTGCGCTCCTTGTTGAGATTTTCGACGGCGGTGTGGATGGCTTGGTCGAGATGGTCCGGGTCGCGGAAGGTTTGATGGGCGAGGAAGTGCCGCTTCAGGTCGCGCCAGACGTGTTCGATGTCGTTCAGTTCGGGAGCGTACTTCGGCAGCCATTCGACGCTCAGCCAGGGCCGGGTGGCGAGCGCGGCCCGCGACGCCTTGCTGGTGTGGATGGGTCCGTTGTCGAGGACGATCACGACCGGCTTCGTCTGTTGTCCGGGGCGTGGACCGTAGAGTTCGTCGAGCCGCGCCAGCAAGGCGATGAAGTCGCTGCTTCTCTTGGTCCGGCTGGTCTCGACGAGGAGGGTGCCGGCAACGACGTCGAGCACGCCGATCATCGCCACCTTGCGCGCCTGGCCGGGCGCTTCGACGCGCAGGTCGGCGCCGCGCCTGGCCCAGGCATGGGCGAGATAAGGGTGGGTGAGCGCTTCCGACTCGTCCTGGAACAGCAGCACGATGTCGCCGGCCTGCGCCTGTTGCTTGAACAGCCGAAGGCGCAGGCCCGAGCGGTCGACGGCTTGGGCATCCTGCCGCCCGTTCAGCGTGTGCCGGGGCCGCCGCCAGCGAAAGCCTTTTTGCGCATCACCACGCTCAGCCGTGACTTGGAGATCCGCAGGCCGCGTCGCGTCTCGATCTCGTCCTGCAACCGCGGCAACGTCCAGTTCGGCCGATCGGAAACCTCGTCCGCCAGCACCTCCGAGACCACCGACAGCGCCGCCAGCGCCTTCACCGGCTCCGGCCCC
This sequence comes from Rhodospirillales bacterium, assembly GCA_016712595.1. Lineage (NCBI taxonomy): Bacteria > Pseudomonadati > Pseudomonadota > Alphaproteobacteria > Rhodospirillales > Rhodospirillales bacterium. The sequence continues at coordinate 1,314,367 of JADJQT010000001.1, forward strand.
GGCGCCTTGCGGGCGCGCAGCCCCGAAACCCCCTCGCGGCCGAACGTCCAGCGCCAATGGCGCACGCTGTCCGGCTTGACCGAGAATGCCTCGGCAATGCGAAGGCTCGACCAGCCTTCCAGCGACAGCAAAATCCCCCGCGCCCGATCCGCCTCCTCCCGATCCGACGACCCGGCCAGCGCACGCAATTCCCGGCACTGCTCCACCGTTGCGACGACACGAGGACGACCCGCCATGACAACACCAAAATCCAGTGGCCCCTCCACCAGATTCTGCCATATGTGCACCGCCCAAGGGAATCCTGCTTAGACCGTTTCCCCAGCTCAACCGCGTGCCGCTGCATCTGGCTTGTGAGCGGTGCGGGGCGGGGGCTAACGTCAGCGTTGATCTCGCCCCTGGCTTCAGGTGTACGCCTTGGACCCTGGCCCCGCTTCCGCTGCACCGCCGCCGCCGCCCCGGCCCTGGCTGCGGCGCAACCGCGCCTGGGTCGCGATCCTCGGCACTGTTGCCGTGCTACTGGTGGCCGCGGGGGTGACGATCCGCTATGGGCCGCAACTGGTGGCGCGCCAGGTGGTTGCCACATACCTGGACGGGCTGAACATCGATACCAGCGGCGTCGAGACGCTGCGGCTGCGGCCGTTGCGCGGCGAGTTGTCGTTCGGGCCGGTCACCTTTCGCGGCGCCGATGCGCAGCACGGGCAGGTGGGGCAGATCGGCGTCAAGATCGACGTCACCCGGCTGCTGCACCGGCAGGCGCTGGTCGAAGCGATCGTCATCGAGGGAGTCCGATTCGAGGTTCGGCAGGCGGCGGACGGCGGCTTCAGCCTCAACGGCATCCCGCTGAACCAGATCCTGGCGGAGCAGACGAAGAGCGGCGGCGCCCAGCCGCCGGCGCCCGAGGCGGCGCCGGTGACCCCACCACGCCCCACCACGCCGCGCGACCTGCAGGAGCAGCTTGGGTGGGGCGCCGGGCTCGACCTGCTGGAGATTCGCGACAGCCGCGTCGTGTTCATCGACGCGCGCGGCGGCGAAGCGGTGATGCACGTCAACCAGCTGGAGCTGGCCGAATTCCGCACCTGGGCGCCGGACAAGCCGGGGCGCTACCGGCTGGATGCCGAGCTGAACGAGATCGGCCTGGCGGCCTCGGGGGTCGCCAAGCCGTTCGCCGACAAGATCGAGATCGAGGCGCAGGCCGCGGTTACCGGCATCGAGATGGCGAAGATCGAGCGCTTCCTGGGGCCGCTCGGCTTCACCTCGCGCGCCGGGACGATTGATCTGGCGGTGCAGACGGCCAGCATCGGCGTGTTCACTGCCGGCCGCATCGACGGCCGTCTCGCCGCCACCGGATCGCTGACCGGCGTCGATCTGGCGCACCCGCTGTTCGGCGGCGGCCAGCTGGCAACGGGGACGCTGCGGCTCGACAATGTCGCCGGATCGTACGATGCGAGCCGGCAGACGACGCTGCAGGGCGACCTGGGCATCGATCTGCAGGCCAGCGCGCTGCGCTTCGAGAATGGCACCGAGGTCGGCTTCTCCCGAGCCAGCTTCGGGCTGCCGGGCACGACGGTGCGGACGGCGCCAGGGCAGCAGCCGGACGTGAACGTGGCACCGCAGCTTGAGGTGGCCGACGTGCGGCTCGGCGGTCCCGAGGTCCGAGGGAGCATCGGCCGCGCCGCCGCGCGGCTGAGCGGCTTCAGCATCGCTGGGACCGACCCGGGCGCGCCGTTCCTCGCCACCGGCGCGCTGGCGGTCGAGCGGATCAACCTGCTGCTGCCACAGGCGGAGCCGGTCAGCGTCACCGCCGAGCGGGTGAACGTCGATCTGGCGGAGACCCGGCTGGCGTTCCCGCCCGGCCGCGGGGCGCGGGTGCAAGGCGGACTGGCGCTGGACACGCGCAAGCTGCTGGTGTCGATCCAGCCCCCCGCGACCGGGGGCCGGCCGGCGCCGGCGCCGGCGCGCATCGAAGCCAGCCGCCTGAATTTCCACATCCCGATGCTGGGGTACGATGACGATCCGACAGCCGCCGGGCTGACGGTGAGGGCGCGCGAACCGCTGCTGTTCGTGGAGGAGCTGCGCCTCGGCGGGCCGGAGGTGCAGGGAAGCATCGGCAACGCAGCGTTTCGGCTGTCCAGCTTCGCCATGACCGGCGCCGAGGCGGGCGCGCCGCTGGTGGCCACAGGTTCGGTCGTGGTGGACCGGGTCGATCTTCGGCTGCCGGGCGTCGAGCCGGTAGCGCTTGGGCTGGCGAGCCTGCGGGCGGAGCTGGCGGAGACGCGCGTGGCGCTGGCGCCGGGCACGGCGCGGCTGGCCGGCGGCTTCTCCGTGGGCGTCGGGGACCTGCTGGTGTCGATCCAGGAGCAGGCGCGGCGCGGCGGGCCGACACCGCCACCCACCCGCATCGAGGCAGCGACCGTCGGGATTCAGGTGCCGAAGGTAACGGCCGAGCAGGATGGCACCGCCGTCGCAACCGTGCGCGCGGCGAAGCCGCAGGTGACCCTCGACCGGCTGCGCATGGGCGGTCCGGACATCCAGGGAACGGTCGGAAACGCGGTGATCCGGCTGTCGGAGGTGGACGTGGAGGCGGCGCAGCCGGGCGCGCCGTTCGTCGCCACCGGCACGGTGGTTGCGCAGCGCCTCGACCTGCTGGTGCCGGACCCTGTCGAGCCGATCGGCATCGTCGCGGACACGCTGGACGCCGACCTGATCGGCACCCGCTTTGCCTTTCCGTCCGGCCGCGTGCTGATCGAGGGCGGCGTGGCGCTGGACACCAAGGCGCTGGTGGTGTCGATCTACCGGGTGCCGCAGGGCGGTGCCCCCGCACCGCCACCGATCCGCATCTTCGCCGCGCGCTTTGCCGGGCAGGTGCCGCGCCTGGTGGTGGACGACAGCCGCGCCACCGGCACCAAGGTGGAGGTCGCGACGCCGCTGCTGACGCTGGACCGGTTCCGCATGGAAGCGCCGGTGCGGCCGGAGTCGACGGTGCAAGTTGCCGCGCCGGCGCTGTCGCTGCGGCGGGTGGATGTGGACGTGATCGACGCCGACATCCTGGAAGTCTCCGGGCGCGGCGATGTGGCCGCGCCGGACATGGCGGTGGCGATGGCGTCGAAGTCAAATTCCGGCGCGGCGCCGCAGGGGCAGATCGGCGGGCTCGACCTGAACCTGCAGCGGTTCTCCTATCGGGAGGTCGGCGAGAGCAAGGGCTTCGGGATGCAGGGGCACATCGGCGTCAACACGCTGCAGGCGGAGCTGCCGGCGGCGCAGGCGCGCGGCGGGGCCGACCGCGTGACACTATCCGGGCTGAAGCTGGACGTGGCGGATCTGGAATTCGCAAGCGGCAGCGAACGCCCGACGTGGCGGGCGGACGTGGCGCTGGCCCTGAAGACGCTGGCGGCGGCCACTGCTCGCCCGATGCCGGTTAGCGGCACCGTCGCCGACATTTCCCTGAGCCGGCTGGCGGCTTCGTCCGACCGGCGGTTCGCGCTGGACTCGCTGACCGTCGGCCGGTTCGACGCGGCGCTCAGCCCGCCCGCGCGCCCTGCAGCCCCGGCATCGCCGGGGCCCGCGCCGGCTGCCGCTGCGCGCGATGGCGCCGGTAGCTGGCCCCCCGCCGACCTGCCGACGGTGCGGATCGGACGCATAGCACTGGTGGATGGCGGGCAGATCACGCTGCGCGACCCCGGCGTCTCGCCGCCGGTCACCGCGCGGCTCGCCGTCGACTCGCTGCTGCTGGAGAACGTCGATACCACCGATCCGCAGGCGCGCAGCGAGCTGCGGCTGCAGGCGCGGCTGGACGACAGCGCCATCAGCGTTCGGGGGTGGGCGGAGGCGTTTCAGCCGAAGCCCAGCCTGGCGCTGCAGGCCAGCATCGACGAGCTGCACCTGCCGACGCTGTCGCCGTACTTCGGCCCGGCCATCGGACTGCACATCTTCCGCGGCAACCTGACGGCTGGCGCCGCCGCCACGGTGACCGCAGGGCAGCTGGAGGGCGAGCTGCAAGCGCGGCTGACGGACGTGCGCCTGGCCGACCGGGCTGACGGCGCCGGCATGCAGTTCTCCCCGCCGATCGCCGTGCCGCTCAGCACGATGATCCGCCTGCTGGAAGACAACGACGGTTCCATCGCCATCCGGCTGCCAGTCAGCGGCGACATCCTGTCTCCCGCCTTCAGCTATTCCGGCGTGATCTGGGGAATGCTGCCGAGGGCGGTGCGCGCGCTGATCAGCTCGCCGGTGCGCTTCGTTTCCTCCGCCTGGGCGCTGGCCACCGCCGCGGTAACGGAACCCGAGGCCACCACCGCGACGGCAGCGTCATCACCCTCTGAACCGGGCGTTGAAGGCGCGGCCGCAGCGCCGCCCCTGGCGGAGCTGCGCCCGCCGGAGGAACGCGTCAACTAATTAAGAACAATCTCTTCTTATAATCTTTACGCTCCTTGAGATCCTCGGGATGCCGTGCTCCAACGTCAGGAACCTCCAGAAAGCTCCGCTTCAGCCGCCCGAACAGCGCCATGTCGGAACACCTTTCGCCGCCGCTCAGCGCCGAGTACAGTGCGATCAGCACCATCTCGTCGAGAGCGTGACGCGCTTGGCATTCCCCGTCCGCGGGTCGTCCAGATCCTCGAACAGCCCGCGAAATCCTGCATGACACTGCCTCCCTACCCATCGGTGCCACTCCGCAGAATCCCTCTACCGCCTCCCGCGCAACCTCATTTTCTCAAATGCAGTTCGCCTGGATTACCGCCGGCAATCGCCGGCGATACTGTCAGCTGAACTTCACTCGTTGTCCGCAGCGTTGCCCCTTTCCTCGCCGAGCACCGACCTCGCGATCACCGCCGACACCTGCTCCGCCGCCGCCTTCACCGGATCGGCGGCGAGATGAGCGTAGCGCGCCGTCGTCTGCACCTGGGTGTGGCCGAGTAGCTTGCCGATCATCGGCAGGCCTTGGCCGGCGGCGACGGCCGCGGACGCGAAGGTGTGGCGCAAATCGTGGATGCGAGCGTCCTTCAGGCCGGCCCTGGCGCGGAGCCGCTGCCAGAACGGCTGCAGATCGGACAGTCGGGCGCCGGGCAACTTGCCGGTAATGACCCAGGGATTACCGGGCAGGGGAGGGATGCGGCGTAGCACATCCGCTGCCGGCTTGCCGATGTGCACCACCTTGGCGCCAGTTTTGGAGTCGGGAAGGTCCAGCGTGCCGGCGCGGAGATCAATGTACGCCCACTTTAGCGCCATGATTTCGTTCAGCCGGCAGCCGGTGAAGATGAGCAGGCGCACCGCGGCGATCGCCGACGTCATCTCCAGCCCTTCGGCTTCCATGTCGTCGAGGACCTCACCGACGCGGCGCAACTCGGCTGCGGAGAGGAACCGCTCGCGCTTCTCCTCTCGATACTTCTTGATGTGCTTGCGCGGGTTGGAGCCGTTGGGCCTGAGCCCCCACAACTCGGCGAGATTGAACATCTTGGAGAGGATCTCCAGGCATCTGTTAGCCTGGTAGGGGACATGCCGGTACTTGTGGTGGAAGCGAGCGACCTCCTCGCGGCTCACGTCGGCGATCGGCCGGTTGCCGAAGACGGGGAGGATGAACTTCTTGAGGCTGCGGCGGTACTCCTTCTGCGTCGAGGGCTTCAGGTGCACCGTGATGTGCTCGGCATCGAACCGGGCGGTGAGATCCTTCATGGTTACCGCGTCACGGCCGGAATTGCGTTCGGCCAGCGGATCGATTCCTTGTCGCAGAGCGGCCAGATGCTGGATGGCCATCGCGCGCGCCTGCTCCGGCGTCACAACGTTGACGTAGCCCAGCGCCATTCGCCGCGACCGGCGGCCGGCGCGATACTGAAGAACGAAGCTCTTGCGGCCTGAAGGCATCACCCTGACGCCGAAACCGGGGACGTCGTTGTCCCAGGCGATGTAGTCGAATTCTCGCGGCGCCAGCGCCTCGATCGTGCGTTTGGTAAGCTTGCCCATGCGGCGGTTCCTGATCGACAATCTGCTACCCGATCAGGCTGCGGCGCGTCCTTCAGTCAGCACTATGTCAGCAAGAGGGAAGGAAATTCGTCGTAGCCGATCGCACAGGAGAATGCCGCGACTGCGATAAAAAGTCAACAATATCAGGCAGTTAGCGTATTTATGCGCAATCGCGCGTAGAGGATCGTATTCGCATCGAACTAACTCATAACCTGAAGGTCGCAGGTTCAAATCCTGCCCCCGCAACCAACTTTATTTCCTCAATGGAATCAATGAGATCGGTTTTGCCGGTAGAGGCGCCCTTCGCGCCGCCCCGGTAACCGTGTCCAAGGCCAGTCCCCGCAACCAGCTTTGTTTCCCGGCCCGAGCCGCTCTCGGGCTGGCCCTTGCCGCCCTTGGCGGCGAGCGAAAGAATGCCCGCGAGGTGGCCTTCGAGGTCGATGGCGAGGCTGCGCCCGCCGTCACTGTCTTCAGGCCGCAGGACGATCCGGTCCACCAGCGAGCGGATCAGCGACGTGGCCTGGTTGCGCCGGTCTTCGTCGTTCAGAGCTTCGATCAACTCCGCGACGTGCTGGCGGTAGTGCTGGCTCATGTTCGGGTGCAGCAGCACGGGTTGCTCGCGGCTGCGCTCGATCAGGCCCTTCAACACCGTCTTGCGCTCTTCGAGGGCGATCATCCGGTCCTTGACCTGCGCGACCGGGAGGCCGCCGCCGATGGCATCCAGATACCGATCAACCTCGCGGCCGATCTTCCCCAGCTCCGCCTTGTAGCCTTCCAGCGAGGCGTTGGCCTCGATCCGCAGGCGGTTCATGTGCGCCGTGTATTCCTCACAGAACACGGCGCACAGGCGTTCGTCCATCAGGTGAGATTTAAGGCCGTTGAGCACTGCGGCCTCAACCTCTGACCGCTTGATGGTCAGCAGGTTCGAGCAGGTGCCCTTGTTCCGGGCCGTGGCGCAGCCCAGCCGGTCATGGGAGTATTTGACGAAGCCGCCGCCGCACTGCCCGCACTTCAAGAGGCCGGAGAACAGGTACTGCGGGCGGCGGCGATCCCAGAACCCCGCACTCTCGCTGTTCTCTTCAGTGGCTTCCAGCGCACGTTGCCGGGCTTTGACCCGCTCCCACAGCTCCTGATCCACGATGCGAAGGGATGGAACGTCCTTGACGATCCATTCGCTCTCGGGGTTGAGCCGAGAGACGCGCTTGCCCGTCTCCGGGTCCTTGATGTAGCGCAGCCGGTTCCAGATCATCCGGCCGATGTAGAGTTCATTGTTCAGGATGCCGGTGCCCCGCCGCCGGTGGCCGTGAATGGTGCTGGCCCCCCAGGCCTGCCCGCACGGGCACGGCACGCCCTCTTTGTTGAGCTGGTGGACGATCGCCTTCGGCGAGCGCCCGCTTGCATAGTCGTTGAATATGCGAACAACGATTGCGGCCTGCGCGGCGTTAATCGTCCGCTCGCCGCGGATCGCCTCGCCGCTGGCGTCGAACTTCTTCACGACGTCATAGCCGTAGGTGAGCCCGCCCCCGGACTTGCCCGCCTCGACCCGGCCGCGCAGGCCGCGCCGGGTCTTGTCGGCGAGGTCCTTGAGGTAAAGGGCGTTCATCGTGCCTTTGAGGCCGATATGCAGGTCGGAAACATCCCCTTCCGAGAGCGTAACGATGCGCACCCCGGCAAAGCGCAGGCGCTTGTAAATCCCGGCGATGTCTTCCTGGTCGCGCGAGAGCCGGTCGAGCGCTTCGGCGATGATGACCTCGAACCGTCCCCCGAGGGCGTCCTGCATCAGCATCTGGATGCCGGGGCGCATCAGGCTCGCGCCGGAGAGCGCGTGGTCCGTGTAGCAGTTATGGATGCGCCAGCCTTCCTTCGCGGCGCGTTCCTGGCAGAGGCGTATCTGGTCTTCGATGGAGGCGTCGCGCTGATTGTCCGAGGAATAGCGCGCGTAGATGGCCACCGCGGTCATGTCGCTTCCTTGCGCCCGGCCGGAAGATGCTCCGGCTGATCGTGCAGTTTCCGTAGAGCCTCATAATCCCGCTCCGCCGCCCGGCGCGCAAGATAGCGCGCGAGTTCGACGAGGCGCGGATCGAGGCCGTCCGGAGACGCCGGTTTCTTTCGGGGATTTGCGCGAGACTTTGCCATGCACCAGAGGATGCCAGCGGCCCCGCTCTTGCCGCCTCGCGCGGTCCTCGCGGGGTGAATCACGGGATGAGATAAAAATCGATCCCGTGAGGAACCCACGGGACCGAAGAGCGGAGGTCAGAAGCGGGGCCGAGGCTGGCAGGCGAGATGCCTTGCCCTGGCCCGCGCGATCGCGCGGGAGATGTTCTCCAGGCTGGCCAGCGCGTTGCGCCGGTCCGCCGAGCCGCGCGGGCTGCGCGTCAGCTCCTCCTGAGCCTTGCGATAGAGGGTTTGCAGGTCGGAAAGCGTGCGGTTTTGCAGCTCTGCTGCGGTGATGATCTGGGACATTGCAGTGTCTCCTTTCGGTTACGAGACCCTGACCGTCAGGGCCTTTCCTGCGATCCCCGGACACACTCGCCCACGGAAAGGCACGCCACCGGGCAGGAGGCGAAGGAAACGGAAAAGGAAGACGCCAGAGGGCCAGGCATCACCCGCCGAAGAAGCGGAGACACCGGAGGTTGAAGGCCGAGAACACGGAAGAGGAACGTTCAGGCACGGCAGGACGCGAAGGCGCGCGAGAGGACCGCGCCATGCTGCGCCGCGTCAGGAGAGCCCGCGGAGACCGGCGGAAATGCACGGCATTTTAGGAAATACTAATAATGCTTTAATAACCATAAAATATAATTGGATATAGGCTAACCAATATTTAGGGATTTTTATGCCCGGAAAGATGAAGTAAGATGAAGATCAGGATTCCCGGCGAAATGCACTTTCGCCACATTATGCAGGCCATCTACGAAGCCTTAATGAAGATTGAGCACGATCATGCCGTGCAGTATTCCCGCGGCGTGACGCTTTACATCAACCCGACCGACGGCAAGGGAAAGGACGTGATCCCGCGCAAGAAGTCAGGGGAAGAGGTTCAGGAGGTCCTGAGCCGGGGGCCGTACCGCAGCGCGGCCGACGACTTCAAGCTGTGAAGGTGCCGCAATGACGAAGCCCTGTTACATCGACCTTGAACAGGCGAGGAAGGTTCTCGCCGAGATGGGTGTCGAACTGACCGCCCGTCAAATAAAACGAGCGGCAGAGGCGAACGCCCACGGGCGGCGCAAACTGCCCTTCTTCGTAGACCCAATTGAAGGCAAGTTGAAGATAGAGAAACAGACACTTATCGGCGTATACGTACGCCGACAAGTCGAGGCGGAGAGAAGCTTGAAGTTATAAAACCGTACAGAAACGGTTGATTCTGGCAAGTATTTGTGCACAACTTGGTTTATGGCAGACATTCGAAAGAGAAAAGGCGCGAAGGGCGTCACCTATCAGGTCCGTTACCCGAACAAGGCAAGCGAGTCAGGTTATGCCTATGCCACCTTCGACACTTTGAAGGAGGCAAAGGATTTTGTCGAAAGCGGGAGAGCGCAAAAATCAAGCCGGATCAGCGATAAAACCATCGTCACCGTTCCTCAAGCGATCAATAAGTGGCTAGAAATTTGTGAGAAAGAAGGGACAGATGGGAATGATCCAGTCACCACCTATACGCTGGTAAACTACCAGTATTATTCGAAATTTATGAAGGCATATGATTGGCAAAAAAGACTGCTGGAGCTAGAGCCGCCAGATATCGTCGAGTTCAGATCGTGGCTCTTGACCAATTGCCCTTCGCGTTACCTAGCCCGAAAGACGCTCACATACTTTCACACCGTTCTAAATGAAATGGCACTTCGTGGCCATCTCTCCGGCAACGTTGCGTCTGGAATCAGTATAAGTATGGCCTCCCGGTACGAGCAACCTGTCACGCCGCCAACGGTTGAGGAGTTTCGTGCCCTGCTGGAAGCCGCCGACAGGCTTGCCAACTCTAAGAACCGCCAGATCGCCAGGGCTTGGGAGAGGTACAGGCCGATGCTCTACCTTGCGGGAGATACCGGCATGCGTCCCGGCGAGTATCTCGCGCTGCCTGACTTCAATATTAGCCGAACCGAGGTGAAGGTTGATCGAGCCATCGAGAGAAATGGCGACAAGATTTCGGTTACCAAGACGCCCGCAGGATGGCGGTGGATCAATCTGAGCCGCGACACGGCTGATATGGTTCTGCACTATGCCAACAAGCACGGGATAACAAACAAGTACGACCTGGTTTTCCCAACCGCTACGGGAGCTTGGCAATCCGTCAGTAACTGGCGAAAACTTGGATTTGACGCCGTATGCCATGAGGCTGGGTTAATTGAACAGGTTGAGAGGGATGGTAAAATGATCGAAAGACGAAAATTCTCTCCCTACGACCTGAGGCACTTCTATGCGTCGATGCTGATCGAACAGCGCGTTAGCCTTAAGCGTATTCAGAAACTTATGGGCCATACCAACATAGCGACAACACTGAACATTTACGGACATCTGATCGAGCGCGCAGAAGCAAATGACGAGAAAAAATCTGGACTTATTGAGCGGGTGAACCAGAGGCCTTGTGGCGAGTCTGTGGCGATATCTTTCTAACTTGTTGCTATCAAATGAAATTATGCTGCCTTCTAAGCAGGGGGTTGCAGGTTCGATTCCTGCCGGGGTCGCCATTTTATAATCAAGCACTTAGCTGAAAGTTACGGTAAATAAAGGCCTTTCGGGGCCTTTTTTGCCACAAAATGCCATCCCTCCGTAACCCGCAGAAACCCGCCATTGTCTTTTCCAGCCCGTCTCGGCCTGTGGCGAGCTTGTGGCAAAAGCGCCGTCTTGTACTTTCGCCCTCCTGCTGATTCGGAAAGCTGATCCGTATGGCCTGGTGACGCTCTCTCGCTGCCGCTTCTGCCCGCTTCTCATTCCGACAGCGACTGGCCCGGCTCCTTCCGTCCCTGTCTTCTCAAGCTTCACGTCGTAGCCGACCGCGGCGGCGGGTCAATGTCCGGCCCGCGCCAGCCCCCGCCTGCGGGCCGAAGCCCTTGGCGAAGGCCCGTGTTGGTCATGACCCGCCCCCTGAGCGGTCCGGCCCTGCGGTCTCCGTGCTTGAGAAAACCCTCGAACGAAAGGAGACCATCATGGGCCAGTACCATTATCTCGTGAACCTCGACAAGCGGGAGTTCATCAATCCGCACAGGCTTGCCGTCGGCCTCAAGGCCTGCGAACAGCTTGGCAGCTTTCCGAGCACCCCGCAGGCGCTCTTCGTCCTGCTGGTCTGCTCGAACGGCCGGGGCGGCGGTGACCTGACCGAAACCCGCGGCTTCGGCGAGCGCATCATCGGCCGCTGGGCCGGAGACCGCATCGCCGTCGTCGGCGACTACGCGGAAAACTACGACATCAAGGCTCCGCTTCACGATCCCGTATCGGCGATTTACGACCTCTGCTACGAGGGCCGCTACCGGGAGATCAGCGCCCTGGTTCGTCCCGTGCTGGCGGCCGAACTGGGCGTCGAGTACGTCGCTGAGCCGAGGGTTTTCCGGAACGCCGACGGTAGCGAGGAGCGCTACGAGTCGTGGCGCATCCGGTGCGCGGAAGAAGCCGAGCTTTCGGTCCTTGACGGCTGAGCCGGACGACCGGCCCCCGGCGCTTGTGCGCCGGGGGCCTTTGCTGCTTTGAGCCAGGAGCTAAGCCATCTCACCCTCTGGACCATTACGCTAAGATACCTCCCCAATCAGGCTACGGCTGGCTTTACAACTAAGTTGCATACGTGCTTAGGTAATTCAACTTTGCCGAGACGCGCTGGGATGGCTTTTTTAGGCCCGACCGGCTATCCAGGATTTGCTTGAGAGGGGGCATGGCCGACAGCGAATTCAACTTAATTGCCCTCGTAGATAGAGGCGTGCCGAGACCGGCCGAGCCGCGGACACGGCGCAGGCAGCGTCTGACGGCCGAGATTATCGGGGGGAAGCTTGAATGAAGGACGCACAAAAGCCTGACCATGTCAGCCTGAACACCCTCGTGAGCAGGCTCCGTGAGGGGCGGTTCGTCATTCCAGACTTCCAGCGGGAATTCGAGTGGAGGCCCTGGGATATCCGGGAGCTGATGCGCTCGATCTTTCTCGACTACTACATCGGCAGCCTGCTGTTATGGAAGGGTAAGAAAGAGAGTTTCGAGGCTTTGTCCTGTGAGGACATTTACGGCTTCAATGGTCAAGGCAGGCCGGAGTACATTGTTCTGGACGGCCAGCAGCGCCTAACCGCGTTGCACTATGCGTTTCTCGCACCGGACGTTCCGCTTCCCAACCGCTCCAACCGATTTTTCTATTTCGTGCGGGTTGACCGCTTTATGGCCGAGCAAGATGACGAGGCCTTCCACTACGACCGGCTGACCCGTCCATGCGCGAAGCTTCTGAAAAACCGCGAAACGCAATACGCCGACCACATCTTTCCCCTCTCGATTATCGGTGCTGGCGGATGGGAGCTGCCAAACTGGGTGCAAGGCTACGCAGAGTTCTGGAGAAAGAAAGCCGCTGAACAGCCGGAGGCGAAACAACATGCCGAGAATGCACAAGTCTTCGGCGAGCACTTGAAAGGTATAACCGAGCAGTATCAGATATCTTACATCGAGCTTGATAAGGACCTTGAGGTAGACAAGGTCTGCGATATTTTCACACAGATCAACAGTCGGGGCGTCCGCCTCGACGTATTCGACCTGATTAATGCGCTTCTCAAGCCCAAGGGGTTGCGCCTGAAGCAGCTCTGGCGGGATGCCGAACCGCGCCTGAACTTTGTCGATACCGACAAGATGGACGTATACATCCTGCAGGTTATGTCCATCCTGCGCCAGGCCTACTGCTCGCCCAAGTACCTTTACTTCCTGCTACCGGGCCAGGAAAAGCCGGTGCGGGACCCGGACGGCACCCGCCGCAAGGAAGTCCTGATTCCCGATACAAAGGACTTTGAGAGGCGCTGGAGCGAGGCCGTCGATGGCCTCGCCGATGCGATCAAGCGCCTGCGCCACCCGCAGGAATTCGGGGCGATCTCGTCCAAGTACCTGCCCTACGTCTCCATTCTTCCCGTTTTTTGCGCCTTGCGGATGCAGGTAAAGGCGCTGCCCGCGAATCGCCAGCTCGACGCGCAGCGCAAGGTCCGGCATTGGTATTGGGCGTCGGTCTTCACCAACCGCTACTCCGGCTCCGTGGAGTCGACCAGCGCCCGCGATTTCCTGGATGTGAAGGCCTGGCTCGATGACGATGCCGCCGAGCCCACTCTCATCGAGGAGTTCAAATTCCGCTTTCGGAACCTGGAGCTGCGCAAGGAAACCAAGAGCGGCACGTCGGTCTATAACGGCATTTTCAACCTGCTGGTGCTTCAGGGTGCGCGGGACTGGATGAGCGGCAATGCCCCCCAGCACGACGACCTCGACGACCACCACATCGTTCCGGCGTCTTGGGGCGCTAAGCACCTAAAGGGCGGTGCGGTCCACACGATCCTGAACCGGACGCCCCTGACCGGCGATACCAACCGGAAGGTGATCCGCGAGAGGCTCCCCAACGCCTACCTGCCGGAATTGATTGCCAACAACGGCGAGGGCGCGGTGCGCGCCATCCTGGAGTCGCACTTCATCTCGCCGGCGGCTCTTGCCATCTTGCTGCGCAGTCCGTTCACGCCGGACGATTTCGAGGCGTTCATCGCCGAGCGCCAGCGCACCCTGCAGGAAGCGATCGAGAATCTCCTAATCAAGGAACGTCTCGACCTGCCGCCGCAGGTTCGAGAGCTGGATGAGGCTATCGAACGCACGGAACTGGCGCTCCGACAGGCTATTGTGGCTGCCGTCGATGGTGACCCGGCGCAATTGCCTCCGCATGTCCTGCAAAAGGTGGAGGAGCGCATCCAGCGCGCTGCCAAGAAGAACGCCGCCTTCGATACCGACTTCTACCAGACCGCCGCAGGCAAGCTGGAATATTGCGACCTTGGCGAAATCAGAGACATCCTAACCGGCAAAGCCTCGTGGCCGCGGTTCGAGCCGAGCTTCGTCAACAAGGAAACCCTTCTCGCCCGGTTCGGCCAGCTCGCCGAGCTGCGCAACGGCATCCGCCACAGCCGGACCGTGGACGAAATCACGCGCAAGGAAGGCGAGGCCGCCATCCTCTGGTTCGAGCAAGTGCTCGGGAGGAAGGTGGCGGCATGATCCGCCACCTTGAGTCCTGTCTGGCCCACCAAGTTGGTCCCTGGCAGTCCGCCCCCAGTCAAAGGGCTGGCTGCTCCATTCGCAGCGTCGCCCCAGTCTCCGGCGCGTCGATCTCCCACAGCCGGACGCGCTCACTGTCAATTTTTGGGGAATCGCCGTCCGAACGTGGCCCTCTCGCGCAAAAAGCCAGAAGGCTGAGAAAAAGAAAAGCCAACATGTAGAATACATGGAGAAAATATGGCATGCTCATTGGTAATTCAACAGAGAGATACTTCCGGTCCTTTGGGCGAAAATGAGCCAGGACGAGAAAGAACGGATATTCGCCGATGCCGCGCATATTTGACAACATTGAAACAGGCCTCCTTCCGGCACTTCGGGAAACCCTCGCGATTTCCGAACGAGGAGATTTCTGTGTTGGATACTTCAATATGCGTGGGTGGAAATCGGTAGATGACCTAATTTCTGCTTGGCCGGGCGGTGAAGAAGGCCAGTGTCGTCTCCTTGTTGGGATGCAACGTCTCCCGCAAGAGGAATTGCGGATTGGACTTGGCACTGGAAAAGAAGAGCAAGCGCTCGATAACCAAACTGCGCTTCGCCTTAAAAAGAAGCTTGCAGAAGATTTCCGCGTCCAACTGACGCTCGGAATGCCAAACAATGCCGATGAGGCCGGCCTTCGCCGCCTTGCAGGCCAGTTAAAATCGCAGCAAGTCACGGTTCGGCTTTTTTTAAAGCACCCACTTCATGCAAAGCTCTACCTGCTTTTCAGGAGAGATCCAAATAACCCAATCACAGGCTTTCTAGGTAGTAGCAATCTGACCTTGTCCGGGCTTTCAAAGCAGGGTGAGTTGAATGTCGATGTCCTTGATCACGACGCGACGACGAAGCTCGCGAAGTGGTTTGACGACCGGTGGTCAGATCGCTGGTGCATCGACATTACAGAGGAATTAATCGCTGTCATCGAGGAAAGTTGGGCGCGGGAGCAAACGCTCGATCCCTACATCATTTATGTGAAGATGGCCTATCATCTTGCCCAGGAAGCACGTGCGGGCCTGAACGAATTTCGAATCCCGCCGGAGTTCGGTAAGCGGCTATTTGCCTATCAAGAGGCCGCGGTCAAAATTGCGGCTCACCACCTAAACAAGCGCGGTGGCGTTCTGATCGGCGATGTGGTTGGCCTTGGCAAGACGCTGATGGCCACGGCTCTCGCGAAGATCTTCCAGGACGATCACTTCACCGAGACGTTGATCATATGCCCGAAGAACCTCGTGAAGATGTGGGAGGACTATGTTTCCGAGTACCGGCTGATCGCGAAAGTTCTTTCAGTCACGCGGGCTACACGCGAGCTTCCCGAGCTTCGCCGCTATCGCGTGGTGCTCATTGACGAAAGCCACAACCTCCGAAACCGAGAAGGGCGCAGGTATCGCGCTATTCAGGAATATCTCACGGAGAACGAAAGCCGCTGCATCCTGCTTTCCGCTACACCATACAACAAGTCCTACGTTGACCTTTCCAGCCAATTGCGACTTTTCGTTCCCGAAGATCGCGACATTGCTGTTCGGCCAGAGCGGTTGCTTCAGGATATCGGCGAAACCGAGTTCATCAGACGCCACCAATGCCCAGTCCGGTCTCTCGCCGCCTTTGAGAAGAGCACATATACAGATGATTGGCGCGAACTGATGCGCCTCTACATGGTCCGTCGAACCCGCACATTCATTCAGGATAACTATGCCCAGAGCGACCCTGCCAATGGTCGCAAGTTCCTGACGTTCGAGGATGGTTCGCGTTCCTATTTCCCAGAACGCGTGCCGCGAACACTTCGGTTCGAGATCAACGACAAAGATGTCGCTGATCAGTACGCTAGGCTGTACGCAGCGCCGGTCGTAGATGCGATCAACCTCATGCACTTACCGCGCTATGGCCTCGGGAATTACGTCGCGGCGAAGCCGCACAAACCGCCGACGCCGAATGAGGCAAAGCAACTCGACGACCTATCGCGCGCTGGAAAACGCCTGATGGGATTTTGCCGCACTAACCTGTTCAAGCGGCTCGAAAGCAGCGGTGAGGCATTCCAACAGTCGTTAGAGCGCCACATTCTCAGGAACTACATCTTCCTGCACGCTATCGAGAACGACCTGCCTTTGCCGCTCGGCACTCAGGATGCCGCGCTCTTGGACGCCGCGAACTATGACGAGGATATCGACGATCAGAACGCCGCCGCTGAACTGTTCGTAGACGACGAGGATGAACCTACTCAGGACGCCGAGGCGCTCGATCTGGGCGACGAAGCGGCCTTCCAAGCGCGGGCGGCTGAGACGTATCGGCTCTACGCGGGGCAATACAAGAAGCGCTTCAAATGGCTCCGTGCCGACCTTTTCGTGGCGCAACTGAAGAAAGATTTGACGACCGACAGCGCTAAGCTTCTCAAGATTCTTGACGAATGTGGTCAATGGGAGCCGGAGAAGGACACCAAGCTCGCTTCACTAATCGACCTGCTCACCAACAAACATCCCAACGAGAAGATTATCATCTTCTCCCAGTTCGCAGATACAGTTCGCTACCTTGAGCGGCAGTTAAAGGGCAGCGGCCTCACGTCTATCGCCGCCGTGTCGGGCGAAACGTCGGACCCTACGACTTTTGCATGGCGCTTCAGCCCGAGCAGCAACAATAAGCGCGATAAGATCAAGCCCGACGAAGAACTCCGCGTCTTGGTGGCCACCGATGTGCTCAGCGAAGGCCAAAACCTTCAGGACGGCGCGATACTCGTGAACTACGATCTGCCTTGGGCGATCATCAGGCTCATTCAGCGCGCGGGCCGTGTTGATCGCATCGGGCAGAAGGCCGAGAAAATCCTATGCTATTCCTTTCTTCCTGCTGACGGTGTGGAGCGCTTGATCCAGTTGCGTTCGCGCGTCCGCCAGCGGTTGAAGGAAAACGCCGAAGTTGTTGGGACTGACGAAGCGTTCTTCGAGGACGAAGGCGAACGCCAAGAACTTGTCGATCTCTACAACGAGAACGCCGGTATTTTGGATGGTGAAGCGGATACCGAGGTCGATCTCGCGTCCTACGCCTATCAGATATGGAAGAACGCGATCGACGCAAATCCGGCTTTACAGAAGGCTATCCCGGAGCTTCCATCGGTCGTCTACTCAACTAAGGCATTTACGCCTCAGGACGGACGACCCAACGGCGCGCTCGTCTATCTGCGCACGGCACAGAGCAACGACGCCTTGGCCTGGGTGGACAAGGACGGCGTGAACGTCACCCAATCGCAGTTCGAGATTCTGAAAGCCGCTGCTTGCGAGCCAAATACGCCCGCATTGCCTCGACAGGAAGAACACCATGCGATGGTGGCCAAAGGCGTCGAGCACATCGCCGCCGAGGAAAAACAGGTGGGTGGGCAACTGGGGCGTCCCTCCGGTGCCCGCTTCCGAACCTATGAACGGCTCAAGCGCCATGCCGACAAGGTGAAAGGAACGCTGTTCGACCTTCCGGCGCTCGGCAAAGCCATCGAAGAAATTTACCGCTTCCCGCTGCGCCAGTCTGCGACCGACACCTTAAACCGGCAGATGAAGTCCGGGATCAGCGATGACAAATTGGCCGAGTTGGTCTTGGCGCTACGCGAGGAGGATCGGCTTTGCTTGATCCACGATGAGGAACACTCCGGCGAACCGCAGATCATCTGCTCGTTGGGGCTTGCGCGTCTGACGGCGTGATGAAGGGGACAGCGATGGACTTCAACGCCGGGAATGCCAAGAAACTACTGGAGCAATTTGAGTTCGCGAAGCTCTTTGTCGAGGAATTGGGATGGGATCGGCATAACGCCGGCCTGTCCGTTGCAATCTCGGGCGCGACGTTCGGCCTGAAAGCAGTTGCGGAAAAGCGCGGGATGGTTGCCTGGGTTTGCCAGGTGCCTGCTGGTCAGCAAATTCCTGATCGGGCCACACGAAAGAAGATCGAGACCCAAGTCGCAAAGACGACGCTTGAGCACCTGGTCATCTTCATCGACGCCAAACGTGCCGAGCAGATATGGTGCTGGGCACGGCGCGAGGCGGGCAAGCCCGCTTCGGTTCCCGAGCACTTCTGGTACGCATCATCCGGCAATCGCGGCTTCTTGCAGAAGCTCCAAGCCATCGCTTTCTCGCTCGCTGAGGAGAGCACCCTGACGCTTGTCGATGTCACGGCGCGCGCCCGCGCCGCCTTCGATGTCGAGCGCGTCACCAAGCGCTTCTATGACCAGTTCAAGGCCGAACACAAAGCCTTCCTCGACTTCATCAGCGGTATCACCGATGTGGCCGACCGCGAATGGTATGCCTCGCTGATGCTCAACCGCCTGATGTTCATCTATTTCATGCAGCGAAAAGGCTTTCTCAACGGCGAGCGGGACTATCTGCGCGACAGGCTGGCGCGCTGCCAGCGCGAAAATGGCCAGGACAAGTTTTATTCTTTCTACCGCTACTTCCTTCTGCGCCTGTTCCATGAAGGGCTCGGCGGCAAGGAGCGGAACCCGGAACTCGACAAGCTCCTCGGCCGCATTCCCTATCTGAACGGAGGCCTGTTCGAGAAGCACACGATTGAGGAGCGCTGTCCCGACATCAAGATACCGGATGAGGCCTTTACGCGCATCTTCGCCTATTTCGACCGTTATCAATGGCATCTCGACGAACGCCCGCTGCGCAACGACAACGAGATCAACCCGGACGTTCTCGGCTACATCTTCGAGAAGTATATCAACCAGAAGCAGATGGGGGCCTACTACACCAAGGAGGACATCACCGAATATATTTCGAAAAATACGGTGATCCCTTTCCTGTTCGATGCCGCGAAGGCCAAATGCAAGGTGGCCTTCGAGAATCCGGGCGGCCCGACGATCTGGGATCATCTCTGCGACGATCCCGACCGGTACATCTACACCGCGGTAAAGCATGGCGCCGAACATCCGCTTCCGTCCGAGATCGCGGCGGGCATATCGGACGTTTCGGCGCGCACGCAATGGAACCGCACGGCATCGGGCGAATTCGGCTTGCCGACGGAAATCTGGCGCGAGGTCGTGGCCCGTCGCGCCCGCTACACGGAAATCCGCGCAAAACTGGCCGCGGGTGAAGTCCGTGAGATCAACGATCTCATCACGCTCAATCTCGATATCCGGCAATTCGCCCAGGATGTGATCGAGCGCTGCGAAGGGCCGGACCTGCTGCGTGCGTTCTGGAAGGCGATTGAGGGTGTGACTGTTCTTGATCCAACTTGCGGCTCAGGCGCGTTCCTGTTCGCCGCGCTCAACATTCTCGAACCCCTCTACGAGACCTGCCTCGACCGGATGGAGGCTTTTGTCGCCGATCTTGAGAGGTCATCCGAAGGCCATACGCCAAAAAGGTTCGAAGACTTTAAGACGACGCTGGCGAAGGTTGGCGCACACCCGAACGCGCGTTATTTCGCGCTAAAAAGCATCATTCTGAACAACCTCTACGGCGTTGATATCATGGAAGAGGCGGTCGAGATATGTAAGCTTCGCCTGTTCCTGAAGCTTGCCGCGCAGGTCGATCCTGACCAGAAGCACGAAAACCTCGGCATTGAACCGCTGCCGGATATCGACTTCAACATACGCGCCGGCAACACACTGGTCGGCTACGCGACTTATGCTGATGTGAAAAAGGCGCTTACGAGCAAGCTCGATCTCGATAATTCTCTGGAGACGATAACAAAGAGCGCGGCGGACCTTCAACAGACCTTCAATGCATTTCGGGCGCGGCAAATCGAAGGCGACGGTTCAGTGCCTGCCGAGGACAAGTTAGCGTTGCGCCAACGCCTGAAAAATCTCGAAGCTGAGCTCAACCGACATCTGGCGGCCGGTTACGGTGTGAGCGCGACGAATGGTGCGATATATGCCAAGTGGCTGAAGTCGCACGAGCCGTTTCACTGGTTCATCGAATTTCACGGCATCATGCACAGCGGCGGGTTTGATGTCATAGTCGGCAACCCACCGTATTTGGAGCTTCGTGAGGTTGATTATCGCCCGCAAGAGTTCAAATCGCTCGATGGAAACGCGATCCATGCAATGTGCATAGAGCGAAGTCTTCAGTTGATGAAGCCCACGGGAGCGATGAGCATGATCGTTCCACTTTCGCTGACGTCAACTCAACGAATGCGCTGTATTCAGGACATGCTCGAATCAAGCCGAAATGCTTGGTATGCGAATTTTGCTTGGAGACCGGCAAAGCTTTTTGATGCAGTTAATCGGGCTCTTACAATATTCATTGTCACGCCGAGCAATGCTGGAAGTACTTCCTCTACCAGCTACCAGAAATGGACCAGCGAAAACCGTGATGGTCTGGTTCAGCGTATGTCCTATGTTGACGTTCCGCGCAAGCGTAAGTTTTTCTGGGTGCCGAAGTTGGGCCACGATATCGAGCGATCTGTTCTTGATAAAATCATAAGCATAAATACAAAGATAAGCCATTTTGTCTCTCGTTCGGACAACTGGATATATTATCGGACAACAGGTGGATTGTACTGGAAGGTTTTTACAGATTTCGCTCCGGCATTCAACGTAAACGGCATACCCGGCAGCAGTAGTCGCGAAACCCATTTTTCCGTGGCACGTCACGAGCATATTAAACCGATGATAGGCATCCTCAGCAGTAGCCTATTTTGGTGGTGGTATACGATTTCGTCGAACCTGCGTGATCTGAACCCAGCAGACATACAGTCTTTTCCAGTTCCGTTGTCAGCCCTCGACAGCCCTGAAGTTAGGAAAGCGGGGGAGAAGTATCTGAGAGAATTAAATCAAAATAGCAACATGCTGGTGCGGGAGCAAAAGTCGACGGGGCGCACAGAAACTCAGTCGTTCAAGATTCAAAAATGCAAACAAACAATTGATGAAATAGATAGACTTATTGGACCCTTCTATGGGATCAATGATGCGGAATTGGATTTTATAGTCAGCTACGACCTGAAATTTCGTCTCGGAAGTGACAGCGAGGTTTCTGAGGAATGAAGATCGCCGTTCTCGCGTGGGGATCGCTGATCTGGGACCGTCGAGAGCTGGCGATCGCGGAAGACTTCAGGCCATGCGGCCCGCACCTTCCCGTTGAATTTTGCCGCGTTTCGGGTGACGGGCGTCTCACGCTGGTGATCGACGAAACCTTCGGCGCTTCCTGCTTGACCTATTCCGCCTTCAGCGCCATTGGCGATCTCAATGGCGCTCTTCAGAACCTTTGGATACGCGAGGGTTCACAGGACGAAAAGCTGCCCAGGGACGTGCGAGCGCATGGACGAGTTGGATTTGTCGATGTCGCGTCCGGGAACCAAAGCGACAGGGCGATGGAGCGTCACCCGAAGGCCGTCGCCACGATCGAGGCCTGGGTGCGGGCGAACGGGTTTGATGCGGCCATATGGACGGCGCTCGCCAGCAATTTCAGCGAGCCGGACAAGGCAGCCGGGCCGTTCTCGGTGAAAGCCGCGATCCGCTATCTCGAAACGCTCGGTGCGCCGAAGCTTAACCCCGCCCTGGGCTATATCCGCTCTGCGCCTGCCGAGGTCCAGACGCCTGTTCGAACTGCGGTCAATGCTCGCTGGCCGGAACGATGAACCGACCATGCCGGGCGCGGAACGGGCGGATGACCCGCAATTCATATCTCAAGGTGGCCGGTCCTATCCCGATCGCCTGATCCGGCGGCTCGGCACCGATTCGCTCAAGTTTTTTGGGGGCGCGTGCGGCTGACACCACACCGGGCTCTACTCCCCTGACCACTGCCGCGTGGTCAGGCTCCCGGAGCCCCGCCTTCGCCGGGTCTCCGCCATCCGGTGACGATCCCTCGCGCGAAGGCACACGGCCAGCCTGCGGCTGACGTTCATCTCCTTTTCGGGCCTGCGGCCCCAGGGCCGTCAAGGCAACCCTGACGGGCTGCGGCGGGGCGTATCCCCGATCTTCACTCCCGATGGTCGCTGCAGATCGGGTGATCCCCCTCGACCCCGCCTCCGGCCTGTGACGGCCCGTACCCCGCTCATTGGCGCTCGCCTAGCCGGTTTGCATGCGCAACCCGCTTTTCTAGGAAGGAGAAAGTCAATGAGTGCAGATGTTTACAGCCGGATCACCGGGCAGATCGTGGCCGAGCTTGAAAAGGGCGTTTTGCCGTGGATGAAGCCATGGGACGCCGCCCATGTCGCCGGTCCCGTGTCGCGGCCCTTGCGCGGTAACGGAATCCCGTACGGCGGAATCAACGTGCTGATGCTCTGGGTCGCCTCGATGGAGAAAGGTTTTTCCGCGCCCATCTGGATGACCTTCCGGCAGGCGAAGGAACTGGGGGCCCATGTGAAGAAGGGCGAGAAAGGTTCGCTGGTCGTTTACGCCAACACCATCACCCGCAAGGAGGAAGGCGAGAACGGGCAGGAAGAGACCCGCGAAATCCCGTTCATGAAGGGCTACACGGTTTTTAACGTGGAGCAGATCGAGGGACTCCCCGCCCACTTCACCGCGAAGAAGGAACCGCGCCGGAATCCGGATGAGCGGATCGCGCACGCGGAGGAGTTTTTCGCCAATACGGGGGCGGAAGTTCGGCACGGGGGCAACGCCGCTTACTTTGCGCCCGGTCCGGATTTCGTGCAGATGCCGGACTTCGAGAGCTTCCGCGACGCCGCCGCCTATTACGCCACGCTGGCCCACGAGTGCACCCACTGGACGAGGCACGAGAAGCGCCTTGACCGGGATTTTGGCCGGAAACGGTGGGGCGATGAAGGCTACGCGATGGAGGAGCTATGCGCCGAGCTTGGCGCGGCTTTCTTGTGCGCCGACCTCGAATTACGGCCCCAAATCCGGGAGGACCACGCGCCCTATATCGCCGGGTGGCTCAAGGTCCTGAAAGAGGACAAGCGGGCGATATTCAGCGCCGCCGCCCATGCCCAGAAGGCCGCCGACTTCCTGCATTCGTTGCAGCCCAAGGCGGAACAAATCGAGGGCCAGCCGGAGGAGGAGGAGGAGAAGGCCGCGGCGTGAGGAGCCTGCCCCCGCGAAGGCGGGGGCGGCCCCTTCTCCGGCAGGTGCCGCCATGAAGAAATCCGCAACCATCATGATCGAGGGCAGGCGCTATCTGTGGCGCGACATCCTCGCCCTGCGCAAGGCGCAGATCGAGACGGACCGCAAGGCCGAACAACTCGCCCTGTTCGCCCTCAAGGAGGATTGCAGGCCGCGCCCGGAGAAGACCGCCGCCGGGCGCTATGCCGAGCCGTCGCTGTTTACCCTGATCACCAACAACAACCAGAAGGAGGAAACCCCATGATATCAGAAGCCGAATACGACCGCCTGTACGCGAGCCGCCCGAAGACGACACGGGGGCGGGCGAACCGCGCCGCCCTGCTGATCCGGGGCGGACGCTGCTCCGGTGAATACAACCGCGCGTTCGACGATTGTTTCGAGATGGGCGACGGAGCGCAGGTGATGGCCCTGCTGATGGAAACGGTGCGCGAGTACCCCGAATTGAAGGAGATGATGAAGGCGCAGGGCGTGTGGTCCGACGACCTGGAAAACACGCCCCCGCCGAAACCCCTTGTCCTCACCGAAGAGGAAAAGACTTACGCGTTCCTGAAAGCCACCGGCGGCATGTCGGGCGCGGCCCAAAGATGGCGGGACCGCGCGGCCAAGGGGATGACCGACGAGGAGCTTGCCGAGGCGCTGGCTTTCGAGCTTGGGCAGGGCGGAAGCAGCGGTCCCGATAGCCTGTCGATCAGCCAGAACGGGGCAGGCCTGCGGATATGGGCAAGCTGGGACGTGCAGAACATCCACACGGCGAAGCCGGTATTCGCAGGCAAGCATTCAATCGCCAAGGCGCGGGAAGTCTACCGCATCCGCGACCCCGCCGACCGGCAGCTTGCCTTGTTCTGAAAGGGCGAAATTCGCGGCCCCGGCACCCCGGTGCCGGGGCCGGGGCGAGTCCGTTTCGTTTTCAGCCCCGGACGCGCGGACGCGTCCGCCCCTGATCCCCGCCCGTTTTATTCCAGTCTAAAATGGAAGTTGGTCGTCAAAATCGACTTTGCCGTCACGATGGTCTTTCTCCCATGCCTCATACCTGATCTTGCCGGCAACGGTCTCTTGCAGAAGCTGCGCAAAGTAGCTTTCGATGTCCGGGCACCCGGCCTCGCTCGCCCAGCGCAAGACGGCCTCGACCTCCTCCTGCGAGAGGCTGACCTGAAGGCAGACGTGGCGCTTGCTGTCAGGGTCCGGCATCCGGTTCATCCCTGCCGGACGCGGCGTTTCAGCAGCATCCACCCCGCCAGCACGAGGGCGAGAACGATTCCGCCGAGGACCACCCATGTGATGGTCGCGCCGGAGAAGAAGCCGCGGTCCGGCGCGGGGACGTTGGCCTGGCGGAGGGCCTCTGCCCGCATTCGCTCGATGTCGGCGCGGCGGCGCTCGTCCTCGATGCGGGCCTTTTCCGCCTGCACATCGGCAACGATCACGTCCGCCACCGAGCACGGCAGGATCACGTAAGTATCGGGCAGGCGCGCATAGGCCTTCTGCAGGCCGCTCTCATACGCGGCGCGAACGCTCTGGCAGTTGGTGAGCGACAGGAACGCGCCTGCAGGGATTTTTTCGGCGAGGCCAAGGCACTTCCGGACATGCGGGAGGGCATTGCCCGGATCGTAATCCATGCACGGCTCCCACTTCGGCCGGGCTTGCGCTTCCGCTGCGGGCTTGGGCTTGAGCGAGGCAAGGTAGTCCGCCGCCACCGTGCAGTCGGGACGGACGTAAGCTTTGGGGAGCTTCTGATCGAGGCTCGCCGCCTTGAGGCCAGCCTCGTAATTGTTCAGCACGTCGCCGCAACCCTGCAGGCTCTCGGTTTTGCGCTCGCGCCCGTAGTAGCCGGGAACAAACGTCTCAAGGCAGGATTTGAGGTGCTGCTCCTGCGGCACGCTGCCGAACCCCAGGCACCCGCCCCAGAAGGGCGTCGCGCCCGTCATTTCCTTCGAGGCGCGGGCGAGAATCTCGCAGGACGGTGCGAGGCTCTCATCCTTCATAATCGCATTCAGCCGCGCGAGCCGCCGGTTCGCCTCGGCCTTGTTCGTCGGCATCGGCTCCTGCTGCATCGAGGCGTAGAGCGCGGTCCGGTACTGCTTGCGCACCGACATGCAGTCGTTCGTGGCGATGTTGTTCACGAACATGTTCTCGCCCCGCGAGCCGCGGAACGAGGACATGCAGGCATAGACCTCGTCGAAATTCTTCGGGTCCGCCTCTAAACAGTCGGCGGTCAAGGCGTGCGCCTCGCGGCCAGCGCCAAGGCTCACGAGCAGCGCGAGAACGGCGAGAAAGACGGCGGCGCGCATGAAACCCCCTATTCCTGATAGAAATACGAGCAGACCGGAAATTGCCGGTCTGCCGGTCCGTTGTACCAGCGCAGGCCCCTGAAGGTGATGTAAGTGCAGTGCAGGACCCGCCCCGGCGCGGTGTCGCTGACGAACTTGCCGTTTTCCCAGCGGTCCGAGCCGGGGACGTGCACGTTGGCGACCTCTTCGGACTCGTGGATCAAGACCCCCGAGGGCAGGTAGCGCGGGGCGATGATGAGCAGCGAAAGAACCAGCGAGACGCCGCCGACCAGCACATACTCCCGGATGAATCCGGGAGCGGGCAGGCTGATCCCGAGAACGCGTTCGGTCCGCCGGTGCTCACGCACCGCCCGGTGCAGGACATACCGAACCCCGGCGTTGACGAGCAGGATGATGCTCGCGCCCAGCAATATCCACGGCGCGGCGATCGCGCTGAACATCCAGAAGAGGCCGCCGCGCGGCGCGAGCGGCCCGCCGAGATCGCTCAGCAGCAGCCACAGGCACCCCAGGAACGCGGGAGCGATAAAGACCGCGCAGAATAGGACGAACTTGCTGGCGCGCCAGGCCTTGACGATCACCGGAACCACCCCCGCTTCTTCGGCTCTTCGACGGTGCGGCGGCGTAAGTTTTCGAGCGTTGGCGGGGCATCGCCGTAACCTTGCGCCCAGTCGCGCTTGCCGTGGAAAAACGGATCGAGATGCGGGACGCGCTCCAGCGCCCACGGCAGTTCGTCGGCGATCAGGACAAGCTGGTTTCCCCTCTCGCGCGAGAAGAGGTAGCGCGCTTCGGCTGGCTGCAGGAGTTCGACCACCTTGGAAGAATAGCTCGCGCTGGAGCCGCGCTGCCCCGTGGTCTCGGACTCGCTGACCTCGATCACCTTGGTCTGCCCGAGCCTGCGGCCGATATGATCCAGCGTCGTTATGTCCGTGTTGCCGAAAAACTGCAGGCACCCGGCGTTCCCGAGAAACGTCTCCCAGGTCTTCTCGTACAAATGCTGGAGCTGGCTGAGGTCCTGCATCACGAACAGCAGCTTGACCCCGTACCCGGCCATCAGCCCCGCGGCTGTCGAAATCGCATCCATCGCCCCGAGCGTGGGCATCTCGTCTAACAGGAACAGCACGGGGTGGCGGGCGGGTGTCCGCTCGCGCTCCATCGCGGCGAGCGAGAGCGCGATCATGATCCGCATCCAGCGCTGGTGCGTGGCCATCCGCGAGGCGGGAAGGCAGAGGTAAATCGTCATGCCTTCCGGCGCGGATTTAAGCGCTTCGAGCTTCAGCCCTTCGGACGTACTCTTCAGCACGTCCTGCATCGGCGGGCTCTCTAAAAAGCGCGTGTTGCGACTGGCGGTACTGAGCACACTGCCGCGCTCGGTCGCGCCCATGCTGGCCAGGCGCACCGCCATGCCGGAGATCGCCCCGCCGAACGCTTCGTTGTCTTCCATGCGGGCCAGCAGCGCGAGCAGCGGATCGGAGAGCTTTTCATCCTCGCTGCTCAGCTCTTCCGCGGCGCAGGTATCGCCCTGCGTCAGCAGCTCGTAAACCCGCACGAGGTTGCGACGGGCCGGAGGCTCCGTCGTCGCCACATGCAGGATGAGGGCGGAGATCAACTGGCGGGCGGACTCGTCCCAATGCGGGTCCTTTTCGTTACCGCGCATGACGATGGCGTCCGCGAGCATCGCGGCGTTGTCGGTGGCCAGCCTGCGCCCGGCTTCCGTTTCGACCTCGACAATGTCGAGAGGATTGAAGCTGGCAGTGCTGTGATTGGGCACGGTGCCGAACGGATCGAGGATGTAGACCCGCTGGCCCATTCCCTCGCAGTACGCCGAGCCCTTGCCACGCCGCGCCGCCGTGAGGGCCGCGTTCTCGCCCTTGGGATCGAGGCAGATGCAGCTTCCGGGGTAAAGGCACAGGTTCG
Source organism: Rhodospirillales bacterium (assembly GCA_016712595.1). Lineage (NCBI taxonomy): Bacteria > Pseudomonadati > Pseudomonadota > Alphaproteobacteria > Rhodospirillales > Rhodospirillales bacterium. The sequence goes on from JADJQT010000001.1 coordinate 1,341,739, forward strand.
GCCAGATGACCGTGAGGTTCTTTCCGGCGCGGCTTCCGGCGATCACCGCATGATGGCGGTTGTCGTCGATGCCGACGAGCCGCCCGTCGGCGGCGCGTCCCAGAAAGATGTGCCCGTCGCGGTAGGCGTATTTGTCCGGGATGTCGCTCGCCCGCGCCCAGCGCATCAGCGCCGGAATATCGCCGTCCGGATCGCCGATGCCGCGCGGGAAGTGTTCGACGAACTCGCCTGCCAAGCCGCCCTTCCGACCCCTGTGGATACCCGATTGGGAGGTTCCACAAGTATATCAGCGCGCAATTTCTTCCCGCGTGATCGGGATCACCGTCGCGGCCGGAAGGCCCATCTATACCTGAGCCAAGGCAACGGCCGTGGCCGTGGCGGCAACCGGCAGGGAAGATGCCATGCCAGACAAGGACGAGCCGTTCGGGAACGCGCCGGACCTGAAGCGCGCCTTTGAAGACGCGCGCGATGGAAAGGCACCTCCGGCTGCGCCGCCCCGGGAACAGGAGAAGCAACAAGGCAGGACGGAAGCGCCAGGCCTGCACTACAGGCCCAGGGGCGTGATCAGAAGAGCCGTGGACGATCAGGTCCGCCAAGGGCAGAGCGAGGATGAGGCCCGCAGGGTCGCAGAGCGCAAGGAAGGGGGCGAGCGGGACGGCAAGAAGCCGCGCCGCGTCACGCAGCTTGCCCGCGCCTTCAACCGTGAAAAGGACAAGGGCCGGGAGCCCTGATGAATGAGGCGGTAAGCCCGGCGGCTTTCCTGTCCGGTGACGATCTTCGCATCGAAAAGCTGCGGGCGGCTCTCCGCGCCTACCGCGCCTTCACGCGCGGGCGCAGCCGTTCGAGTCTCACCTGGCTGGAGCTGTCCGGCGACATCGAGGCCTATACGAACGTGGCCATGGGCGCGGAAGTGCTGCGCCAGTTCGTCGAGGGCGTGAGCAAGAAGGACCCGGCCCGCACCCGCATTCCCTCCGAGCAAAATCTGGAGGCGATCGTCGCGTTCCTCACCCATCCCGAGATCGATGCGTTGTCGCGCAAAGAACTGAAGGAGGACGATTTCGCGTGGCAGGCCTGCGTCCGGCTATCGCAGTTCCTGCGGCAGGAGTTCGACGCCGAGCCGGTCCGCCCGCCGCCTTCGCTGGAGGGAACCTACCGGGCCGTGACCGCGACCGACGGCGCGACCTTCGCCACCCTTCTGCGGCTTCAGCTCCGCCCCGAGGACGGGACCGTGCTCGTCCGCGAGAGCGCCGACCTCTACGAGGACGAGGCGCACGGCCGCCACAAGGCGCACCGCGAGGCCGTGGGGTGGTCGGTCCTGACGCCCGAGGACAGCCTGCTGTTTTTCCTGAAAGACCTGCCCTACGGGCGCAATCATTACTGGGTGCTGGCGGCAGAGGCAGACTTGTGGAGCGACACGCCGCCCGGCCGCCTGATCCTGCTGCGGCACGATTATCCCCCCGAATTGGGCGAGAGCGGCTGGCAGGTCAACGACCTGCGGGCCGCGATTGCCGCCCGGATGGCGGCCAGCATCCACGTCTTCGAGCGGGTGTGAGATGCCACCCCCCGGCAAGCCCACGAGCAAGGACGGGAGCAAGGATGACGCGCTCCTGCACGCCGCACGCAATGCCGATGCGGAAACGATGAAGCGCGCGATCGAGGACGGAGCATCCGTCAATGCAAGGGACCGGGAAACCGGAGCCGCGGCGCTGCACTTGACGGCCGCGCAAGGTGCAAGGCCCGCCATGCGCGTCCTTTTTGCCTCAGGAAAATGCGATCATCTGGCCCGCGACCGGCAGGGACGGCTGGCGTCGGAACTCGCCGGAGTTTATGGCCGCGACCCGGCGATGGCCCGGCTGTTGATGAGGAAGGAACTGCAGCAGGCGAGAGCGCAGGGACTGGAGCTGAAACGCCGCGGACAGGAACCGGCCCGAAAGAAGCCTCGCGCCGTCACCCGGATGACCAAGGACCGCGACCGGGACCGGGAGCGGTAGCGCACAAAAGATCGGCGGGCGCGACTTTCGCCGCTCCCGCCGTCCTTACGTCCCGTCTGGGACCTCGAAATACCTTACCGGGAGGCTTCGTTTTCTAACGCGTCCTCCCGGTCCCGGCTTACCTGCCGGTTCGGGCGCTGCCACATCAGGCCCATTTTACCTTCGGCCTCATTGACGAGGTTGGCCTGGATTTTCCGGGGCATCGAGGGGTCATCCAGATTGACCCGGAGGTAAGGTTCGCCCCCGCTCTGACTCTTGCGGTCCCACGCCGCGCCGATATCCGCGCCGTTGGCCGAGACCGCCTGGTAATGAGGGCCTTCCGCTTTCGCGTCCGCAATGCGAACGAGCTGCACGTCGAATCGCATCTCCATCGTCCGCACCTGTCCTTTGTAGCCGTTGTCCGTGGCCACAAACTCACCGATCCGCGCCATGTCCATATCCTTTCCATGAAGGGTGTAACTGGCGTGGATCGTGACAGGACTTGCGCACCGGATTCCTCGCGGCAGCCTCGTCCTCTTGGCAGGCGTTCAAATCTCCATTACAAACAATACAACACAAATGCAGCGTAAAATTCAGGCTGCGTTTACCATCGCTTCCCCATAATGAATCTATGGGCTTAAGGCCCGCGGTACAGTTTTGTACAAGGTGTGCGTGGGTAGTACCACGCGCACCTTGCGGGGGGAGTTTCCCACTCCCCCGCGGACCCCCCTCGGGCAATCCCCAGGGCGAAACCATCCTTGATGGATGCTTTGCGCCGGGGGATTGATCAGCCGTGCCGCGGATCGACCGCAGGCCCGGCTGAGCGATGCGGGCGGCGCGCCCCCATCGCCTGCATCGGCATGGCCGATGCAGCCAGGGAGGAGACTTCGCTCTCCCCCTGGACCCCCATCGACCGGGCTGCTGTCCGCGCCCTGGACCCCGGACCGGTGTTCCGACACCGGCTTCGGCCAATGGAGATGTCGGCTCTCCCTTGGAACCCATCGACCGGGGAGGCCCCGGTCCCCCGTTATGCCCCGCCGCGAGGACCGGGCGAGGCAGGCGGCAAAGCCGATGAACGATAACCACTGTCATGCCGGAGAAGACCGCCCATAGGCGCGACGCGCCGATCTCCTACCGCCCGCCCAAGGCGCTGCGGGAGGAGTTCTATCGGCGCTTCGAAGACTCCGGCCTGAGCATGAATGCGTTCATCACCAAAGGCGTCCTGGGCAGCAAATCTCGCCGCGCACAAGACGAGCGCTTGATTCTTGCCCGGCTGCTCCAGGACGCGGGCAGGATCGCCGACCGGCTACACGACATGTCGCTTGCAGATGCAAGCGAATGCCCGCCCGATCTCAAATCGGCCTTGGACGACCTCGCGCAAATCCGCGCCGCGCTGCTTGCGCTGATGGGGCGGCGTCCATGATCCCCTTCGGCAGCCAGCGCGCTTTGGGACAGGACCTCGCCACCCACCTCCTGAACGCCCACGACAACGAGACGCTGGAGGTGGCGCAGGTGCGCGGGTCCGTCGCCCGCGACCTGCACGGCGCGTTCGCCGAATGGGAGGCGGTGGCGCACGGCCTCACGCGCTGCCGCAATTACCTCTACAGCCTGTCCATCAACCCGGACCCGGCGCAGGGACGCCTGACCCGCGAGCAGTATCTCGATTATGTGGGCCGCGTTGAGGAGCGTCTTGGCCTCGCCGGGCAGCCGCGCGCCGTGATCTTTCACGAGAAGCACGGGCGGCAGCACTGCCACGTCGTCTGGTCGCGGATCGACGCCGAAAAAGGCACGGCCCGGCACCTCGCCTTCGACCATGAAAAGCTGATGATGGTCACGCGAGAGTTCGCCCGCGACCATGGCCTGCGGCTCCCGGACGGATATTTCCGGGATCGTGGTGATAAGCAGAAGGGCGGGCAGCAGAGCCTCTACGAGCGGGCGCAGGAAGCCGCGACGGGCCTCTCCAAAGAAGAGCGGATGCTGCACGTGACGCAGGCCTGGCGGGCGTCCGATAGTCCCAAGGCGTTCGTCCGGGCGCTGGAGGAGTTGGGCTATGTGCTGGCCACCGGCAAGCGCCCTTACGTGCTGGTCGATGTGTACGGGGAAGTGAACGCCCTTCCCAAACTGATCGACGACAAGACCGTCCGCACGAAAGACATCCGTGCCTTCCTCGAAACGGAATTCCCGCCGGAGAGCCTGCCGTCGGTCGAGGAGGCGCAGGCCATGATCGCGCAGCACCGCCGGGCCATCGAGGACTTCAACAAGGCGAAGGCCAAAACCGACGAGCTGGACAAGCTGAAAGCGCAGCAGGCGCAGCGCCTCCGTGGTGTTGAAAAAGACGCCGCCGAGCTGAAGGTCCGGCAGGCGCGGGAGCGGGTCGAGCTTTCGGCTCAGCAGAAGCAGCAGCGCTCCGCACTGCGTGCCGCTTATCTCGACGAGATGAAACGGCGGAAGATCGAGCGGGCGCAGCATCGGCCCACAGGCCTTGCCGCGTTTCTCGGGCGTATCACCGGCGTCGCGCTGATGACCAGGAAGCTGCACAAGTACCGCGACCGCAAGCGGTTCGAGGCGTTCCTGGCGGAAAGGAAGCAGCTCCTCGACCGCCAGGGTCAGGAGCGGCTCGCGCTGCGCCGCGCTCAACAGGTGCAGGCGGCGGACGTAAACCGGAACTTGCGGGCACTCGACCAGATCGAGCAGCGGGAATGCCGCTCGCTTGAAACCGCCATGCTGAAACAGCGGCGGATCGAGGAGCGTCGCCGTCACGACCACCGGATGCCCCCTGTGAAGGCGAAGACGGACACGCCGAAGAAAGCGCGGCGGGTGACGAACCCCTACACCTCAACGCTTGCCCGCGAACTGGCGGAGCGCGCCGCTGCGCGAAAATCGGCCGCCCAGGCGATCGATCTCAAGGCAGAGTTTTCCCGTGCCGCAGCAGGCCCGGCAGCCGCCGGGGGCGAAGCCTCGAAGGCTCCGGGAAGCGCGGAAAAGGAACGCCGCTTGCGCCGCGTCACCGGGCGGCGCGTGGTGACGGACGTCAATCTACAGGGTGATTTTGAACACGCGGCAGAGCGGGGACGCGTTGAGGGTTCAGGAGAGGCGGACAAGGCCCCAAACCCGCACCGGACGCTCGCCGACTACCGGGCGTCCAAACGCCGGGTCATCACGGACGTGAACTTAGAGGGCGACTTCGAGCACGCCGCCACGCACCGCGGGAATTACGGCGGCGAGGACAGCGCCTCATCCGACGGTCCGAAGCCGCCGATCACCCCGACGCCAAAACCGCCCCGGCCCCGCAGGCCGCGGGGAAGGAACCGCGACAAAGACTTTGATCGGGACCTCTGACCGACCATAAATTTTGCTTATTATAGGCGCTTGCAAAAGGTTCGGCCCGCAGGTGGAGGCTGGTGCGGCTGGCCATTGCTGTGCGACAGACCGGACGCCCGGACGACTTCAGTCATGGCTGGCATGAGAGGCCGGAGCCCGTGGAAAGGGAGAGAAGAGTGCGGACGACGATGCCCGCCTCGCCGAAGCGATCAGTAAACATACGCTCCGGTCCGGCACGGGCCTGGCCTTTTTACCTCGCAAGATGCGGATCGATAAGCATAGCCTCTATAACGTGTCGTAGCACAAGACAGAAGCAGAAACAGAAGCCAAATAAATCGGTTTACGCACGGAACATACACTGAGACTGTGGATTTTTATTTACGGCAAATACTGTTTTATGGTTTTATGCTCCTTATCATTGGGAGATTATAGGCATTCATTGCGAGGTTGTACGTTTCATGGCGCATAAGTTTTTGACGATTGCACTCATGTTTGCCGGTATTTTAGCTGCAACCAGCGTGGCCTGCAGCCAAATGTTTCCATCCGGGACCTGGCGGTACCGGATGACGGTGGCAGTGGAGACGCCGGAAGGACTCAAAACAGGGTCGGCGGTGCGGGAGGTCACGGTGCGCAGGGGGATCGCCCTGACGCCGGAGAGCCTGCCTTCTGTGCAGTCGAAAGGCGAAGCGGTCGCCGTCGATCTGGGGCAGCGAGGAGTGCTGTTCGCGCTGATCAGCTATGACGACTATTTGACCGTGTTCAGCGCCTTTGGCTGGACCAGCGGCGGCACGACGCCCGATGGCATCAAATACTTCAGCAACCTGAAGGACGCCAAGGCCACGCTGACACCAAAGCAATACCCAATGTTGGTTACTTTCAAGGACATCAGCGATCCCAAGACGGTCGAGCGCGTCATCGAAACGGATTGGTGCCGCGAAAAGGACGAGAACGGCACGTGTATTAAAGAAGAATTTTTCGTGAAGGCGGATCACTTCGAAGAACTATTTGGAAGAGGCGTTAAGCTTAAAGAAATCACGATCGAAATGGTTAACGATCCCGTGACATGGGGAATCCAGAACAAATTGCCTTGGCTGTCTCAATACTATGGCCAGATGTTCGATGGCCAGCGATTCAACACCATAAACTCTACGCTTCCACTAGCTAATAGCCTCAGCGCAGGCGCGTTTTCAACACGGAGGGATGAATAATGGATAGCACCCTATTCAAAGCCATTCTGGCAATGGATTCCTATAATCGTGGCTACAATGAAGGAATAAAGTTTGGTGAAGGCAATACCGTCGTTGGGACGCGTATAGGAAACGCCATCGTAACTCAACAAAGTGAGTTTCGTCCTGGCGATCCTGGCGTAACTGCGGGCTTCTACGGCATCGCCTACAGCTACAACGGCGAGACGGTGATTTCCTATCGCGGGACGGACGAGGAAATCGCTTGGGGCAATGCGAATATCGACTTGTGGAACGGTTACGGGGTGGGGTTCGGAAGCCCGGAAGGCACGCAGGCCGCTCTTGCGTTTCAATTTTATAATTCGGTCGCTTCAGCCTTGAACGGGGGCGCGACCGTCGATCCGCGTACTGTCAACATTTCGACCACAGGACATTCTCTTGGCGGCGGACTCGCTGGACTTGTCGGCGCTGTATACGGCAAATCGGGCCTGCTTTTCGACAATATGGCGTTCGAAGCGGCGGCCCTCCACACCGAAGACTATACGCGAAACCCCGGTGACGCACGGTATAACGCGGACCTTAAACAACTCGTCTATGGCAACCTTACCCCGGGGGCAAAGAGCGTTGCCGGGTGGAGGAGGGTTTATGTCGAAGACGATTGTCTCGAGGCAAACAGGTTACTGCAAGCTACGCCCAAGGAGAAGCTGTCTTTAGGTGATACTGTCGATCTTGTCGAAGGTTCAGACGGGATCGCAGCGCACAGCATGGCGACGCTCGTCATGCGAGTGTACGCCGACAAAACGGCAGGAGTTGGAACCGACTGGAAGACCGCTGCCCAATACTTCTGGCCTGTGATGTACGATGATACCTTCGCTGCTGGATTCGGCAACTATGCGACGACGCCCGGTGCAGCGTTAGAAAAACACGATTATTCGGGCATTGTACGAACCACCATCGCCTACTCCGCCATCGATGAAGGGACGCGGGTGTTCGGCGACACGGGTATCCGGGCGCTGTACGACGACGCCAACAATCTGGGGAGGGTTCTGCAGAACGCCAACGTGTCGCAGACTCTCGTGGCCCATGCGACGGACATCAGCAAGGCGTTCGTCCAGTTCGCGGGCACGCTGGCGCTCAATAAGATCCTTCAATCTGACAGCACGACCGCCACGCAGGGCGTGCTGTCGCTCGATCCCGCCGGCAGCGCGCTCACGGTTAATTTCAGCGAGGCGCTGTGGAAGCCGGTCAACGGCGGCGTGATGCCAAACATGCCCGCACGGGCGGACCTGGTGGGCAATCTCTTGACCGAGACAGGGAACGCCACCCCCGTACGGGACGCGATGCAGCAAATGTGGGGCGACGGCACGACCAACGTCGTCGAGCGCGTGGTGTTCGCCACGGTCGGCAACGGCAACCCGCTTCTGCCAACCGAGCCGACGGCCGCGGGCAAGGCCACCATGATTGTCGGCGAACAAGGCGGCTTCGCCGGGTTCAAGGGCACGGCGGGCAGCGACCTCATCCTGGCCGGCGGTGGAAACGACGACATCATAGGGTCCGCGGGCAAGGACATCGTTCACGGCGGCACCGGTTCGGATAGTGTCAACTACTCGGCCTTCACGGCTGGTGTGAAAGTGAATATCGGCGCGGCGGGCCTGGGCGGCGATGACACTCTGTTCAGTGTCGAGAACGTCCTCGGCACCGGGTACGCCGACAGCTTCTTCGCCAACGGCCAGGGCCGGACCTTCATAGACGGAGCGGCAAACAGCGGCGGGATCGATGCCCTGACGGTGTCTCAGTCTGGTCAGTCCTACGTGGATATGCTGGCAGCAGCCCGGGAGTGGAGCTCATCCGCCGGAGTCGTCGGGTTTTCAGGGATGGAGCGCCTGATCACAGCCGGGTACGCTCATTCGGACATTCGTACCGGCAACCCGACCGGTTTCACCTATGAGGCAAAAGCCTACGTCGATAGCGGCATCTTGGGCTCAAGTGTTGTAGGCAGCACCTTGGCGATCGATTACAGCAGCGCCACCGGGGCGATGTCTTTCTCGCTTCCAGGTCTTCAATACGGAGCGACGGGAAGTCCGGCGACAGGCAGCGCGCGCCTGTCCAGCGGAAGCGGTCCAACCGACACCTTGATAAACGCTAAAGTTCTCTACGGCACAAATTTTGGAGACACCTATTCACTCGGCACCATCGGAAACATAGCGTCCGCCGTACTCTTTTCCGGAACGGGAAATGATGACGTGTCAGGCGCTCCCGCTGCCGCTTATATTTACTCGGGTGGAAACGACGTGCTCCGGCATTCGAGATATACGAATGGTTCAGACATCTTTGTTACTTACAGCGTAACGGCAGGCGCGGTTTCCGTCGAGGAAATCAATACGCGGAACGTGTCCTACAATTCAAGCACGGATACTCAGACTTTCACGTACGACCTCAAGATAACCGTCGGGACGCTAGGCAGCATTACGGTTGAGAATAACAGAGCGGAAATCCGCCAATTTACAGGCACCCAGCAAAAATACGCCACGGACATGGCATACTGGGAGGTTCACGGTAATGGTTGGGAGATCGATTTCAGCAGACTGGATTATTCTGCGCACACATATTCAGGTCAGGTCTACGGAACGAACCGGGGAGACACGATTGTCGGGTCTGCCAGCGATGCAGATTTCGCAGGATTGTCCGGCGACGACATTTTTCAGGGCGGGAGCGGTTCGGAGTCTTTTATCGGGGACTTTGGCAACGACACGCTCAATGGGAATGCCGGCAATGATCGCCTGATCGGCGGGGCGGGCAATGATTTTCTCTATGGCGGTATGGGCGACGACAGGCTTGACGGCGAGGGCGGCAACGATGTGATGGACGGTGGTGAAGGCGATGACAAGTATTATTATTCATCTGGCCTTGACACCATTACGGACAGCGCAGGCAATGACGCGCTCTACTTTGCGCTCGCTTTAAGTCCAGAAGACCTGGACGCCTCAAAACTTCCCCAGAACAAGCTTTCTTTCCTGACTGGAATCGACGAGCTGACAATTTCCACAGGGCTTGCGAGTATCGAGTCTTATCGGTTTAGCCAGTTTCTGGATATGACCGCGACGGACATTATTTCAGGAAACTGGCGGAACCTGAAATGGAACGGCACAGGCAAGGTGATCCGTGACGGTATTGATGGGACAGGCGGCGGCGACGCGATGCTGCAATACACTGAGGACTTTGCCTATGGCAAAGATGGAGACGATTACATTGTCGGGTGGAGCGGCGACGGGTATTTATATGGCGGAGAAGGTAACGACGTAATCATAGGCAACGCTGGAAATGATTTGCTCCAGGGTGAAGGTGGCTTTGACGTGATTTACGGAGGAGCTGGAAACGACGCTATTCATGGGGCTGACAATACTACTGACGGTGATATAGACGCAGCTGATCAGCTTTTCTGCGGCGAAGGCGATGACTATGCGTTCGGCAACGATGGCGATGACCTGATTTATGGAGACTCTGGAAACGACTATTTAAGCGGAAATAATGGCGACGATACCCTCGGTGGAGGAAGTGGTGACGATCAGCTTTGGGATGACAATGGCAACGAGACGTTTCTTTTCGATGCGGGCGCGGACAAGATCAACGACAGCGCCGGAACCGACATCTTGCAGATCGCCTCGGCCTTTACCGCGTCGCAGGCAGTCTATAACCGCTATGGCAGCGACCTTGAGATCAATTTCGGCACGGGCAACAGCGTCCGCATCGTCGGTCATTATCTAACCGGCAAAGCGGTCGAGACGCTGATTTTCGACGATGGAGCGACCGTTGACCTGCTGACCGTTGCCGCAACCTATATGGGAACAACTGGTAATGATACCATTAATGGCGGAACTGGAAACGATACCATCAACGGCCTCGCCGGAACCGACACGATCCGCGGAAACGACGGCAACGATACGCTGTATGGCGGGACGGGCAACGATACCGTCTACGGCGGCAACGGCGACGACACGATCAATGGTGAGACGGGAAGCGATACGCTGTACGGCGACGCCGGGAACGATACCTTCATCTATGACGGCGGCGCGGACAAGGTCAATGATAGCGCCGGAACGGATATCCTCCGGATCGCCTCCGCCTTCACCGCGTCCCAGGCGGTCTATAACCGCTATGGCAGCGACCTTGAGATCAACTTCGGCTCAGGGAACAGCGTCCGCATCGTGGGCCATTACAACACTGGAAAGGCCGTCGAAACCCTGAACTTTGCGACCGGCGCTCCGGTTAACCTGCTCACCGTCGGCGTCAACGTCAACGGCACGGCCGCCGCCGATACCGCCCTGAACGGCGGGGTCGGCAACGACATCATCAAGGGCCTCGACGGCGACGATACGCTACGCGGGGTTGACGGAAACGACACGATGTACGGCGGCAACGGCATCGACACGCTCTATGGCGGCAATGGCGACGACGCGCTGAACGGGGACGCCGGGAACGACATTCTGCAGGGCGATGCCGGAAACGACCTTGTGAAGGGTCTCGCGGGCGACGACAACCTCAAGGGCAACGACGGCAACGATACGCTCTACGGCGGGACCGAGAACGATACCTTAAGCGGCGGCAACAACGACGATATCCTGTACGGCGAGGCCGGAAACGACACGCTGAACGGAGACTCGGGGAACGATACGTTCGTCTACAGCGCCGGGCTCGACGTCCTGAACGACACGGGCGGTCTGGACACCCTCAGGATCACCGGCGGCAAGACGATCAACGACATCACGGTTTCCGATTTCGGGACGACGGGGGCGAAAATCGTGCTCGCCGCCGCCGTCAATGAAGTCACGATCAACAACCTGCGCGGCACGGCGGCGCAGAAGGTCGAGACCATCACTTTCGATGACGGGTTCTCCGCCGACCTTCCGAGTTACAAGAGCTGGATATCGGGGACCTCCGCCGCGAACACGCTCAGCGGCGGGACGACGAACGATACCCTGATCGGCAAGGGCGGCAACGACACGATGAACGGCAATGCCGGAAACGACGGCCTCCACGGCGGCACCGGGGACGACATCGTCCACGGCAACGACGGCAACGACACGCTACATGGGGGAGATGGCATCGATGCGCTCTACGGCGATGCCGGAGACGACTGGCTGTGCGGGTGGAAAGGCCTCGACACGGTGAGCGGCGGTTTAGGCGCGGATCGCTTTGTGTTCCGGACCGGAGCGGTCACTGAGATCGACACGATCACGGATTTCAAGAAGACCGAGAACGACAGGCTCGACCTGTCCGACGTTGTGGACTTCAACCCGACGATTCACGCGATCACGGATTTCGTGCAGATCACCACGAGCGGGGCGAACAGCATCCTCAAGATCGACGCCGACGGCACGGCGAACGGCGTCAACTTCGTCCAGATCGCGACGCTGCAGAACATCACCGGACTGACCGACGAGGCGGCGCTGGTCGCGGGCGGATATCTGCTGGCCGCGTAAGCGGGTTTGTTCGGTCAAGCCGGAAGCGGCTCGCGGGCATCAAGCCCGCGGGCCGCGAACAGGAAATGAAGTCCAAGGCGAGCCCCCGCAACCAACGATACTTGCGCCCCCAAATCGGGGCGTTCGCCGGGCGATCTGCGCTTGTTCGCGGCAAACGTCAGCATCGCCGCCAGATCACCGCGCAACTCGATCGCCAGCTGGCCGCGCTCCGGCACCAGCGTCACCCGCTCGATCAGCGAGCGCAGCAGCGCAAGCGCCTCGGCCTTCGCGGCCTCGTCGGCCAGCGCCTCATGCAAGCCGCCGATCCGTTGCCGCCAGATCTCGGTACCCATCCGGCGAGGGCCGCGGCTGGAGTGGGTTGCCGGACCGGCGCAGTTGTGAGCGGCTATGCGGCGGTGCTGATTGGCTCTGGTGCCTGCCAGTTCCAGGGCAGCAGCTCGTGGATGCGGCTGGTGGGGTGGCCGGGAAGGCGGGCGAGGACGGAGGCCAACCAGGCGCGGGGATCGATGCCGTTCAACTTCGCCGTCTCGATCAGGGTGTACATCGCCGCCGCGCGACGACCGCCCTCGTCCGAGCCGGCGAAGGTCCAGTTGCGTCTTCCTACGGCGATACCGCGTAGCGCGCGTTCCGCGGCGTTGTTCGAGAGGCAAACCCTGCCGTCGTCGAGGAAGCAGGTGAAGGCGGTCCAGCGCTTCAGCAGGTAGTCGATGGCTTTTGCCGTCTTCGACTTCGCCGACAGCCTCGCGTACTGGTCGCGCAGCCAGGCTTCGAGGTCGAGGATCAGCGGGCGGGATCGCTGGTTGCGGACGGCCAGACGCTGCTCGGCCGAGGCGCCGTTGATCTCGCGCTCGATCGCGAACAGCGCGTCGATCCGCTTGACCGCCTCGATGGCGATCGGCCCCTGCTGCAGCTCCGCCAGCTCAAAGAAGCCGCGGCGGCCATGTGCCCAACAGCCGGCCTCGGTGATCGGGCCAGGCCGGCGATCGCTCTTGTACAGCCGGCCGAAGCCGGAGAAGGCGTCCGCCTGCATGATGCCGATCCAGCCCGCGAGGAAGCGTTCGGCGTGCACGCCGCTGCGGTCGGGCGAATAAAAGAAGACGGCGGCCGGCGGGCCTGTTCCGTCCAGGTGGGGACCGCCGAACGGCCGGTCGTCGCGGACGACGGTCCACAGCCGGCCTTCCTTCGTCTTGCCCTTCGCCAGCACCGGCACCGGCGTCTCGTCGGCGTGGATGCGGGCGGCGGCGCGGACATGCGCCTCGATCGCCGCGGTCAGCGGCTGCAGGGACACGTCGCCGGCGCGGGATACACGACGCGGGTGCGCGGCAAGTGTTCCGGCAACCGCCGGCGTGCCGGCTTGCGTGGCGTCGCGGCGCTGCGCGCCGGGGTCGGGCTGCGCTCCGCCGCCCGCAGTTCGACCGCGGCGTCGGCCTGGGCGACGGTCTCCTGCAGCTCGGTCAGCGCCAGCTCCAGCTGCTCCAGCCGGGCGCTGCGCTCGGACGACGTGCCGAACCGTTGCCGGCGCAGCCGGGCGATCTCCAGCTTCAGCCGCTCGATCTCCAGGTCGAGAACCCGCTTCGTCTGTTTCGCGATCGCCGCCTCGGCCTCGGCAGCGAGCCGGCCTGCGCGCTCGGCGAGGATCATCGCGTGCGCTTCGGCGAGGTCGGCGGGCAGCGGCTCGGGCGTCGTCATCACGACCCGAACTGAATCAGATCGCACACCTTTGTAAGCTGTTATCTCATCCGGCGGCGATCGGACGCCAAGTTCGCCGCGGCATCCTCCAGTCTATGCCCTCGAGCAGATACGCGAGCTGCGCCGGCGTGATCGTCACCGTTCCATCGGCCGCCGACGGCCACAGAAACCGACCGCGTTCGAGACGTTTGGCGAACAGGCACAGGCCCTGGCCGTCGTGCCAAAGGATCTTCAAAGGTCACCGCGTCTTCCGCGGAAGACGAACAAATGACCACAGTGCGGGTCCTGCTTCAGCCTTTCCTGCACCTGCAGCGCCAGCCCATCGAAGCCGCGCCGCATGTCGGTGTGTCCGGTCGCCAGCCACACCCGGGCGCCGGTCGGAACGGCAATCATCGCCGATCCAGCACGTCCAGAACCCGCCGCAGCGCCACCGCCGAGATCACCACTCCCGGCGCCGACGCCTCCGCCAGAACCGCAAGCTTCTGCCCGAGCGAGAACCGACGCCGCCGCTCGACCCGTCCCAGTACCTCACCCTGACGATAAGACATCGATCTTGCGCTGCCGCTAACTCCAAATCCGAGCCAAATGCCGCACAAAATCCCGCCTCACCACAAGGCGGCCATCACCGGATGCGTACGGCGAGTGCGTTCCAGGGGCGGCAGCAGGTGTCGACGATGGCGTCGTCGTCGGGGAAGAGGCGCAGCGACAGGAAGCGTTCGCGCAGGTAGAGCCAGAGGCGCTCCACCGGGTTGAGTTCGGGCGAATAGGGGGGCAAGCGGCACCAGGGTGACGGTTTCGGGGATGTGCAGAGCTTTGGCGCCGTGCCAGCCGGCTTGGTCGAGAACGACGACGGCTTGGACGTCCGGGGCGAGCCGGGCGGCGAAGGCGTCCAGGAAGGTCTGCATCGCTTCCGCCGACACGTCCGGCAGGACGAGGGCGAAGGCGTCGCCGCAGGCCGGACGGACGGCGCCGAAGATCCAGGCCCAGTCGTAGCGGCGGTCGCAGACGCCGGGCGGGCGCCGGCCCTTCAGCCACCAGCGATGGCGGACGCGGCCTTTCTGGCCGACGCGCGCCTCGTCCATGAACCACAGCTCGACCCGCCTTTCGGGATGCGCCGCGGCCGTCGCGCTCACCGCCTCGCGCAGCCCCTTTTTCTGAACCGGGCCTGCGCCCGGGCGTCCGCCTGCGGGTGGACCGGCCGCACCTTCTGCCGCGACAGCCCCATCCGCCGCGGCACCCGGGTCAGGCTCGACGGATGGTAGGTCTTGCCGAAGTGCGCCGCGAGCCAGCGGCACAGGTCGGCCCGGGTCCACGCCGAGACGCCGTCGGCCTCCGGGTCCGGGCCACGAAAGATCGCCGCCGCGAACGTCGCCTCCTCGGCCTCGCTCAGCGTGCGCGGCGCATGGCCTTTCGGCCGGCCCTTCAGCCCGGCCAGACCCTCGGCATTGTAGCGGACGACCGCGTCCCTGAGCGCCTGGCGCTCCATCCCGGCCAGCCGCGCCGCTTCCGCCCGCGTCATCCCGTCCAGCGCGTTCGCGATCGCGTACATCCGCGCCGCCACTCGACCGTCCCGCTCGCGACGGGCGAGGAGCCGCAACTCCGAAGCCGCATGATCATCCCGGATTTCGAGGGCTCGTCCCATCGCTTCCCCCATATCTGCTGGAAATGAGGGAATCAGAAATCCGCGAACTCGGAAATCCCCAACGCCGAGTCAGATCAACCGCTCAGCGGTATGAAACGGCATTTCCTCATGTCGTCTGCTCCTTCAGATTGGGCAGACTCTACATCACGGCGAGGGAGCTTCCGGGGGGCAGGTCAAGACCTACACTAACGGGCGCCCCCGTCGGGGCAGCCGGTGAACGGCGTTGCCCTGCCGATGCGGGCAGGCGACGCCGATGCGGGCAGACATCACGGAGAACGTAATGCTTGAAGCCCTGCGCCGCATCGTCGAGGAGGTGAGCGCCTCGCCTCATCGCAACCGCGCGTTGGCGATCATCGTCCGGCGCGTCCGGGAAGCAATGCGTGTCGATGCCTGTTCGGTCTACCTCTTCGATGCCGCCGGCAGCCACCTGGTCCTGATGGCGACGGACGGGCTGGACCCGGCGCAGGTTGGAATCTTCCGCGTGCCGCGTACCGAGGGCTTCGTCGGACAGGTGGGCGAACGACAGCAACCGCTCAACCTGACGGCCGCGCCGGCGGACCCTCGCTCTCGCGATTTCCCCGAACTCGCCGATCAACCCTGTTCCGCCTTTCTCGGCGTGCCGCTGATGCACCTCCGCCGCGTGCTGGGGGTGCTGGTGGTCCAGCGCGTACCTGCCTGCCTTTTCAGTTCCGATGAGGTCGCCTTTCTCGTCACCATTGCCGCTCAACTCGCCGGCGCGATCAACGACGTGACCCGGGGCGATACTATAAGCCAGTTGCTGCGCGATCGCAGCGAGGCGCCCGCGTTTCTGCAGGGGATACCCGGCATCCCGGGAGTCGCCATCGGCACCATCATGCTGCCGGACCCGCTCGCCAACCTCACCGCGGTTCCTGACCGGAGACCCGAGGACATGGACGCCGAAGAGGCTTCGCTGCGCGCAGCCGTGATCGCGGCGCGGAACGAGATCCGCGACCGCAGCGAAGACTTGCGGGCCGCGGTATCGGACGAGGCGAAGGCGATCCTGGACGCTTATGTCATGCTGCTCGACAGCGACCGGCTGATTATCGATGCGGTCGCGCGGATCCGCGCCGGCAACTGGGCACCGGGCGCGCTTCGCGAGACCATTGCCGCGTTCTCGCGGGTCTTCGAGGAGATGGAAGATCCCTATCTACGTGCTCGCGCCGAGGACATGGGCGGCCTCGGTCGCCGGATTCTCATGCATCTGCAATCGGCCGAAAGCATCGAACGGACATATCCCGAGAACTGTATCCTGATGGACGAGGAGATCAGTCTGGCGCGGATGGCCGACGTGCCGGTGGCGCGCCTGGTCGGTGTCGTCGGCACCCGCGGCTCGGTGTACTCGCACGCCGCCATTCTTGCCCGCTCGCTGGGCATCCCGGCGGTGATGGGCCTCGGCGATCTGCCGATCGGCCATCTGGACGGCGTTGCCGCCGTCATCGACGGCTTTCGCGGCCGCGTGTTCATCAATCCGTCGCCGGCCATTCTCCACCAGTACCAGCGCATCATCCGTTACGAAAAAAACCTGTCGACGCATCTCGCAACCCTGCGCGACGAACCCGCGATCACGCCAGATGGCATGCGCATCGGCCTTCAGTCGAACGTCGCGATGTTGTCCGATCTCGAACCGTCGCTGAACAGCGGTGCCGAAGGTATCGGTCTTTACCGAACTGAGTTCAGCTTCATGCTGCACGATCGCTTCCCGAGCGAAGAAGAGCAGTGCAAGATCTACCGGCAGCTGTTAGAGGCGTTCGCGCCGCGCCCGGTCGTCATGCGCACGCTCGATATCGGCGGCGACAAGTCGCTGCCGTACTTCCCGGTGGTCGAGGACAACCCGTTCCTCGGCTGGCGCGGCATCCGCGTCACCCTCGACCATCCGGAGATCTTCCTCATCCAGCTGCGCGCCCTGTTGCGAGCAAATGCCGGGCTGGGCAATCTGCATCTGGCGTTTCCTATGATCAGCGCGATGGAGGAAGTCGACGTCGCGCTCGATCTCATGGATCGCGCCTACCGAAGCTTGCGGGAGGAGGACATGCCTGCGGCGAAACCGCAGATCGGGGTCATTGTCGAGGTGCCATCCGCCACGTACCTCGCCCCGCTCCTGGCGCGACAGGTCGATTTCGTCTCGATCGGCACCAACGACCTGACCCAATTCCTGCTCGCCGTCGATCGCAACAACTCACGGGTCGCTCCGCTCTACGACAGCCTGCACCCGGCGGTCATCGACGCGGTTCATCGCACCGTCCGGGCGGTCCATGGCGCCGGCAAGAAGGTGAGCGTCTGTGGCGAAATGGCCGGTGATCCCCCGGCCGCGATCCTGCTGTTGGGGATGGGAGTGGACACCCTCAGCATGGCTTCGCCGCGCATCCCGCGGATCAAGAAGGTCATCCGGACGGTTTCGCGGCGTCACGCGGAAGAACTGTTGAACGAGGCCCTGTCGCTGCGGACGGCCGCTGCGGTGCGATCGCTGTTGAACGGTGCAATTGATATGGCAGGGTTGGGCATGCTCGTCGGTCCCGCGAAGCCATGACGCACCCGGCTCTGCGGCGCCGGCAGCGGGTCGGCTGTTGCAGATTAAGCCGTTGAATAACGAGCCTATATAAAATGATCCCCAACCTAATAGTTGCAATACACTCTGCAACAGACCACATATATATTGGTATTCTAAGGACTTCCCTGACAGATACAAAGACGCCGGACACTCGTGATGTCCGGAAGAATATTTGGAGATTATAATGACGAAGACAGCTGAACAGTTTCTGAAGCCGTCGAAGATCGCCGAGGAGCTGGTGAGCCAACTCAAGGCGCTCGCCGTCAAGGGCGTCGACGTGGACGCCGTGATGGCGTCGCAGCGCAAGAACATCGAAGCGCTGGCCAACGCCAGCCGCTCGACACTGGACGGCGCACATGCCGTCGGCAAGCGCCAGGCGGAAATCCTCCAGGAGACAATGACACAGACGGCACATTCCCTCGAAACGCTGGCGAAATCCGCA
Organism: Rhodospirillales bacterium; assembly: GCA_016712595.1. NCBI lineage: Bacteria > Pseudomonadati > Pseudomonadota > Alphaproteobacteria > Rhodospirillales > Rhodospirillales bacterium. Next base: position 1,360,036 of record JADJQT010000001.1, read on the forward strand.
TCACCGGTCGACCTCGCGACGAAGCAAGTCGAGCTGATGAAGGAGGGGTTCGGCACGGCGCTAGGTCACATGCGCGAGCTCGCTGAGATGGTCTCGAAGGCGCAGCAAGAGGCTGTCGAAGCGATCAGCAACGGTGTCACACAATCGCTCAAGGACTTGCAGCACGCAGCGGTGCTACCCGACGGCGCGCCCGCGACAAAGCCGCAGCCAACGGCGGCCCCAGCCAGCCACTGAGCCAGCATCGACGGAAACGTCACGAGGCGGCCGCCGTAGGGGCGGTCGCTTTTTTTGTGCAGAAGGTCGCGCGAGACCCACCGAAAGTAAGGCAGCGCGACGGTCAGCGTACCTTCATCCGAGGTTTGGCGCCAGCCCGACGGTTGCACCATGGATCAGGCCATGAATGAACCGCAGCTTTCCCATCACCGTCGGCGCCAGGACGAACGGGTAGAGGTCCGGCTGTCCGACGCTGTGGTTGAGACTGTTGGCGGCATAGGTCAGCGGCAGCCACGCCTTAACGAGGGCGTCGAAGTCGGACTGCGGATAAGGATCGAAATCGATGCAGACGCTGAGCGCCGCATCGCGTCCCGCCCTGGGATGGACGGCGAGGCCAAACGCGTAGGCAGTCTCCAAGGCATCGACGATGTGCAGGTAGTGCGCCCAGGTCTCGGCGAAATCCTCCCACGGATGCGTGCTGGCGTAGCTGCTGACGAACCGCTCCTGCCAGTCGGGCGGCGGGCCGGCCGCGTAGTGGGTGCGCAGGGCGGCCGGATAATCGGAACGCTCGTCGCCGAACAGCGCGCGGAACGGGTTCAGCCAGACGCCACCGGCGACGAGGCGGTCCCAGTAGTGATGCCCGACTTCGTGGCGAAAGTGCCCGAGCAGCGTCCGGAACGGTTCGGCCATGTCCTGGCGGTGGCGCTCCCGCTCGGCGTCGTCCGCCTCGGCGATGTCGATGGTAATCAGGCCGCGGGCGTGACCGGTGACGATCTCCTCCGCCTGACGCGAGCCACGGCCGGGGCCGGCGAGGAAGTCGAAACCGAGCCCCATCCGCGGATCCTCGCCACGGCCCACTAGCGGCAGCCGAAGCCGCAGCAGTCCGTAAACCAAGCGATGCTTGGCGGCTTCCAGGCGTTGCCATCGCTGCAGGTTCTGCAGCACGCCCAGGTCGGGGATCGTCCGGTTCAGACCGCAGGCCTCGCAAAAGGCATTGGCGCCCGCCACCGGCACCAGCCAGTTGCAGGCGGCATGCGTGGCGTTGGCGCAGAATCGACTCGGCCGGTCGGGGGCGGCGAGCGGCCGCCAGGTGCCGTCACCTTCGGGCAGCAGGGCGCTCAGGACGGGCAGTTCCGGGAGGTACCCGAGGCTGTGTCCGCAGTGCTCGCAGCGGGTATTCTCGAAGTAGAGGAGCTGGCCGCACTGTTGGCATTCGAACAACTGCATCGGGCCGTCGCCTTCTGGTTCGTCGCTCACGCACCACTGATGCGGATTGGGCCCGCCGACGCCGATGTTCGGGCTCGTTGGACCACCGTCAGTCGTGCCGCACCGAGTTCTTGCCCTTGATGATGCGGTCGATCACGTCGGCGGCGGCCTGGTGGTCGTCCGGGTTTTGCGCTGCGGCCAGTGCGCCGCGATGCGCCGCGGCGGCATCCTCGAGGATGGAAACCGCTTCATTGCTCTCGATGACCTCGAGATCCGTCAGGGACAACAGCAGCGACTCGCAAATGGAGAGGGCAGCGAGTCCGGCAGCGTTCGAGTTGGTGCTCATGAGCGTTTCAATGCGGAGTCATTGTCTTGGCGGGATGCCGAGCCGCGCTCCGACGACTGCAGGCGAATGCTAGTCCTTTATCCCAAGGTCGATGCTAATGTGTGATAGTCGATCCACAAGTCTTGCGATCTCGCATCGGTGCTGCGACTTCCCTGACAATAACCTTCCGCCGCGAGGAGGTGGAGATTACCCGAAATGTCGGCCATGACCACCCCTTTGGCGAAGAAACTCAACAGCTTCGTTGCGTTGTCCGCGGATGAACTGGCATGCCTCGACGATCTGCAATCCCGCCGCCGCAGCGTCGCGGCGCTGACCGAGATCGTGCACGAAGGGCAAACCGACCACCGCGCCTGGATCCTGCAGGAAGGGTGGGCCAACTGCTACAAGCTGGTGCCGAACGGCGGCCGGCAGATCATCGGCTTTCCGCTGCCGGGCGACTTCATGGGGCTGCGCAGTGTCCTGTTGCGGACGTCGGACCATTCCTTCGCGAGCTTGACCAATGCCGTCATCAGCAATGTCTCCCGGCAGCGGATGATCGAGATCTTCCAGGAGTTTCCCCGGCTGGCGACGGCTATTCTGTGGGCGACGTCGCGCGACGAGGCAATGGTGGTCGAGCACTTGGTGAACATCGGACGGCGCAGCGCCATCGAGCGGCTGGCGCATCTGTTCCTGGAACTGGGACAGCGGCTGCAGATGGCGGGCCTCGTCTTGTCGACGGAGTTTGCGTGCCCGCTCAATCAGTACGTCCTGGCCGACGCGCTCGGTCTCACCGCGATTCACGTCAATCGGGTGCTCCGGCAGTTGCGGGAGCGGAAACTGATCACGCTGAAGGCGCAGCAGGTGATCATTCACAACCTCGACGGCCTGCGGGAGCTGGCGGGCTACGACAACGCCTACCTCAATCACCATCCGTCCGCGGACGACCGGCCGTAATCGCACCTCGGCGACCCGCCGACGCGACCGCCGGGATGCTGATGCAGGTTAGTGCGCCCTGTCCCTCCTCGGCATACCGTCAAGGCATACGACATACAACTCCGTCGCCTGCGACGAACGGCGAGAGTGTTAGGCCAGCAAGCATCACGTGTTCCAGTGCTATGAACCAAGCATCTCCCTTCGGTTTTTAGCGCCGCAACTTTACGCCGATCTGGCGATTGATCGCTGGCTGAACGCTCTCGCCGTCCTTCTTGCCAAGGAAGTCTGTTCGTGTTCACACCCATGCTCTTCGGCGGACGCTCGGCCGGTGATCAAAACGGGGTTTGATCTCGACGCCTCGTTTCCGTGCCGCACACCGTATCCGCATCGGGAGGCTGAAGGAGACAGCCGTGAGCATCATGAGGACGATTTGGATGAACGCGCTTCTTTGCGATGCTCGCCCGGCTCCGCAGGGTATCGACGTTGACGCCGATTCCGAACACCACCGTGATGTTCAGGCAGCACCATCAGCCAATCAGCCACCGAGGCACGAAGCCACCGAACAGCCGACGTGTCTGCCGTACGCGTCGAGGCCACACCTCGCAGAATGATCGAGCTGGGGCCGGACCCCGGGGGAACGGTCAGCGCGTTCCAGAACAGCACCTGCGATGATGCGCAGATCCCGAGGTGGACTGCGCGGTTCCCAGCCGGCGACGCAATGGCGACCAATTGTGAAATGAAGGACGCGAGGAATGGGTTTGGGAACTGCGGCGGCGACGATGGATGGCCGTCACCAGCGCACGAGCGACGCCGCATCCGATTGGGCTTGCGTCCGCGAAGCCACGTCGCGGCATCGGATGCCGAGCCTCGCGATCAGCCTGGGCCAGATGGCCAATTCCTTCCTGCCATGCCTAGCCCTGTATGCGCTGATGTACGCCGGCCTGGCGTTCAGCTACTGGGCGACGATGGCGCTGTCGGTCGTGACCGCCGGCTTCATCGTGCGGATCTTCATCATCCAGCACGACTGCGGGCACGGCTCGTTCTTCCGGTCGCGGCAGGCGAACGACTGGGTCGGCAGGCTCTGCAGCCTGTTTACGCTGGCGCCGTACAGCATGTGGCGGCGCCAGCACGCCGGACACCACGCGCACTGGAATGATCTCGACCGCCGGATGAGCGGCAGCGACATCTATTCGACCTGCCTGACCGTCGAAGAGTTCCGCGCGCTGCCGCCGTGGCGCCGCGTCGTGCACCGGGTGATGCTGTATCCGGTGGTATCGCTGCTGCTGCTGCCGCCGCTCGTGTTCCTCGTCATGTTCCGAATGCCGTTCGATGCGCCCCGCTCCTGGACGCGCGAACGATGCGCGGTGCAGGGCACCAACCTGGCGCTCCTGGCGTTGTTCGGCATCCTGGGCCTCGTTTTCGGCTTTCGCGACGTCCTGCTCGTGCACCTGCCGACCTCGATCATCGCCTCGGTCATCGGCGTATGGCTGTTCTCGCTGCAGCACCGCTTCGAGGGCACGATGTGGGCACGCCACGGCGCGTGGTCGCCGGTGGCGGCCTCGCTGCGCGGCAGCTCGTATCTGCAGCTGCCGCGGATCCTGCAGTGGTTCACCGGCAACATCGGCTTTCATCACGTCCACCATCTCGACCCGAGGGTGCCGAACTACCGTCTCGAGGCCTGTCACCGCTCCCACCCGGCGTTTGCTGAGGCGGAGACGTTGACGCTGCACAAGGGGGCGTTGCTGAGCTCGCGATACTGCTTGTGGGATGAAAAAACGAAATCGATGGTTAAGATCACACAAGCCTGAACCACTGGAAACAGCCTGGCACACTTCCCCGCCGGCGGGAGAACGACGACGCCCTGATCGGCATGTTGCATGCCGAGATGCCGCCTTCAGGGGCCGGCGGTGGGGGCGTGGTGATCCCACCGAACTGACCTGGGTTAGTGCACGCCTCTCTCCAGATGCTTAATGTAGCGATCCTCGGTTTTCTACGAATAGTTGCGCCGGGGCCAGCGTTCTTACGATCAGGCAACATCCATTTGGATCAATGAGAGGACCGGTCATGTACAGGGCATCTTTCGTCACCGGCGCAGCGATACTCGGCGCAGTTCTCCTGGCGGAGCCGGTGTGGGCGCAGGGCGCGCCGCAGACGGTCAGCATCGAGCGGGTCGATGTTCAAAAGCTCTCGGCCGGGTATCGCTCGTCGAAGATCGTCGGCAGCCCGGTTGTCAACGATTCCAACGAGAAGATCGGCGAGATCGACGATCTTCTGGTCGAGCCGAGCGATAAAGTCCTGTTCGCAGTGCTGTCGGTGGGCGGCTTCCTCGGCATGGGCGAGCATCTGGTCGTCGTACCGTTCAACAGCCTGAAGATCACCGGCAACAGAGTCATGCTGCCTGGCGGTTCGAAGGACGTGCTCAAGGCGCTACCCGAGTTCGCGTATTCTACGAAGTGAACTAAGAGGAGACCTAGAGATGTCCTTGATCTCGGTAGTCATCGTCTTGATCGTCGTTGGAGTTCTCCTTTGGCTCGCTAATAATTATATTCCAATGGACAACAAGATAAAGACCATTATGAACGTAGTCGTGGTGATTGCGCTCATACTCTGGCTTCTCAGTGCGTTTGGAGTGCTCGGATCTCTGGGGAGTATCTAAATCGGCCGTTAGCGACATCCGACGCAACGATAGGAGACTTGGTCATGGATAAAGATCGTATCAAAGGGTCGTTCAAGCAGTTTTCCGGCAGCATCAAGGAAGCCGCCGGTAAGATCCTCGGCGACAAGAAGACGGAAGCGGAGGGAAAGTCACAAAAGACAGAAGGCGAGATCCAGAATACCGTCGGGAGCGTGAAGGACACGATCCGGGAGGCGGTTGACAAGACGTAGATCGAGCGGACGGAGGCGTTCCGTGACATCGCGATGGGCTGCGTGGACCCTCCCGACCCCTGGCCGGCGGTTCTGGCGTCGGAACCGGCGGGAGGCGCACCTGGTGCGAGACGACCCTCCTCGGATGTTCGGCCGCCGTGGACCGCCGACGCCCTGGGATGACCAGAAACCGATCCGCCATGAGCTGTTCAGCGTCGAGCGCTTGGAGGAGCACGCGCGCAGCTTGGCGGCAGCGCAGCCGGTGACGCCAAAGCCTGTCCGCGGGCATCCGCTGGCGGGCCGGCTCGCCGAGAACGCGGCGGTGCTACTGGAGTCGCATCGCATCATTGCCGAGGCGACCGACAAGGGCCGGGCGATCACCCCGGCGGCGGAGTGGCTGCTCGACAACTACCACCTCGTCGAGAAACAGATCCACGACATCCGCTTCGATCTCCCGCCCGGCTATTACCGGCAGTTGCCGAAGCTCGCCGACGGGCCGTTCGCGGGCTATCCGCGGGTGCTGGGGGTGACGTGGGCGTTCGTCGCTCACACCGACAGCCGGTTCGATCCGGCGATGCTATGCCGCTATGTCGCCGCCTACCAGCAGGTCCAGCCGCTGACGATCGGCGAACTCTGGGCGCTCGCGATCACTTTGCGGATCGTGCTCCTCGAGAACCTGCGGCGTTTCGCCCAGGCCATCGTGCGCAACCGCGCATCCCGGCAGGAGGCCGACCGGCTCGCCGACCGCTTGTTGGGGATCGGCCGAACAGCCGAGCCGGCGCCGGTGGTGTTCGCGGAACACGAGCGTGCCCCGCTGGCGGACATTTTCGCGGTTCAACTCGTCTACAGGCTGCGGGATCAGGACCCGAGGGTGACGCCGGCGCTGGCTTGGCTCGATCAGCGCCTGCTGGCGCAGGGAACCAGCGCTGACGCGGTCGTCCGCGAGGTGCACCAGCAGCAGGGTGCCGCCAGCGTCACCGTCCGCAACATCATCACCAGCATGCGCATGATCGCCGACGTCGACTGGACGGAGCTGGTCGAGCGGGTCAGCCTCGTCGACGACGCGCTCGCCGCGGCGCGTGGCTTTCTCGACATGGATTTCCCCACGCGCAACCTCTACCGGAGCGCCGTCGAGGAGCTGGCGCGAGGGTCCAGCCGCACGGAAATCGACATCGCGCAGCGAGCCGTCGCTGTAGCCGACAGTGCGGTGGTGGGCAGCCTTGACCTCCGGCGGAGCGATCCGGGCTACTACCTCATCGCCGGTGGACGGCGCGACTTCGAAGCGCTGATCGGCTTCCGCCCACCGTTGCGCGCCTGGCCCGGGCGGCTGAACCGGGTGTTCGGCATCGGCGGCTACGCGGTCGCCATCGCGCTGGTCACGGCCGTCCTTGTGACGTTACCGCTCCTGGCGCTGGCGGCGGCGGGACTCGGTGCCGCATGGCTCAGCCTGCTCGGCGTTCTTGGCGCAATTCCGGCGGTCGACGTAGCGGTGGCACTGGTGAACCGTGCCGCTGTTTCCGGTTTCGGTGCGGCGTTGCTGCCGGCCATGGAGCTTCGCGACGGTATTCCGGCAAATCTCCGGACGCTCGTCGCGGTGCCGACCCTGCTGACCACGCTGGCGACGATCGAGGAGCAGGTCGAGCGCCTGGAGGTGCATCACCTCGCCAGTCCCGAGGGCGACCTGCAGTTCGCGCTGCTCTCCGACTGGGTCGATGCCACCACCGAGCACGCCGACGGGGATGCGCCCCTCCTCGCCGCGGCACGGGACGGGATTGCGGCGCTCAACCGGCGCCACGGCCCCGCCCCCGGCGGCGAGCGGTTCCTGCTCTTGCACCGCCGACGGGTGTGGAACCAGGGCGAACGGCGCTGGCTAGGGTGGGAGCGCAAGCGCGGCAAGCTGCACGAGCTGAACCGCCTGCTGCGCGGCGCCACCGACACCACATTCGTGGGCCTGGACGGCGAGCCCCCGGCCGTGCCTGCAGATGTCCGCTACGTCGTCACCCTTGATGCCGATACGCGGCTGCCGCGGGACGCGGTGCGCCGACTGGTGGGCAAGATCGCGCATCCGCTCAACCAACCTCGCTTCGATCCCCGAGCCGGTCGGGTGGTGGAGGGTCATGCGGTGATTCAGCCGCGGGTCACGCCGTCGCTGCCGGTCGGGCGGGAAGGCTCGCTGTTCCAGCGCACCTTCTCCAGCATGAGCGGCATCGATCCCTATGCCTCCGCCGTCTCCGACGTCTACCAGGATCTGTTCGACGAGGGCTCTTACACCGGCAAGGGCATCTACGACGTCGACGCCTTCGAAGCCGCGCTCGCCGGCCGCGTCCCCGACTCGACGATGCTCAGCCACGATCTGTTCGAAGGCGTGTTCGCCCGGGCCGGCCTCGCTTCTGACGTCGAGGTCGTCGAGGAGTTCCCCGCACGGTATGACGTCGACGCCTTGCGTCGCCATCGCTGGGCGCGCGGCGACTGGCAGCTCCTGCCGTGGATCTTTGGACGTGGACCGGCGACGGCTGCGGACCGGCGGCCCGGCATACTCCCGGCGATCGGCCACTGGAAGATGCTGGACAACCTGCGGCGGTCGCTCTCGGCGCCCATGGCGATCCTCGCCCTGCTGGGCGGATGGGCGATGCCGTTGCCCGGCGCCGTCGTCTGGACCGCCTTCGTGCTCGCCACCATCGTCCTGCCGACCCTGATTCCGGTGATCGGCGCCATCCTGCCCCGTCGTGGCGGGGTGACGCCCGACAGCCACGTCCGTGCCCTCGGCGGCGACATCAGGCTCGCACTGACCCAGTCCGGGCTGCAGGTGGCGTTTCTCGCGCATCAGGCCTGGCTGATGGGCGACGCCATCGGGCGCACCCTGATCCGGCTGTGCGTCACCCGGCGGCATCTTCTCGAGTGGGTGACGGCGGCGCAGGCGACGGTTGGCCCCCGGCTCGATCTCTTCGCCTCCTATCGTCGAATGGCCGGCGCGCTGGTCATCCGCGGCCTTGCGGTGATCGTCGCCCTGCTCGCCGGACACGGGACGTGGCCGATCGCAGGAGCGTTCGCGGCGCTGTGGATCGCCTCGCCGGCAATCGCCCGCGGGGCGAGCCTGTCGCCGCTGGTCGCCGGCCGGCTAGAGGTGTCGGACGCCGACGCCCGCACGCTGCGGCTGATCGCCCGGCGGACTTGGCGGTTCTTCGAGACGTTCGTGACGTCCGCCGATCACATGCTACCGCCGGACAACTTCCAGCAGACCCCGCACCCGGTGCTCGCCCATCGCACCTCGCCGACCAACCTCGGCCTCTATCTCCTGTCGGCGGTCGCCGCCCGCGACTTCGGGTGGACGGGCTCGACCGAGGCGACGGAACGCCTGCAGGCGACGCTCACCACCATGAGTCGCCTCGAACGCTTCCGCGGCCACTTCTACAATTGGTACGATACCCAGGACCTGCGCCCGCTCGACCCCCGCTACATCTCCTCCGTCGACAGCGGCAATCTCGCCGGGCACCTGATCACGCTCGCCAATGTCCTGCGGGAGTGGCGCCGTCACCCGCTCAGCGATGCGCGACGCCTCGCCGGCATTGCGGACGCCCTCGACCTCGCGCGCGAGGAGGCCGGCTTGCTGGATGACGGGCGGCGGACGCAGACCGTGACATGGCAGCAGCTCGACGACGCCCTCGCCACCCTGGCCGCGGCAACGGGGCAAGCGCTCGCCGACGGCGAGGCCCTGGCAGATCGGCTCGCGACCCTTGCCGCCGGCGCCAGAACCCTGGGCGATATCGCGCGGACCCTGGCGACCGAACGAGACGACGAGATCGGCGGCGACATGCTGTTCTGGGTGGCGGCGACGCAGCGCGCGATCGACAGCCATCGGCGCGATGTCGATCTGTCGGTAGACGAAGCCAGCGCGGCGGCAGCACGCCTCGCGGTGCTGGAAGAGGCAGCGCGGGCGACGGCGCTGGCCATGGAGTTCGGCTTCCTGTTCGACCGTGAACGCAAGTTGCTGGCAATCGGCTATCGGGTGGCGGAGAGCACCCTAGACCCGAGCTGCTACGATCTGTTGGCGTCGGAGGCGCGGCTCGCCAGCTTCATCGCCATCGCCAAAGGCGACGTTCCGGCTCGCCACTGGTTCCGCCTCGGCCGCACCGTCACGCCGGTCGCCTATGGCGCAGCGCTGATCTCCTGGTCGGGATCGATGTTCGAGTACCTGATGCCGGCGCTGGTGATGCGTGCACCGGCGGGCAGCCTCATCGAGCGAACCAGCCGTCTGATCGTTCGGCGGCAGATCGACCACGGTACCACGCTCGGCTTGCCCTGGGGCATCTCGGAAAGTGCCTACAATGCGCGAGACCTGGAGTTCACCTACCAGTATTCGAACTTCGGCGTCCCCGGTCTCGGCCTGAAGCGCGGGCTCGGCGACAACGCTGTCGTCGCACCGTACGCCACGGCGCTGGCAACGATGGTCGATCCGCGCGCGGCGGCACGCAACTTCGACAGGCTCGCGGCGGTCGGCGCGCGCGGCCGCTACGGTTACTGCGAAGCTCTCGACTACACGCCGCTGCGGGTGCCGGAAGGCCAAGGCCTTGCGATCGTGCAGGCGTTCATGGCGCACCATCAAGGCATGACGATCGTCGCCATCGCCGATGCGCTGCTCGACGGCGTTATGCGAACGCGATTCCATGCCGAGCCCATCGTCCAGGCGACCGAGTTGCTTCTGCAGGAGCGCACGCCGCGGGACGTGGCGGTGGCGCGGCCGTTGCGCGCCGAGGTGAGGACGGCGGCGAAGGTGCTGGAGGCCCAGTCGCTCGGCAGCCGGCGGCTGACGACGCCGCATGGCGCGACGCCGGCGACGCATCTGCTTTCGAACGGCGAGTACGCGGTGATGCTGACGGCGGCCGGATCGGGATACAGCCGCTGGCGGGATCGGTCGGTAACCCGGTGGCGTGAGGACGTCACCTGCGACGACTGGGGGTCCTACGTCTTCCTCAGGGACGTCGGCGACGGAACGGTGTGGTCGGCCGGATTTCAGCCGACCGGTGCCGAGCCCGACGCCTTCGACGCCAATTTCAAGGAGGACCGCGCCGAGTTCCGACGCCGCGATGGCGCGCTCTCGACGACGATGGAGGTGCTCGTCTCGGCGGAAGACGCTGCCGAGGTGCGGCGTATTTCGGTGTCGAACGCCGGCAACCGGACGCGGCTGATCGACATCACCTCCTATGTCGAACTGGTGCTGGCACCGCAGGCTGCCGACATCGCCCATCCCGCGTTCTCCAAGCTGTTCGTAGAAACCGAGTATCTCCCCGACGTCGGTGTCATCCTGGCCACCCGCCGGCGGCGCGCGCCCGGCGAGCCGGAGACTTGGGCCGCCCACCTCGCGATCGTCGATGGCGATTGCGTAGGCACCCCGGAGGTCGAGACGGACAGGGCGCGTTTTCTCGGCCGAGGTTGCGGCGCCCGAACGCCGATCGCAATCTTCGACGGGCGGCCGCTGTCAAACACCGTCGGCACCGTGCTCGACCCGGTGTTCGCCCTGCGCCGTCGGATCCGCGTCGCTCCAGGCGCGGTGGTGCGCATCGCCTTCTGGACGATGGTCGCGTCGAGCCGTGCCGCAGTCCTCGACCTCGCCGACAGGCACCGGGACATTCCCGCCTTCGAGCGTGCAGCGACGCTGGCCTGGACTCAGGCGCAGGTGCAGCTGCATCACCTCGGTATCGATGCGGGCGAAGCCGCCCTGTTCCAGCGTCTTGCCGGACACCTGCTGTATGCGGCGCCGACGATGCGCCCGTCGTCCGACGCGATCCGGCGCGGCGGCGGCGGACAGCCGGGGCTCTGGGCGAACGGCATCTCCGGCGATCTGCCGATCGTGCTGCTGCGCATCTCCGAATCCGAGAACCTCGATGTCGCCCGGCAGTTGCTGCAGGGCCATGAATACTGGCGGATGAAACGTCTCGACGTCGATCTGGTCATCCTCAATGAGCGCGAGTCCTCTTATGTCCAAGACCTGCAGGCGGCGCTGGAAACCATGGTGCGCACCAGCCAGTCGCGGCCGCAGGTGCGGGTGGACGGAGTATCGGGCCGGGTCTTCACGCTGCGCGCGGACCTGATCTCGGCGGAGACACGCGCCCTTCTCTCGTCCGTAGCGCGGGTGGTATTCGTGGGCCAGCGCGGGCGCCTTTCTGATCAGCTCGATCGAGTACCGGAGGGAAAGGCCTCTGCCCCGATCCCGCGCAAGCGTGTTGTGGCCGGTGCGCGGGGACGACCGGCACCGCTCGTGCCGGGCCTCGAGTTCTTCAACGGCCTCGGCGGGTTCAACGACGACGGAAGGGAATATGTCACCGTTCTCGGCCCCGGGCAGTCCACACCGGCGCCCTGGATCAACGTCGTCGCCAATCCCGTCTTCGGCTTTCAGGCGTCGACCGAGGGCGCCGGTTTCACCTGGTCGGTCAACAGCCGCGAGCACCAGCTGACGCCCTGGTCGAACGATCCCGTCACCGACCCGCCCGGCGAGGCATTCTATCTTCGCGACGAGGACACCGGCCACCTGTGGAGCCCGACCGCGGCGCCGATCCGCGACGAAGCGGCGACTTACGTCGCCCGCCATGGTCGCGGATACTGCCGGTTCGAGCTCTCAGCGAACGGGATCGTGGCGGACCTCCTGCAGTACGTGCCGCTCGACGACCCAGTCAAGATCTCCCGCCTGACGCTTCGCAACACCTCCGACCGCGTCCGCCGGCTTTCGATCACCGCCTACGTGGAATGGGTGCTGGGTCCGTCGCGGGCCGCATCGGCGCCGTTCGTCACCACCGAAACCGATTCCGCCAGCGGTGCGCTGTTCGTCCGCAATCCCTGGAATACTGCTTTCGGCGCACGTGTCGCCTTCGCCGATCTCGCCGGGCGGCAGACGGACTGGACCGGCGATCGCCGGGAGTTCATCGGCCGCAACGGAACGCTGGCGAGCCCGGCGGCGCTGGCCGTGGCCGGGCCGCTGTCGAACACGGTTGGCGCTGGCCTCGACCCCTGCGGTGCGCTCAGGACCACGGTCGAGCTGGAGGCTGGCGGCACGATCGAGATCGTCTTCTTGCTCGGCGATGCCGCCGGCGCCGAGGAAGCGCGGAGCCTGCTCGCCCGCTACCGCACTGCCGATCTCGACGACGTGCGATCCGATGTCGGCGCTTTCTGGGACCGCGTGCTGGGCGCGGTGCAGGTGAAAACGCCCGACCGGCCGATGGACATCATGCTGAACGGCTGGCTGCTCTACCAGGCGCTGGCGTGCCGGATGTGGGCGCGCTCGGCATTCTACCAGGCGAGCGGCGCCTATGGTTTTCGCGACCAGCTGCAGGACGGGATGGCGCTCGCCACCGCGCGGCCCGAGCTGACGCGCGATCACCTGCTGCGTGCCGCGGCGCGTCAGTTCTCCGAGGGCGATGTCCAGCACTGGTGGCTGCCGCACTCCGGCCAGGGCGTCCGCACTCGGATTTCCGACGACTGCGTCTGGCTCGCCTACGCCGTTGCCGACTACGTCGCCACCGTCGGCGACAGCGCTGTCCTCGACGACGCAGTTCCGTTTCTCGAGGGCCAACGGCTGGCTGCGGACGAGCATGAGAACTTCTTCGCCCCCGCCGTTGCCGACGAAACCGCCACCCTCTTCGAGCATTGCGCGCGGGCCCTCGACCACAGCCTCTCGCTCGGCAGCCACGGTCTGCCGCTGATCGGCACCGGCGACTGGAACGACGGTATGAACCGGGTTGGCGAAGCGGGCCGGGGAGAGAGCGTCTGGCTCGGGTGGCTGCTGCACGCGACGCTGACCGCGTTCGCGCCGCTCGCCCTCGCACGAGGCGAGGCTGTCCGCGCCGCGGCGTGGCGGGCTCACGCCGCGGGGCTCGCAGCATCGCTGGATCGCGAAGCCTGGGACGGCGACTGGTACCGGCGCGGCTGGTTCGACGACGGCACGCCGCTCGGCTCGGCGGCGGGCACGGAGTGCCGGATCGATGCTATCGCGCAGTCGTGGGCGGTGATCTCCGGCGTCGCGCTGCCCGAGCGGGCCGCCAGCGCCATGGCGTCGGTGGAGCGGGAACTGATCCGCGCCGACGACCGGTTGGCGTTGCTGTTCGCCCCGCCGTTCGACGCGACGCCGCTCGATCCCGGCTACGTCAAGGGCTACCCGCCCGGGATCCGCGAAAACGGCGGTCAGTACACCCATGCCGCCGCGTGGTCGGTGATCGCCTTCGCCGCCCTGGGGGAGGGTGACCGGGCCGCCCGGTTGTTCTCGATCCTCAATCCGGTCAACCATGCCCGCACCCGGGCGGGCGTGCTCCGCTACAAGGTGGAGCCCTATGTCGTCGCCGCCGACGTGTATGCGAAACCGCCGCATATCGGACGCGGCGGCTGGACCTGGTACACCGGCTCCGCGGGCTGGATGCAGCGCGCAGGGGTGGAGAGCATTCTGGGGCTGCGCCTGCAAGGCGATTTCCTGCACCTCGATCCCTGCATCCCGCGCGCCTGGCCGGGCTTCGACATACTGCTCCGGCACCGATCAGCGCGGTACGAGATCAACGTTGCTAACCCCGGCGGTGTCGAGCGCGGTGTCGCGGTCGCCACCCTCGACGAGAACCTCCTCACCGAGCGACCATTACGCCTCCGGCTCGCCGACGACGGCGGTACGCATCGGCTGCACGTCCGACTCGGTTAAAGGGCGCCGGCCACCGCCATTGGTCGTCGGGACGTCACCAGCGAGAGCGCCTGTCCGGGTTGTGGCACGCGATCGAAGCGGATCCACAGTCGGTATCAGCGGTGGCTGGCGGATCTGCCGATGGCGGGCAAACCCGTGCGGCTGGTGGTAGATGGCCTTCCAGCGCGCCGACCCCCCTCGCCCAGCGCCACAGGGACGAACGTCAACGGCTCGCGGCGGCGCAGGACGCAAGGCGCATCGCCGAAAACAACGAACGGCTCTGTTGCATTAACCGCGGTCGGACAGAATTTGGCTTGCTCCGCAGCGGGGATTAGGCGGCAAGATCGAAGAGTTTGTTGACGAATCGGACTTCGCCTGTAGCCCCCGGTTCGATCAGGATGCAATGGCGGCGGCGGATCATGCACATGATCTCGAAACCCTTGATCGTGGCGTACGCAGTTTTCATCGACTGGAAGCCCCTTGTGGGACGGATTACCCGTTTGAGCGCACCATGATCGGCCTCGATAATGTTGTTGAGATACTTCGACGTCCGATGCTTGACCGTGTCTTCCAGCGCGCCCTTCCGTTTCAACCGGCGCAGTGCCTTCGGGTAGGAGCCGAGCTTGTCGGTCGTGATCGACACCGGCATCCAGTTGCGCATGACCTTCAATGCCTTGGCCAGAAAGCGACGCGCCGCCTTGGTGTTCCGCCGGTCCGACAGCATGAAATCGATCAAGCGCCCCTGCTTGTCGACGGCACGGAACAGGTATTTCCACTTGCCACCCACCCTGACGTGGGTCTCGTCAACGCGCCAGGACGGCGACCGGTAGCCCTGGTACCAGCGGACCCGTTTCTCGATCTCTGGCGCATAGCGCTGAACCCACCGATAAAGCGTCGAAAAGTCGACATCCACCCCGCGCTCGGCCATCATCTCCTCAAGGTCCCGGTAGCTGATCCCATACTTGCAGTACCAGCGAACGCACAGCAGGAGGATCTCGGCCGGAAATCGGCGACGCTTGAACACAGACATCGCGGAGACACTCCAAAAGCCCGTCTGCTAGCCGCCCAACCCGGTCAATGCAACAGAGCCCGCTGAAGGCGACCGAGCAGCCGGTCGACACAGGTTCGGCTGCCGGCAAAGCGTTCATCGACATGCTGGGCGTGTTCGCCGAGTTCGAGAGCAATCTGCGCCGCGAGCGGCAGATGGAGGGGATCAAGGCGGCGAAGGAGCGCGGCGTCTACAAGGGACGCAAGCCGTCGATCGACGCCGCCGAGGTTCGGCGTCTTCATGCCGAGGAGAAGCTCGGGCCGGCGGCGATCGCCCGGCGCCTCGGCATCGGCCGTGCCTCAGTCTACCGCGTGCTGGGTCGGCAGCCGGAACCTGCCGCTGCCGTCGCCACGGTTTCGGAGTAAGCGACAATGCCGATCCGGCGCGAGCTGCGCAGCCTATATCCTCCGCACTGGGCCGATCTCAGCCGGCGCGTGCGCTTCGAGCGGGCCGGCGGCGTCTGCCAGGGCTGCGGCCGGCCGCACGGGCTCGCCCTGCGGTGCCTGCCGGACGGACGATGGTTCGATCCGGCACGGCGGACTTGGCGGGACGGGCATGGACGCCTAGCCCGATGGCCCGACCTCGAACAGGCGGCGCGGATGCGGATGACGCGCGTCGTGCTCGCCGCGGCGCACCTGGATCATGATCCGACCAACAACCGCCTGCGCAATCTGCGCAGCCTCTGCCAACGCTGCCACATGCTGCACGATCGTCCGCATCATCTGGCGCAGCGGCGGATCACCTATTTGCTGCGCCGCGCCCGGGGCGACCTGTTCCTCGGGCCGTACCGGATCGGCGTTCCCCTGGCCCCGCCCGTGATCGCCGGGAAAATCGCCGGTGACTCGCACAGCAGAGTTTCTACAGTGTAGCCCCTGGTGTCTTGCGACGTTCCCGCTGGTCGGAAGGACGACGCCCGGCATAAAGAGAGAGGATCGATCGAGACCATGAATGCGTCGAGTGGAGCTGAGAGCGGCGAGACGACACTTCTGTAGCTGACGTCCGAGATCATCACCGCCTACGTGGGAAACAACCCGATACCGGCGACGCAACTGCCCGAGCTCATTCTCAGCGTCGTCGCGGCGCTGGCGGACCTGGACGGCGCGGTGGCGCCGCAGAACGCCGAACCATTGAAGCAGGCCGTGTCGATCCGCAAGTCGGTCACGCCCGACTACATCGTCTGCCTGGAAGACAGCAGGAAGCTGAAGATGCTGAAGCGCCATCTGCGGACGACCTACGACCTGTCGCCGCAGCAGTACCGCGAGAAGTGGGGATTACCGGCCGACTACCCGATGGTGGCGCCCAACTACGCCGCCCGGCGCTCGGAGTTCGCCAAGCAAATCGGCTTGGGCAGAACGGCGGCCGAAGCCACTGAGCAACCGAAGCGACAGCGGTCCAAATCCCGAGCTGCCGGATGAGCTGACCGAGAGGGGGCGTCTCCGGGTCAACGTCGACCGCCAGCCACTTCTCTGCGCTGCTCAAGAGTGTTCATGAGGCGTCGCACGGGTACATCGCGCATAGCCGGGATCCTGTCTCCCAGGACACGGACCCGTCGACGCCGAAACCCTCTGCGCCGACGCGCTCACCGTTGGCTCGACCGCGCGCGCCGGGCCCGACGGCGGGTGCTCTCGGCTCCACCGTCGGTTCGGATCGTCGTCGTGATGGCACTGGTCGTTGCGGCCGTCTCGGCCATGAACCTCGTCTATCAGGTGGTCCGGAAGCCGACGGAGCTGTTCTTTCCCGTGAGTAGCGCGTTCTCCAAGATGCCGGCCGAGACGTGGCGGCAATATGGAGCGCTGTTCCGCGAGTATTCGACGGACGCCGTCGCACCCGAATTGCTGGCGGCGCTCGCGCAGGTCGAGAGCGACGGTAATCCTGTTGCGCGCACCTACTGGAGTTGGCGGCTGACCTGGAACCCCTTCGCAATTTACCAGCCCGCCTCGAGCGCCGTCGGCATGTACCAGTTGACCGATGCCGCGTTCGCCGACGCGCAGCACTACTGCATACGCCAGCACACCGTCGTCGAAGAGGGCTGCCGGTTCAGCGGCTTCTACTCCCGGATCTTTCCGAGCCATGCCATCGAACTCACGGCGGTGCTTCTCGACCGCAATGTCACGGCGATCCTCGCTGGCAAGCGCGACGGTCGGGCGAGCCCGCAACAGGTGCAGGATCTCGCCGCCGTCATCCATCTCTGTGGCTCGGGACCTGCCCGCGCTTTCGCCCACCGCGGCTTTCGTCCGATGGCCGGCGAGCGGTGCGGCGACCAGGTCGTCGCGAAGTATCTTGCCGATGTCAATGCGATGAAGCGGCGATTCCTGCGCCTCGCCGCCATACAGGGATCACCTGCTCAAGAGGTGACCCGGAAGTAGCGCGGAAGGGTCCAACTGCCGGTCGCGGCAGCAGAGCCGGGAGTGTTCGCATCCGGCCCGCTTCATGAAAGAAGCGGACATCGCCTGCGGCCGAATGCGACCGCTCCGAGGAGCTATCGCGACTGCGCTCTCGCGTCCGCTTTCTGCCGCTCAGTTGCTACGGACATATCAGCCGCATCGACATATGCGCGTGCCTGATTGCCTCGACAAGTTCAGCAAGAAGGTGGCTAAGCGGTTGCTGCGAAAGCTCCTGAAGAAACAGGGGTGGGCGCCAAGAGTGATGCTGACCGATAAGCTGAAGATCTACCCCGCCGCCAAGCGCGAGGCCATGCCGGGCGTCGAGCAAAGGCAGCAAAATGGTCTCAACAATCGGGCCGAGAACCGGCACCAGCCGACGAGGCGAAGGGAGGGACACGTGAAACTCTTAGGTCGACCTGCTCCAGGCTCGCCTCGTCGGCGCTTAATTCGTGCCATCACCACCAAAATTGCGTCAGATGGGGTATTCGGCCTGCCGCCGCTTTCCCCAACCCTCGGAGAAGGCGCTGCGCTTCAGGTTGATGATAGACGTGGTGTGGATTGAAACAGCCACAGCATCAGATGGAGAAGCGCAGCATGAAGCACTATGCCGGTCTGGACGTTTCGGTCAAAGAGACCTCGGTGTGCATTGTCGACGAAGCGGGCGCGATCTGCTGCGAAGGGAAGGTGCCGAGCCATCCGGAGGATCTGGCGCGGTTACTCAGGGATACAGCCTGGCGGCTTGTCCGGGTCGGTCTCGAGGCCGGGCCCTTGTCGCAATGGCTGTTCAGTGGGATGGCGGAAGCCGGATTGCCGGTGGTCTGCATTGAAACCCGGCACACGAAGGCGTTCCTCAAAGCCCAGGTCAACAAGAGCGACCGCAATGACGCCCGCGGCATCGCCCAAATGATGCGTGTGCAGCTATTCCGGCCCGTGCATGTGAAGACCCTGACCAGCCAGAAGCATCGCGCCCTGCTGACGGCCCGTAAGCTGCTGCAGGAGAAATTCATCGCCATCGAGAACGACATCCGCGGCCTGCTGCGCAACTTCGGGCTCAAGGTCGGCGTCGTCGGCGTGCTCAAATTCGACCAACGGATCCGGGAGCTTGTCGAGGGCTTGCCCGACCTCGTCGAAATCATGGAACCGCTCCTGGCATCCAGGAAACAGCTTCGCGAGGCGTTCATGGCACTCCACCGCAGGCTGCTCGCGATCGTTCGAGATGACGCCGTCTGCCGGCGGTTGATGACGATACCCGGCGTCGGTCCGGTCGTATCGCTGGCGTTCCGAAGCACCATCGACAGTCCAGCACGGTTCACGAGCTCAAAGGCTGTCGGCCCAGCCTTGGGGTTGACGCCCGTGCTGCATCAATCGGGAGAGAGCCACCGGCTGGGTCGGATCTCGCTGTGCGGGGACGAGATGATGCGTCACCTGCTCTACGAAGCCGCTCAGGTCATGCTGACGCGAGCACAGACATGGTCGTGGCTGAAGGCCTGGGCGATGAGCATCGCCAAACGGCGCGGTCAGCAAAAGGCGATTGTCGCGCTCGCCCGCCGACTGGCGGTGATCATGCATCGCATGTGGATGGACGGCACGGAGTTCCGCTGGACCAGGGAGAGCATACCGGCTTCTGTCTGACGGGTTTCCGAAGCCTCCCGTCGCACGAGAAGGAAATCTTGAGTTCCGCCAGCCGGCGGATCGATGTCCCTCGCGGGACGATGGATGGGGTGAGTTCGCCTGGGCTCTTGTGCCGGTCGCCCGACACGTGATCAGGACGCGCGTCAGATTGTTCCACCCCATCTTCCTGATCCCATGCTGGGAGAGCCAAACGGCTGATCCCGAAGAGAAGCGCGGATCCGCGAGCGACAGCAACCGACGGAACGGCGGATCGCCTGAAAGCGCTTGACCTCAACCGGCCGAATAGAGAAGAGCCCCGGTTCGAAGCCGATTTACACGCCTCGCCAATGCCGTGAGCCGCCTGATGCGTCGGCTGGCCAAGGTCGACCTGCTCATTCTCGACGACTGGGCGATGACCGATCTGACCGCTCAGCAGCGCCGCGATCTGATGGAAATCGTCGATGATCGGTACGACCGCCGCGCCATCATCCTCGCCACCCAGGTGCCGGTCGATCGCTGGCACGACATGATCGGCGATCCGACGTACGCCGACGCCATCCTCGATCGCAACGTTCGCAACGCCACCCGGCATGAGCTCAAGGGCGAGTCCCTGCGCAAAACCCGCACCGCTGCCGCGATGATCGCCACCGCCAATTAACCCTCTTTAACACCAGCAAGGACAACCCTACGGTGCAACCCAGGTCAGACGCTGGACGTCCATGCCGCCCCGCGGGGCGGCATGGACGAAACACCCAAACGCCGTGCCAATCCTGATCGATCAGGTGGCCGCTTTGGTGAAAACGCTGACCGGATTCGAGATCATGTGCAGATTTTCCCGACTATCACTACGCGGTCAAGCCGATGACAACTATGTGCGCCGCTCGTTGTGGGCATGATTCGCGCCGAGAAAGATATGCTCGTGTTGCCATCGCTCGACCGATTGGGAATGAGTCGGACCCCGCTTCAGGCATCAGCGTCGTATCGCCGCCGCCGACGATCGTCTTTTTGACTTTTGAGCAGCGCCGATCATGCCGAGTTTCTCCCACGTGCGGTGGCGGTCTGGCGCGGAGCATGTTGACACCTGTCGACGATTCTTCCTGTACTTGGCGCTCAGTCGGCTTCTGCGATGCGCGCAATTCAAGGGAAGCGGAGCGGAGGTGGTGAACAACCTGGAACCGGAAGCCCACATTCTCGTCGTCGATGATGACAGTCAGGTCAGGCAGCTGATTGCGCGCTTCCTGCGCGAGAGTGGCTATCGTGCATCCAGCGCCCGCGACGGCATCGAGATGCGTGAGACCCTCGCTGCGGCAAAGATCGATCTGATCGTCCTCGATCTGATGCTGCCGGGGGCCTCGGGTCTCGATCTGTGCCGGGAACTGCGCGCGGGCTCGTCGGTGCCGATCATCATGCTGACCGCCAAAGGCGAGGATACCGATCGGATCGTCGGACTCGAACTAGGCGCCGACGACTACCTGCCGAAGCCGTTCAACCCGCGCGAACTACTGGCGCGCATCCGGGCCGTCCTGCGGCGGGCGGCCGCCCAGCCCGACGCCGATCTGGTGATCGGTGGTCGTCTGATCACGTTCGCCGGCTATACCCTAGACACGCAGCGGCGCGATGTGACGTCAGCCGGCGGCGTCGCGATCGATCTGAGCGGCGGAGAATACGATCTGCTGCTGGCTTTCATCGAGCACCCGAACCGGATTCTCTCGCGCGATCAACTGCTCGATCTGTCGCGGAACCGATCGGCGGAGCCGTTCGATCGAAGCATCGACGTCCAGGTCAGCCGGCTGCGACGCAAGCTGGAGGCCGGCGAAACGTCGCCGGTGCTCATTAAAACCGTTCGCGGCGCCGGCTACATCTTCGTGCCGACGGTCAGCCGGCTGTGAGGCGGCTGGTTCCCGACACACTCGCCGGACGGACTATCGTCATTCTGGTGATCGGCCTCGGATTGTTCCATCTGTGGAGCATATGGATCTACCAGATCGGCACGGAAAACCTTCTCGGCTCGACACGCGAGCAAGGCTTGGCCGAACATTTGGTGTCCGCAATACATGCCCTCGACGAACTGCCGGCGGACCAGCGGGAACCGACGGCACATGCCCTTTCCTCGCCCGATCTGGAAGTCCATTGGAGCCGGTCGAGCCTGATGAGCGATCGGACCGTCGAGACCGAGCGCCTTGCCGATCTGCGGCGACGCATCCGCCAACTGGCGCCCGCGCTCGCCGAGCATCGGCTGCGCTTCGGCTATGCGGACGACGCCGAGCGGCATCGCCACCTGCTTCTGGCGTCGATGCAACTCGGAGATGGCAGCTGGGTGACATTCAGCTTGAACGCCTTCAGGCAGGGCGCGACGGTCGAGCACGACGTCCTTGGCTCACTCACCGCGATGGCGGTGGGCATCATCGTCGTTTCGGTCCTTCTTGTCCGCTCAATGACGGCTCCGCTGCGGGCCCTTGCAGACGCAGCGGACCGGGTCGGCACCGACATTTCCGCGCAAGGGGCGCCGGAAGCAGGGCCGAGGGAGATCCGCCAGGTAGCCAAAGCGTTCAATACGATGCGCTCGCGGATCCGGCGGCTGATCACGGACCGAACGCAAACCCTGGCCGCCGTTTCCCACGACCTGAAGACACCCCTCACCCGGTTGCGGCTGCGTGCCGAATTCGTCGGCGACAGAGAGTTGCGCGCGTCGATCGACGCCGACCTCGACGAGATGGAGCGAATGATCGATTCCGCGCTGGCTTTTCTCCGCGGCGACGAGACCGGCGAGGAAGGCCGGACGAGCGACATCGGCTCCATCTTGAAAACGATCTGCGATCACTTGGGGGATACCGGCGACGACGTTGTGCTGTCAGGGGATCATTTCGCGCCCCTTCATTGCAAGCCTCTGGCAATCAAGCGCGCCCTGTCGAACCTGATCGAGAATGCGGTCAAGTACGGCGGGCGGGCGCGGGTCTCGCTGACAGACGGGGCGGACGAAGTGATTGTGATGATCGAGGACGACGGGCCGGGGATTGCCGAAACCGAGCGCGAACGGGTGTTCGATCCGTTCTATCGCATTGAAGGCAGCCGCAGCCGCGAGACCGGCGGTTCGGGGCTGGGTTTGACCGTCGCCCGCACGGTGGTCCGCGCGCACGGCGGTGACATCACGCTGCAGACCCGGAACTGCGGCGGCTTGCGCGTCCTCGTTGCGTTGCCGAAGTCCGCCGCTCGATAGCCAGCCAGACACATTATTTTACAAAGTCGAAAAACTGGAGAAACCGGCTGCGCTCATTCTTTCGCATCGGTTGCCGTAAGGCAGAGCGTGTTTCCAGGAGAGTCCGATGCGCCTTCTTCGTTCGCCCGAAGTTTGCCTACCATCCCCTGCGCTGGGAGTGCTGACCGCCGCCCTCATCGCAGTTTCGTCGCTCGCCCATGCCGCCGATCGATCACAAGAGTACCGTTTCGAAGTGGTCGATCAGCCGGTCGCCGTCGGCACCCACAGCGAATTCAATCTCAAGTTGACATGGACGTCAACCGGGCAGCCGGTGGAGGATGCCACGATCACCCGGGGCCATCTGGAAATGACAATGCCTCACTTCGCGCATAAGGGGTCGATGCCGATGGCGACCACCATGGGCGGAGAAGTCAAGCTGCTCGGAGCGCCGTCGCCCGGTCTCTACCGGCTGATGGGAGACGTTTCCATGCCCGGGACTTGGAAACTCGACATCATCGCGACGGTCCCGAGCGAGGCGGAGCCCGTCGAGGGCACAGCGACGTTCGAGGCCCGCCAGTAGCGCGCGGACGAGCGGTTGTCTGTTGTCGGGTTACGCGGGTGTAGCGGGGAGGCCACACGCCACAACCTGCATGTGGGACGGGACGAGCGGTGATGTTTGCGTTCAGGCGCTTCGGCTTCTTCATCCTGATGGCTTTCGTAACATCTCTCTCGGCGTGCGCCACCGGGCGCACCAATCTCTCAGAGACTGGTGCGGTGGACGTGCTGGTCGAGAACACACCAAAGGTCAACATTCAAGGCGTAACCCCGTCCTGGCAGATCAGGAAGAGACCACCGTCTATGGCCAAGTCCGCAGGCTGGGAGCCTACAATAATGCTTTCTCAAGAAGGCAGGTCATCGCCACAGCAGTTCTTCCGGATCGATCGACGTACGAAGCCAGCGACCCGCTCTTAACAAGGACACCGCGCGCCCGAAATTTCCGGACAATCTACCCGGTCGCACAATTCAAGATCGTGTTTCAGACGCGGCTGCCGAGCGGAACGATACTTTATCTGAAGTTTGCCAACCGCGATTCGAAACACGGCGGCGTTGAGGTCACGTCGTAGATGGACAATGTCACACAAATACAAATAACAGCCGGCTCGTTCCTTGTTCGGGTATCACGATTTCGAAGAAAAACGTCCGTATCCTGAATATATGCAAGGAATAGTCACGTGATAGAAACGCATATTATCCAGAACATGATCATACTTCGGATAAGTCGCAGAATAACGGATGAGGGTTTGGATGGGGTTACAGCTGCATTCGAACGGGCCCCTGGAGCAGAATTCAGTCTGCACGTTCGTCATCGCGGCGGTGGCACGCTTTACGTCTTGATGGACTGGGAACGATTGGACGGGTGGGAGGCAGGGACACGCACCGCCTGCACCACTTTCTGCATGGGTTACCAAGAACGCGTTCGTCGCATCGCAATTGTCGGATCAGACACCTGAAGAGGCGAAGGTGAACGCCTTGCCGACGTCTATAAAGCCGGGCAGGTCAGGTACTTCCAACCGTCGGCGCGTAGCGATGCCATGGCTTGGCTCGAAGGACGCTGACGCACGCGGCGCCCAGCAACTCCTAACGCCCGGACACGACACATTCGGAACCGCGTTGCGGAACCAAGCCGCAAACGGCGGTGGCTCCGGTCCGCCGCTTCAGTTCCTGATCCACCAGCGGCCAGTTGGCGGCTCGCCGCAACAATTTGTTACAAGCGCGAAAACGTCGGGATACCTGAGCCCTCTAAAAAAAGGAGCCACACGAGAACAACGATCTGTCGTGAGGTGAAACGAAGTCCAATGGTTAACGAAGACATGCTCCGAACGCCTGACGCGGCCCGACGGCTAAGCCTTAAAGGCAGAGGCATTCTCGCTACGGCTATCCTGGCCGGGGTTGTGCCCGCGACCATAGCAGGCGCGCACGAAGGTCACGATCACGCCCCACGCGCTATTCTCGATCTCATGGGCACGCTGGTAAGGATCATGGCGCCGGGTGAGGATGTCGGCGACGAGGTGGTCGAGGACCGAGTGACCATCCGGGTCGATGCCGAGGGCCGTATCGCCGATCTGAGCAACGGCTGAGGCAGCCATGTTGCCTGTTCATCCGATCCTCGTGCATTTCCCAATAGCCTTGCTGACGGTTTCGCTCGCTGCGGATGCCCTCGCCTCCGTGCGCGTGAGCACGGAGGCGAGGGCGCTGGGCTTCTGGTGCCTCGTCCTCGCGGCGGTCGGCGCGGCAGGCGCGGTTATGACCGGTCTCGTTGATATGCACCGCGCCGATCTGGCGATGGCGACGCACGGATACGTTCATTTGCACCGCGACATCGGATGGGTGCTGCTTGCCGTCATATTGCTGCTGGCGGTCTGGCGTTTGCGGATCCGGCGCCGCAGCGGTCCTGGCGGACGTGTGGGGAGGGCCTACTTGGCGTCAGCCGCAGCGGCTTTCACGCTTCTCGTCTTCCAGGGTTGGTTTGGTGGCGAACTGGTGTACGGCCACGGCGCCGGTGTCGCCGCAGCCAGCCAAGGGGTCGTGAGCCCCGAGCAAGGGCAGAAGGGGCTGGCACCATTTTCCCGATTTACCGGACACGCGGACCCGCATGGTGGACATAACCACTGAGACAGGGATCGAATGCGTGCGCGCAGCACGACGAAGTGGAGATTTTACATGCAACGGATGTTCGGCGTACTGCTCATTGCCGCCACGCTATCTTTAGGCGCGAACCACGAGGCAAGTGCAGCCGCTGAAGATTATGCCTTTGAAGCCGCGACGGCGAAGGTCGGGCAGGGCAGCGATGCGATTGTTGGTGTACGGCTGCTGAACAAGGCATCCGGCAAACCGGTCGCGAACGCGGTCATCTTTCAGACGCGGCTCGACATGTCGCCCGAAAACATGGGTGGCATGACCAGCAAGGTTACGCCCGTGGCATTCGAGGAACCCGGCGTCTACTGCTTCGAAGTAGACCTGAGCATGGCGGGTCGCTGGGCGCTGACACTAGCGGCCAAGGTTCCGGGCGAGCAGGAAACCGTACGCGGCGAGGTCGACGTCGTTGCCACGGAATAGGCCGGTCGATCGCCACGATCGTAACCGCCCAGATGTGGCGATGACGCGTTCCGGCCGTTGCGCGACGCACGCGAAAGCGGGGCTGATCGCCGTCGTGGCTCTCCTCGCCGCCGATCCTGCAGCACGCGCCGAGGGCGATGCCGCCGCGCCGGCCCGATCGGCCGAAGCGGCAGCCGGCTTGGCGGTCCCCGGCGCCACGGTCGGTGAACTGTTGACGCTGGCGCGGCGGATGAACCCCGAGGTTGCCGTAGCAGCACTCGACTCGGAGGCCGCGCTCGCCCGGGTCGATGCCGCGGGCCGGTTACCCGATCCGACGTTCATCACGGAATTCAAGGACATCGATCGGGAGCGGCAGAGCGCGCTTCCCGAGAAGCTTGCCCGGGTTGAGTATAAGATTCAGCAGGAATTTCCGTTGTGGGGAAAGCTCGGCCTGCAGGAGGACGTCGCGCGGGCACGCGCTGGTGCGACGCGTGAGACGCAGCGTGCCATCGAGTTGGAGATCGCGGCACGGATCAAGACGGTATTCGCCGCCTACTATGCGGCGTTTGAAAACTGGCGGCTGACAAAAGACTTGTACGGCACTGTCGCCACGCTCGCCGACGTCACCCAGAGCCGCTATGCCCAGGGACTTGGCGAGCAGGAAGACGCGATCCGCGCCGAGGTCGAGAAAACTAGACTGCGGACCGAGTTGGTTCGGTTCGAAGCCGATCAACGCCAGTCGGCGGCACAACTCAATGCGCTACTTGATCGCGTCGAAGACATGCCGCTCGCTGCGCCAGAATCCCTGCGGCCCTTGCCCGATGACTCGTTGAGCGTGTCCGAGTTGCTTGAACGCGCGCGAATCAATAACCCGACGCTAGGCGCCGCGCAATCGCAGATCATTGCTGCTGAAGGGGACAAGGCATTGATCCGAAAGAGCTGGTACCCGGATGTGACGCTCGGCGTCACCTTCCAGCAATTCGTCGACCAGGAAGGGAGACGTTCGCCGGGTTACGAAGCGATGATCGGCACGACGATCCCTTTGCAGTGGGGACTGCGCGAGGCGTGGGAGCGCGAGGCCTCCGCGAACCTCGCCGCCGCTCGCCGCCGCCGCGATAGCGCCGCCGCGAGTGTGCGGGGCGAACTTGCCGACTCATTTTATGGCCTGGAGGGCCTGCGGCGGATCGGAACGCTGTTGAAAGACGTCCAGCTGCCCGAGAGCAGACTGGCGCTCCAGACAGCCCTGCGCGGTTACGAACAGGGACGCTCCAATCTGAACTCGGTGTTGGATACGGAGCAGAGGGTGTTCGAAACGATGCTGCGGCTGCTTGCAGTACAGGTCGAACAACAAGGGCGCCTTGCAGAGATCGAGCGGTTGATCGGGAGCGACCTGTGAGACTTGTCGTCGTCGTGCCAGTCGTCGTGCTCGTCGCGGCCGGCGCCGCCTACGGTGGCTACTGGTTCGCCCGTCATCACGCGCCGGGTCTGTCAACCGGAACGAGCGCAGGCACTCACCCCGCGGACCTTGCCAAAGGGGCATGGGCCATCGGGGCTTCGGATCGCAAGGTCCTCTACTACAAGGATCCGATGGGGAAGCCCGACGTCTCGCCGGTGCCGAAGAAGGACGACATGGGGATGGACTACATCCCCGTTTTCGAAGACGAGGAACCCTCGCTGGAGCCCGCAGCCCCATCGCAGGCGGACCATGCCCACGGCGCACCGGCGGACAGAAAGGTTCTCTATTACCGCAATCCGATGGGTCTGCCCGACACGTCGCCGGTTCCGAAGAAGGATCCGATGGGGATGGACTACATTCCCGTCTACACCGACCAGGGGCAGGACGACGGTTCAGTGGTCACGGTCAGCCCGGCGCGGGTGCAGATGCTGGGCGTGCGCACCGAGACGGCGGCGAGGCGGACCCTGATGCGGCCGGTGCGCGCCGTCGGCACGGTTCAGTTCAGCGAACGCCAGATGACCGTGGTCTCGACCAAGTTCGAAGGCTGGATCGAGACTCTCTACGTCAATACGACGGGTGAGCCGGTGCGACGCGGCGAGCCGCTGATGCAGATCTACAGTCCGCTCCTGGTGCAGACCCAGCAAGAATACGTCGATGCGGCGAAGATGGCGGCGTCGCTCCAAGGCGGCGATGTGGAAAGCGAAACCGCGGCGGCTCGGCTTGTCGAAGGCGCCTTGCAGCGGCTCCGTTATCTCGATGTCCCGCAGGCCGAGGTGCTGCGGTTGCAGCGCGAGCGGCAGGCCAATCGGACGATCGCCTGGCCGGCGCCGTTTTCCGGCATCGTGCTGGAAAAGATGGTGTTCGACGGCATGCGGTTCATGCCTGGGGAGCCGCTCTTCAAGATCGCCGGGATCTCGCCGATCTGGGTGATCGCTGAAGTGTTTGAGCAAGATCTGGCGCATGTCGCGATCGGTCAGCCGGCGACGATCACGGTGAAGGCCTATCCCGGCCGCAGCTTCCAGGGCCGCGTTGCCTACATTTATCCGACCGTTGGGCAGGAAACCCGCACCGGAACGGTCCGCATCGAAATTCCCAATCCCAGCGGTGAACTCAAGGCCGACATGTACGCCAGCGTCGAACTGGATACCCACGCGAGCGCGCCGAAGGTGCTGACTGTCCCGGATTCGGCGGTGATCGACAACGGTGTTCGCCAGGTGGTGCTGATCGAGCGCGCCGAAGGCCGCTACGAGCCGCGCCCGGTGAAAGTCGGCGCCAAGGCGGACGGCTACACTGAAATCCGCGATGGCGTGAAGGAGGGAGAAGATGTGGTCATCAGTGCCAACTTCTTGATTGACGCGGAGAGTAATCTGAAGGCCGCGTTGAGCGCCTTTACCGCCGGGGAGCACCAGCACCCATGATCGGCGGGCTGATCCGCTGGTCGGCGCACAACCTCATCCTGGTGCTGATCGGTACGGTGTTCATCGTCGCCGGCGGCATCTATGCGGTGGCGAAGACGCCACTCGATGCCATTCCAGACCTTTCCGACGTCCAGGTGATCGTCTTTACCGAGTATCCGGGCCAGGCGCCGCAAGTGGTCGAAGACCAGGTGACCTTTCCGCTGACCACGGCGATGCTGGCGGTGCCGCACTCCAAGGTGGTCCGCGGCCTGTCGATCTTCGGGGCGTCGTTCGTCTACATCATTTTCGAAGATGGAACCGACATCTATTGGGCGCGCTCGCGTGTCCTCGAATACCTGAACTTCGCCTCGAAGCAGTTGCCGCAAGGCGTCACGCCGACGCTCGGCCCCGACGCCACTGGCGTCGGATGGGTCTATCAGTACGTCGTCACCAGCGCCAAGCGGACCCTGGCCGAGCTGCGCACGCTGCAGGACTGGTACATCCGCTTCGGTCTGACGAAGGCGCAAGGCGTGTCGGAAGTCGCCAGCATCGGTGGCTTCGTCAAGACCTACGCTGTCACCGTCGATCCGCTCAGATTGAAGTCATACGACATCCCGCTGTCACGGGTGATGGACGCGATCCGGCAGAGCAACATGGATGTCGGCGGACGGGTTATCGAGATGACCGAGACCGAGTACCTAGTGCGCGGCCAAGGTTACCTGCACGGAATAGCGGACCTGGAACAAATCGTTCTTAAGGTCGACAGCCTGACGCCCGTCCTGTTGCGCGATGTCGCCCGGATTGAGCTGGGACCGGACGAGCGGCGCGGCCTGACCGAGCTAAACGGCGAGGGCGAGGTGGTCAGCGGCATCGCCGTACAGCGTTATGGCGGCAACGCCCTCGAAGTCATCAGAAACGTCAAAGAAAAGATCAAGGAGATTGCCCCCAGCCTGCCCAAGGATGTGTCAATCGAGACCGTCTACGACCGCTCCGATCTTATCCTTCGAGCGATCGAGACCCTGAAGGGCACGCTGATCGAGGAGAGCATCATCGTTGCGCTCGTTTGCATCGTGTTCCTGCTGCACGTCCGCAGCGCGCTGGTCGCGATCATCATGCTGCCCGTCGGTGTCCTGATGGCCTTCACCGCCATGCACGCGCTCGGCATCAGCTCGACGATCATGTCGCTGGGCGGCATCGCGATTGCCATCGGCGCGATGATCGACGCTGCCATCGTGATGATCGAGAACGCCCACAAGCATCTGGAGCGTGCCGCCCCGGGTACGCCGCGCATCAAGTCGTTGGTCGACGCGGCGGTGGAAGTCGGCCCGTCGCTGTTCTTCTCGCTGCTGATCATCACCGTCTCCTTCCTGCCGATCTTCACATTGGAAGCGCAGGAGGGGCGGCTGTTCAAACCGCTCGCCTACACCAAGACGTTCTCGATGGCCGCCGCGGCGTTCCTGTCGGTCACGCTGGTGCCGGCTCTGATGGTGTTGTTCATCCGCGGCAGGATCATTGCGGAGCACAGGAACCCGATCAACCGGTTCATGATCTGGATCTATCGTCCGGTCATATCCGTGGTCTTGAGGGCCAAGGTGATAACCATCGCTCTCGCCTTCCTCGTGCTCGGTGCCTCGGTCTGGCCGGCGACGCGGCTCGGCACCGAGTTCATGCCGGCTCTGAACGAGGGCACGCTGTTATACATGCCGGTGACGTTGCCGGGACTTTCGATCACCAAGGTGGCGGAACTGCTGCAGACCCAGGACAAGATAATCAAGTCGTTTCCGGA
This sequence comes from Rhodospirillales bacterium, assembly GCA_016712595.1. Taxonomy (NCBI): domain Bacteria; kingdom Pseudomonadati; phylum Pseudomonadota; class Alphaproteobacteria; order Rhodospirillales; species Rhodospirillales bacterium. The sequence continues at coordinate 1,390,205 of JADJQT010000001.1, forward strand.
GGTGGCGTCAGTCTATGGCAAGGCCGGGCGAGCCGGGACGGCCACCGACCCGGCGCCGACCGAAATGTTCGAGACCGTCATCAACCTCAAGCCCGAAGCGGAATGGCGTGCCGGCCTGACCGTCGACGGCCTGATCGCCGAGATGGATCGGGCACTGCAGTTCCCCGGCATCAGCAACGCATGGACGATGCCGATCCGGGCGCGCATCGACATGCTCTCTACCGGCATTCGCACGCCGGTCGGCATCAAGCTGTTCGGCCCCGACCTCGAAGGACTGGAAAAAGTCGCCCGCGAAATCGAACAGGCGGTGCGCACGGTACCGGGGACGACCAGCGCCTTTGCCGAACGGGTAATGGGCGGATACTACGTCAACATCGAGCCGGACCGGGCGGCGCTCGCCCGCTACGGGCTGATGGTCGGCGACGTGCAGGAGGTGGTGAAGAGCGGGCTCGGCGCCGAGGCGGTGACGACCACCGTCGAAGGCCGCGAGCGCTACACGGTCAACGTCCGCTATCCGCAGGCGTTTCGTGCCGATCCCCAGGCTATCGCCGAGAACGTGCTGATCCCGCTGCCGAACCGCAACGCCATTCCGCTGGGCCAGGTGGCGAAGGTTAGCCTCTCGAAAGGCCCGCCCAGCGTGCGCACCGAAAACGCCCAACTCGTCGTTTATATCTACGTCGATTTCCGCGATCGCGACATCGGCAGCTACGTTGCCGATGCGAAGAAAATCGTCGCCGATCGCGTGCAGTTTCCACAAGGATACTACATCACCTGGAGCGGTCAGTTCGAATATCTGCAACGCGCCGAGGCACGGATGAAGGTCGTCGTGCCAGTAACGCTGTTGATCATCTTTCTGCTGCTGTACCTGAACTTCCGGCGCCTGACCGAAACATTGATCGTCATGTTGAGCCTGCCGTTCTCGTTGATCGGCGGGCTGTGGTTCGTCTGGTACCTGGGCTTCAACCTGAGTGTCGCCGTCGTCGTCGGCTTCATCGCGCTTGCCGGTGTCGCCGCCGAGACCGGCGTCATCATGCTGATCTATCTCGACCACGCCTGGACCGGGATCAAGGCCCGTCGCGCCGAGGAAGGCCGGCCGCCGACGCGCGGCGACCTTTACGAGGCGATCATGTTCGGCGCGGTGGAGCGAGTGCGGCCGAAGATGATGACGGTGATCGCGATCATGTCGGGTCTGATGCCGATCCTGTGGTCGACGGGCACGGGTTCGGAGGTGATGCGTCGGATCGCGGTGCCGATGATCGGCGGCATGGTTTCCTCAACCATCCTGACACTGATCGTCATCCCGGCGATCTACGGCCTGGTCAAGGGGGTGGGGCTGCCATCCGGCGCACCCGCGACCCAACCCCAACATCCCGCAACCAGCCCGGCCGGCTGACGCCGCAATGCCCGACCATCGCAATTCTGCCGACGCTGACGCGTTCTTGCGCGACGCCGAACTCGCGGCAGAGCGTCTCTCGGCAATCGTGAGGCTGGTGATCTTTTTCGCGCTGCTCGCGCTCGTGCTGACCAGCGGGACCCAGCATCACCACGAGCAGTTTGCCCTCGCCGTCGTATTCGCCTATGGCGTAGTCGCGGTCTTCGCCATCCTCCTCGCCTGGCGGGGCATCTTTCACCCGGTGATGCCCTACGCCTACGCCACCTTCGACGTCGTTCTGGTTTGCCTCAGCCTGCTGCTGGTCAGCCGCATGCTGGACTTCCCGCCGCACATGGTGTTCGCGATCCCCGCTTCGGCGATCATCTTCGTCGTCCTCGCTCACGCCGCGATGCGCTTCCGGCCGGCGCTGGTTGTGTTCGCCGGCACATTGACCGTCGCGATGATGGCCGCCGGCGTTGCCGTGATGCCGGCCCCGGAGGAAGCATCGCCGTTCCTCAGTGGCACGCAGCACGGCGATCTCCTGCAATCCCTGCTGCACTCGCGGCTGCTGCCGTTCGCGATCATCGCGCTGGCGACCCTGGCGTTGTGGGCCACGTCCCGCCGGACGTACGAAATGCTCCAGACGTCCATCGACTACTCCCACCGGCTGGGTACGCTATCGCGGTTCTTCAGTCCCCGCCTCGCCGAACGCCTCGCCCGCGAGGGAGGCCAGCAGCTCTCGTCGGGCCGCCGGCAATGCTGCGCCATCATGTTCATCGATATCTGCGGGTTCACCGACATCGCCCGCGGCATGGCCCCGGAAGCGGTGAGCCGGCTCCTGGCGGAGTTTCGCGGCATCTTAACCGAGGTTATTTTCGATCACGGCGGAATGGTGGACAAATTCATCGGCGATGCCGTCCTGGCGGTGTTCGGAGCCTTCCAGGCGGAAGCCGATGACGCGAAACGCGCGATCGATTGCGGCATCAGAGCGCTGGACGCAGTGGAGGCTTGGTCCGCATCGAGGCAGGCGCAGGGCGATCCCGAGGTCCGGATCGGCATCGGGGCTCATCATGGCGAGGTCTTCGTGGGCACCGTCGGCGACAGGCGGATGCTCGAATTTACCGTCCTTGGCGATGCCGTAAATGTCGCTGAACGCCTGGAGCGGCTGACGCGCACCGTCGGCGCCGCGTTCGCCGTGTCGCGCGAGTTGCTGGACGCAGCCGGGCTACCGCAGGCGACCGCTTGGGTGCCCGTCCCGCAATCGCGGATCGCCGGGCGTTTGGCCGGGCGAGACGTATTCGTCCTGCCGTCGGAGGCGAGGCAACAATCGATGCACAGCTGTTGTCGCGGTGGGCATGTGGGCGACGCGCCAGCGTCGTCCAAACGAAGTGTCATTGGCCTGCTGCCGGTTTTTCGGACACCAGGTTAAGCTAACATAGCTTTCCCCTCGATCACGCCGGCGCGGCGGTGAGCTTCAAGGCCGCGTAGTAGCTCGACCGGGAGATGCGCAGGTGCCGGCAGGTGTCCCGCACGGTCGTTTGCGGATCGGCGTGCGCCAGTGAGATCTGCCGGATCAGCGACGGGGTGAGCTTGTTCGGCCGGCCGAACTTCTTGCCGTTGTTGCGGGCGATCGCCTGACCCGCCTTCGACCGCTCGATGATCAGGTTGCGCTCGAACTCGGCCAGCACCGCGAGGATGCCGAACAGCATCCGGCCGGTCGCCGTGCTGGTGTCGATGCGATCCATGAGAGCGACCAGTTCGGCGCCCTTGTCCTCGATCTCCTTGGCGATCTGCAGCAGGTGCAGTTGGGAGCGGGCGAGGCGATCCAGCCGCCAGACCACCAGCTTGTCACCGGGACGGAGCAGGTCGAGCACCCGCTGCAACTCCTGCCGCTCGGCCTTCGCGCCTGACTGCTTCTCGCGGAAGATGTCGCGGTCGTCGACACCCGCCTTGGTCAGAGCGTCGACCTGCAGCGCCCAGTCCCGATCCGAGGTGGAGACCCGAGAGTAGCCGAATGAGCGACCCATGGTGGTGTCCAATTAGTTTGTTCAACTAACCAGATTTATCGCACATACTTATTGGACGGTCAAGCGGCTGTTTTAGATCGATTTTCCGAGTGTGCGAAAAGTGAAGGGACTTTGGACGGGGTGCCATGCCGGAGCGGTCGCCGGATGATCATGCAGGTGAGGTGTTCGCCGGTTGTCCCCTCGGCCGGACATGCGCTCCTCGCCATTTGCGTTGATTGCAACGATCGTCGTTGATCGGTCGGTTCATGCATATTGCGACACCGGCGTGGGCAGCGTCGAGAGTCGAGCATTGATCACCGGTTTCGTGGTTGCGATGCGGCCGTAACCCGCCGCGCTGCGCGCTCGCTCAAGTCGGCCAGTATGCCCCTGCCCGGATCCTTATTCCGAATGCTGTCAACCGACCACTGGATACGAAAATTTGGCAGCCGTTGAAGATGTATGCTTTACTGCGAACCCTTCAAATGGGTGAAAATCCACTGTGATGGACACCGGTCTTGCCGTGGGGGCGGCGCTTGGAACTCCACGATCTAAAGTTGTCGTTCCAGCATCATTTCAGGGATGGTCTGGTCACCGTGGTTGGATCGGGGCTCTCGTGCGCTGAAGGAATCCCGGGGATGGGGGATCTGGCGGCGCATTTCTCCACTACGTTCGGAGCCAAACTCCCTGGCGATGTAGAGGAAGAATGGAAATTGCTGTTGCCGCTTATTTCGAAGAAAGGACTTGAGGCAGCACTACATGAGAAACCACCAACACCGAAATTGGAAGCAAAGATAGTTGAGAGCACCGGAGAACTGATCGCTCAAAGAGAGCGAGATATATTGGCTAACGTATTTTCAAATAAACGTGTGCTTCCTTTTTCAAGATTGCTCAAACATATGTTGAAGCCTACAACAGGTATTCCTGTTGTCACGACGAATTATGATCGCCTAATCGAAGTCGCGGTCGAAGAAGCTGGGCTTGGTGTTGACACACTCTTCGTTGGCCACTTCGCCGGTGAGCTTAACGAGAAAGAGAGCAGGCTTAGCTTTTTTCGGGAGGCTACACTTCGCGGTAGGAATGTTCAGTATCGTTTCCGTGACCGCGTGAATGTCTTCAAACCTCACGGTAGTCTGGACTGGTATTATCGCGAAGGAAAGCCCGTCCGTCATCCCGGGGATCTTGCGTTACCACGCCTAATAATAACGCCAGGTATAAATAAACTCCGTAGAGGATACGAGAGTCCATTTGATCGTCACCGCGAGCGCGCCAATGATGCGATTGATAAAGCAAGACAAATCCTCGTATTAGGTTACGGATTTAATGATGACCATCTGGAAACATACCTGAGGAATCGCATTATGAGTGGCACTCCAACTCTAATACTGACGCGTAACCTTTCAGAGAAGGCGCTGCAATTCGCTCGCCAGTACGCCAATGTGACAGCAGTTCAGCAAGCGTCCTCCGCAGGTAGATCCGGATCGTCAGTTTTTGGGAACGAAGGGAATCTTTCCTCGCAGACCTCGCCATTTGGGACCTTGATTGTTTTATCGCGGAGGTACTGGAACCATGACCCAACCTGCGATTGAGTTCGCCGACATCGACAGGATTGGTAGAGTAGCTTCGGTCGACACGAGTCGCGTTGCGATTGATGTCACCAACTCCCTCCTCCTAACTCGGATCGGCATTGGGCAATTGATTGCCATTCGCGGAATAACCGAACGCGAATATCTTATTGCATTGGTGGAACGCGTCACCCGCTCTATGCGAGAAGAATTGCCGGATCTTGAAGAAGCAGGAGATCAAGGCGCGCTATTGGCGGCGATTCCTACTGATTTCATCGTTAGCGTGTTGATTGGCACATTTCGTACAGTCGAAGGAACTAAGGTAAATACCTTTAAACGTGGTGCTGATAGCTTTCCACAGATCGATCGAGATTGTTATGTCATTGAAGGCGCTAATCTTCAGCGGTTTATGGGAATACTCGGCTCCGGTTTTAGTGAAAATGAGCGATTAAAGCTCGGAACATTTGTTGCGGATCGGTCCGCCGATGCGATTGCAAGCGGCGATAAATTCTTTCAACGACATGCTGCAATTCTCGGGAGCACTGGTTCCGGAAAAAGCTGGGCAGTGGCGCTGGTTTTGGAGCGGGCAGCGAAGCTAGAATTCCCAAACATCATCGTTTTTGACATGCACGGCGAGTATGCACCCCTCGCTGATAGAACCGCAGGCGGATTCGCGCGACGCTTTCGCATTGCTGGCCCAGGTGATCTCGAAAGACCAGGCGATGAGGTGTTGTTTCTGCCTTATTGGCTGCTTAATAGAGATGAGATGTTGTCCATGATATTAGATAGAAGTGACCAAAACGCACCGAATCAGGCATCTCGATTTACACTACATGTACGGACACTAAAGGGTGACACTCTCGATGCGGAGAAAAAGAAAGAAATCAAGAAGACATTTACCGTTGACTCTCCAATTCCGTACGCAATTCAAAAACTTATTGGATTACTTCACTGTGACAATAGACCAACCCTACGGGAGGTTGCTCCGCGTCATGGGCCGAGCAGTGAGTTTGTTCAACAGACACCCCGCTGCAGCCCCCAAGAAGCCATGACAATGCGACCGGAAACCAAAGGTGCACAAATCCGCCTCGCCCACCAGAGAACGCGACAGCCGCCGTGTTGGGGCAATCCATTGCCAAGGCGCGTTGGATAAATACTCTCATGAGAGCTCTGAACTGTTCCGGGTTTGTCGGAGGCGGGTTTCTTTGAGTCCTACGCCGCCACGACGCGGGACTCCATCTCGGCGTAATAGCTCGCCTCAGCCGGCGGGATATTGCCGATCGGCTCGAGGAGCCGCCGATTGTTGAACCAGTCGACCCATTCGAGCGTGGCATACTGACCGTTTCGAACGACCGCCACGGTCCGCGCCGGTGGATCACCTCTGCCTTGTAGAGGCCGTCGATCGTTTCGGCGGGGGCGTTGTCGCAGGAGTCCCCGACGCTTCCGACCGAGGGAACCACGCCGGCGTCGGCGAGACGTTCGGTGTAGCGGATGGACAGGTATTGCCCGCCTCTGTCGCTGTGGTGACCCCGGACAACTCCTTGAAGGCCCATCTGCTTCATCAGTCGAGCCACCGTACAACGAGCGACGCGTTCACCTTCCCGGTTCATCTGTCGCCAGACCTTCCGAACGCCGTAGACGCGGAAGTTCTCGTCGAATATCCGGCGGATCGATCGACGCAGCACCCCGTCGCGACGCGCCCGGAGGGACGCCTGCGAGGGATCGAGCCGGCGAGCGGCGTGAGCATGGTACGTCGACGGGCCGTAGCGCTCCGGTATATCCGCCCAGGGCGAGCCGGTCCGCAGCGGCCAGTAGATGCCGTTCAGGACCTTTCGGTCATCGGCCCGCGGCACGCCGCGCGGCTTGTTCGGCAGCCGAGGCCCGATGATCGACCATTCGAAATCCGTTATCTCAAAGCGCAGTGGGGACATGATCGCTCCTTCGAGGAGCTCGAATCAGATTCTTCCCGCCTTGGGAATCCCGTTTATGAGTTCGTGACCCAGAGTTGGTCTGGTAGACGCATCACGGGAATTCCTGAATCGCAGGGATCAGGTGCACGGGCCGCGACCAGGAAATGAAGTCCAACGCGAGCTACCGCAATCAATTTTTCGAAGTATATAAAAATATTAGATATACGACTGCTTCGTCTGTAAACAGCCGTACATCGCGCCCTGTCAGCACTGTGGTATCCAGGGAGCATGAAATCCAGGAAGTTCCCTCGCGGTAGCGCCTACGTTGTCGTTGCAACACACGCGAATGTCGGCGTCAGAACTGCGGAGAGAGCAGCTTTATCTCGGGAATGCCGATTTCAACCCAAGTCATGCTATGGCTACGATGGATTGCCAAGTACACGGATCCTGCCCGCAATAACTGTTGTCAACAGGCCATGGAGTCAAGATAGCGCTGGCAGGTGCAGCGAAGCACGCAACCCGCCTGCCTCGGAGGATTGAACGAGGACGAGCTTTCCGCCATAGAACGTGACCAAGTCGCGGACGACGCCGAGACCGAGACCGGTGCCCGGCACGCTTTCGTCCAGGCGCGTGCCGGGCGAAAGCGCGCGTTCGAAGTCTTCCGATGAGAGGCCAACGCCATCATCCTCGACGCTGACGATCAGCTGCTTGCTTTCGCGTGCAGCCACCACGGTAACCGCTCCTTTCGCCCATTTGCAGGCGTTGTCGAGCAGGTTGCCCAACATTTCCTCCAGGTCCTGCCGATCTCCGGCGAACGTGAGCCCTGCCGGGACTTCGGCGCTGATCGTGAGATCGCGGCTGGCGTGGACTTTCTGCATGACCCTCACCAGCGCCGAGACACACTCGGCGACGTCCGTCCCCGCACCCGGCAATCCACGCGAGGCCGCTGCACGGGCGCGCGCCATGTGGTGATCAATGTGCCGACGCATCGTCGCCACCTGCGAAAGCATGAGCCGGGCCACCTCAGCGTCTTCGCGTTGTGCGTCAGGTCCGGCCAGGCGCTCCGCTTCGTTGGCAAGCACCGCAAGGTTGGTCTTGAGGCCATGGGCGAGGTTGCCGGCCTGCAGACGTGCCCGCTCGACGACTTCGTCGGCGTGATCGAGCAGCGCGTTGAGATCGTCGATCAGCGGTTGCACTTCACTCGGCATCGGTCGCTGGAACCGCCGCTTGCGTCCGCTGCGGATTTCGGCCAGTTCGTCGCGCAGCCAACCGAGTGGCCGCAATCCGAGCGCCACCTGGACAATGGCAGCGACCGCCAGCGCAACTGCGAGGACCGCGAGGGAAAGCGCCAGAATACGATTGAACGCCCGAAGGGCCGCATCCACCTCACCCAGGTCCTCGGCGACCACGACCTGCAGCGACTCCGGTCCCTCCGGCAGCAGCAGCGAGCGTTCGAGGACATAGAGCGGTTGCTGCTCCGAACCCACGATCCGCCACTGGTGCACGCGTCCGTCGTCGGCTGAAGCGTCAACTGGCAGAGCAAGCGTCTGATCCCACAGAGATCGCGAACGCAGGACAACCCGGCTGTTTGCCGACACCTGCCAATAGAGACCTGACAGCGGACGGCTGAAGCGGGGATCGGGTAGGGGGCGAGACAGCTCGGGCTTGCCCTCGGCATCGATGCGCAGGCTCGACGCCAACTGATCGAGGTGATGTCCGAGTTCGACCGCGAACCGGTCCTGGACGTGGCGGGCGAAAAGCTCGGCGAGGACCAGGCCCGCCATCACCAGGGCGAGCAGGATCCAGACGGCAGCACCCAGCAGCAGGCGCAGACGCAGCGAGCCGACTGGAGGTGTCACGGGGCGTCGTCCGGCGGGATCTCCAACCGGTAGCCCAGGCCACGGACCGTCTTAATCAGATCCCCACCCAACTTCTTGCGCAGGCGGCCGATGAACACCTCGATGGTGTTGGAATCGCGGTCGAAGTCCTGGGCGTAGACGTGCTCGGTCAGCTCCGTCCGCGACACCACCTCGCCAGCGTGGTGCATCAGGTAGGAAAGGACGCGGAATTCGTAGCCGGTCAGATCGAGCGGTCGGCCATCGGTGGTGACGGTGCCGGTCCGCGTGTCGAGGACTACCGGCCCTGCCCGCAACTCGGATGAGGCATGGCCGCGGGCACGGCGGATCAGCGCGCGCAGGCGGGCGAGCAGTTCCTCCATGTGGAAAGGCTTGGCAAGGTAGTCGTCGGCACCAGCGTCGATGCCCAGCACCTTGTCGTGCCAATGATCGCGAGCGGTCAGGATCAACACCGGGATGCTGAGGCCTTCCTCCCGCCAGCTCCGCAGAACGGACAGCCCGTCTCGCCGCGGCAGACCCAGGTCGAGGACGATCGCATCGTAGGGCTCGCTCGATCCAAGAAAGGCGGCTTCCGCGCCGTCGATTGCTGCATCGACCGCATAGCCCTCGGTGCCCAATCGCTCGCGGAGTTGGCGCAGGAGGATTGGATCGTCTTCGACCACCAGGAGGCGCATCCCGTTCACTCGTCGTTCGGGCGGCCATGCCGCCAGCGATGATGTTCGCGCCGACGACCCCGCTCGCCGATGAGTTCACCGGTCGCCGCGTCGTAATCGAGCTCCAGGATTCGTCCGTCCACGGTCAACAGCTTGAGCTCGTAGCGATGACGCGGCAGCCGGTTCCGATCGTCATGGTCGTCGTCGTCACACTCGTACTCCGCATCGAGGATGGTACCGCCGAACTGCCCCGTTGCCCGCTCCACAATCGTCGCCAGCGGCAGGATCCGTCCGGCCGCCACATCTTCGCGCGCCCGGTCCTGATCGTCGGCCATCGCCGTCGAAAACGAAGGCAGGACGGTGACCAAGAACGCGGCCACGAGGTGAAGACACATGCTGCGCATGGGCGATTGTCGCTCTCCCAATCTGAACCGGAAATGAACGGCCGCCTCAGCCGTGGTTCAGGTGTCCGGCGATAGACTGGTTGCTGCAAGAGATCGGAGGAGAGCAGTGGATGCTGTGGAAGATGGGGCGCCAAACCCTCATCGCAGCCGCCGTTATCGGCGCCCTGGCGGCAGTCTGGCAGTTGTCGGCAGGGCCGGGAATGTTCATGTCGCCGGACAACCAGCCCCGGAGCGAAAGGGTATATCACGATGACGACTGATACGCGGAAAGCGTCCGTCCGTCGCAAACCCAGGGCGATCGAGTTCAGCCTGCTGTACGGTTGGCATGCACTGTTGTCGGGGGCCTTCATCGTCGCTTATCTGAGCAGCGACGAGGACACCTACGCCATGCACCAGTTCGCCGGCTACACCGTACTGGCGGCCCTCGCGCTCCGGGTAATCGCCGGGGTGCTTGTCGCCGAAGGAAGCCCACTGCGGCTGCCTCGTCCGACGCTGACGCCCATTCGGGAGTGGGTGAACGGGGCGTTGCGTGGAAGTCAGCCTCTGCCGCGTCGTCCGTTGCTGTCGCTGGCCGCGGTTGTGCTGCTCATGTTTGTCGGAGGCGCTGCCGGCAGCGGTGCCGTTGCCGACTTCGTCCCTCCCGTTGAGCACCTCCACGAAGCGATCGGCGAACTCGCGCCCTGGTTTGTGCTTGGGCACGTGGCGATGGTTGTGGCTCTCTATCGGCGGAAGACGCGCCGTGCACCGGCTGGTTCGCCCCGCGCCCGCCCATCCGCCCTCCGGCGGCCGAAGACAGGTGCGGGAACTGCGGCCATGCTGGCGGCGGGGCTGCTCTGCCTCAGCGGAGTCGCCGTCGCTGGTGAGCCGGCCCGCGATGCGATCCTCGAGACGTACGCACGGCAGGCGAAGGCGGAAACGCCCGACTTCGATGCCTTTTCCGCAGCGCGCGGCGAGGCGCTCTATCGTGGTCCTCACGCCGGGGGAAATCCGCAGACGCCAGCTTGCGCGTCGTGCCATACGGCGGATCCGCGCATGCCGGGTCGCAACGTCAAATCCGGTCGGCCGATCCAGCCGATGGCCGTCTCTGTCGAGCCCAGCCGGTTCACCGACGCCGCCGACGTCGAAAAGCGCTTCCGCCGCGACTGTCAGAACGTCCTCGGCCGAACCTGTACCGCACAGGAAAAAGGGGATTTCATCACCTTCCTCAGCGGACGCTGACGAGGACGAGAAACCACATTTACGCTGAAATTCACCGACGCCTTGCTCGCACCTGCTGAAGTCGTCGTCGAGGGGCTTTAGCGTGTTTCCTGCCAAGGAGAGTTTCCCGCGTCCCTCCCATCGATCAACGGATTATCCGCTTCTCAATAGTTCGTCGCACTTGCGAATGTTGGTTTCGTGGACGGAAAGCATGTCGGCAAGGTCGGCATGCAGTGTTTCATCGGCAATCCGCGGCAAAGCTTCCTGCAGCTTGCGGACGACCCATCCCTGGCCGCGATTCAGCAAGCGCAATCGATTGTCCAGTCCTTCCAAAACGAGAACCTTTTCGCGAAAGGCCCCCGTTCGCTGACTGGGGACTGCTTCCAACTGCTTAATATGCTGCGTAATCATGGCGCAGAAGTGAGCTTCGTCCATTGCCAACGACCTCAGAGCGTCCTCCGCTGGTTCACCGACACCCTCCGCACTCAGCGTCCGCGCAACCTTGGCGCCAGCGCGTTCCGCCTCCAGAAGCTCGTCGAGCAGCGCGAGGACCTGGGCGCGCTCCAGATAACCCTGGTAGGCTGGATCGGCGCTCTGCAGGAAACACGGCGGAGACGACGACGTAAGCGCGTCGTCTCGCTCCCCGATCCGTTTCTTGTTGTCCATGTCGATCTCTCCATTCTCACAAAACCTGCCGCACGCGCGGCCGAACCAGCATCGGTCCATAAAGGCCGATGAACAGACCGAACGCCGCCACCCAGGCGAGCGCGGACGTCATGAGCAGGGGCGTGAAAAGCTGAGGCTCTAGCGATGCCCAGACCCGGCTGATCCCCGCGACCAGGACGAGCAGGTAGATGACGGTCGTGCTGGGTCCGGCATGCAGATCATGGCCGGTGTGACCGAGCGTCGCCCGGGTCATCACCGCCAGAATCATCGATGCGATGGCACCGCCGGTCAGCGCGTGCACACCCGCGGACGGCGGGACGGCACCTCCGAACGCGGTTATCGCGAGCAGCACAAGGCCCACCGGAACCCATAGAAAGGCGACGTGGAGGATCCACAGCAACGGTTCCGGGGTTGTCCGCTCGCCCGCCCACCGCGCCAGACGCACGAGGTTGCATGCCGCGGCGGCGGCGGTGGCCACGCCGGTGAAAGAGGACTGAGGCTCGTAGGTCCAGCAGGCCATGGCAGCCAACGTCACCGCCAACGCGATCTTATCAAAGCCATTGAAGCTCGCCGGCAGGCGGCCCTGTCCCCGCTTTGCCAACCAGTTGCGAGTGAAGCTCGGGATGATGCGCCCACCGATCAGGCAAATCAGCAGGATCAGGACAGCGATCGCGAGGCGTGCCGCCGCGGCGGTTTCGCCCGAGTTCAGAGCCCCAATGTGGAACGCGATGTCGGCGCCGCAGAGACCAGCGAGCGCACCCGCGATGGGAAGGTTTCGCCAATTGCGGCCAACGATGATTTCGCGGCCAACGGCGGCCAGCAGCACGGCAAGAAAGGCGATATCGATAATGGCTGCCGTCCAGCCGCCGATGATGCCAGAGGTGGCGACGGCCGCTCGTCCCGCCAGCCACAGCACGATGAGAAACAGCAACGGCCGTCCCTGCAAAGGCAGCCGCCCCGTCCAGTTCGGCACCGCGGTCAGGACAAAGCCGGCGACGGCCGCCGTGGCGAACCCGAACAGCATCTCGTGGCTGTGCCAGCTTAGCGGATCGAACGCCGTTGGCAGGGAGATCCGGCCAAGGAAAACCGCCATCCAGAGTATCAACGCCATCGCTGCCCAACCACCGGCGAGAAGAAAGAACGGGCGAAAGCCGTAGCTGAGCAACGCCGGTCCTGCGGTGGTCCGCAGTCTCGGAACCGGCCCCGCAGTCGAGGCTGTGGTCATGACTTGGCTTCCCTTCCGATCATCATCAGCAATCCTCCAATCACCGCGATCCGCAGGTTACCCGCGCAGCAATAGACACTGCGGGACTCACCTAGCTGCGCACATCGGATCGACTTGAACATGTGTGCCGGATGCATCTTGTGCATCGGCGCTTAAAGATGTATCAAACATACATCTAATTGGCAAGGCGCCCCGGACATGTGGGCGGGGACGGCTTTCCACCGAAGCCGGTCGAGGCGTGAGCGACGGTCGCAAATGGAGATCGGATGCTCCCTGACCGGCCGCCCGCTGGTTGGCAAGAGAGGAGGGTCTGAATTGCACAACATCCGGCGTCTTTGGATCGTGCTCGCGATCATCGTTGTCACGTCGTTCGTCGGCCTCGGTTTCATCGGCCGGCAGATCTGGGTGCACCGGCCGCCAATTCCGTCCGCGGTGGTCACGCCGACGGGCGAGACGCTCTTCACAGCCCAGGATATCGAGCGCGGCCGTCAGGTGTGGCAGTCGATGGGCGGCCAGCAGCTCGGCTCGATCTGGGGCCACGGCGCGTACCTCACGCCCGACTGGTCGGCGGATTGGCTGCACCGCGAACTGGTTTTCATCCTCGACCACTGGGCCATGCGTGACTTCGGCGTGCCCTTTGCCGAGGTAAACCGGGAAGCTCAGGCGGCGCTTAAGGAGCGGCTGCGCGAAGAAATCCGCAACGACCGGGTCGATCCGGCGACGGGTGTCCTGACGGTCTCGGATGATCGCGCCGAGGCGATCCGCGCCAATCAGGCGTACTACGAAGGTCTGTTCGGGTCAGCGCCGCAACAGGCGGTGCTCCGCGAGCAGTACGCCATGCCCGAGAATCCGATCCCCGACGCCTCGCGGCGTGCGGCCCTGACCACGTTCTTCTTCTGGGCATCGTGGGCGACGGCGACCGACCGGCCCGGCGACACCGCCACCTACACCATGAACTGGCCGCACGAACCGCTGATCGGCAACCTGCCGACGACCGAGGCGGTCGTCTGGTCGGTGGCCTCGTTCATCGCCCTGATCGGCGCGATCGGCCTTCTGGTGTGGTACCAGGCGGCCCAGATTCACGAGGAACCGGCGGCGGGTCCACCGGCCAGCGATCCGATGGAAGCGCTGCGGCCGACGCGATCGATGCTGGCGACGCGCAAGTATTTCGCCGTGGTGATGCTGCTGTTCCTGGTGCAGATCGGTCTGGGCACGCTCACCGCGCATTACACCGTCGAGGGCCAGCACTTCTACGGCTTCCCGCTGGCCGACTGGCTGCCATATGCCGTTACGCGCACCTGGCACACTCAGATCGCCATCTTCTGGATCGCCACAGCATGGCTCGCGACCGGGCTTTACATCGCGCCGGCCATATCGGGGTACGATCCGCCGTGGCAGACGCTGGGCGTCAACGTTCTGTTCGCGGCTCTGCTGGTCGTCGTCGCGGGCTCGCTCGCCGGCGAATGGCTCGGGGTCCAGCAGCGGCTGGGGCTCGATACCAACTTTTGGTTCGGCCACCAGGGTTATGAGTACGTCGACCTCGGCCGCTTCTGGCAGATCCTGCTGTTCGTGGGACTGCTGCTCTGGCTGCTTCTCGTGGGACGGGCACTGTGGCCGGCGCTGCGCCGGCCCAGCGACAGCCGCTCGCTGATCGCCTCGGTCTTTGTCTCGACCATCGCGATCGCGCTGTTCTATTCCGCCGGGTTTGCCTGGGGAAAGCACACGCATCTGGCGATGGTCGAGTACTGGCGCTGGTGGGTCGTCCACCTGTGGGTGGAAGGCTTTTTCGAGGTGTTCGCGACTGCCGTTATCGCGCTGCTGTTCGTGAAACTTGGGTTGGTGCGCGCGAAAATCGCGTCGTCGGCGGTGCTGGTTTCGTCCATCATCTTTCTTTCGGGCGGGATCATCGGCACGCTGCATCACCTCTACTGGTCAGGAACGCCAGCCTCGGTGATGGCTTTTGGGGCGGTATTCTCGGCGCTGGAAGTGGTGCCGCTCGTGCTGCTCGGTCTGGAGGGCTACAACAACTACCGGGTGACAAAGACGGCGACGTGGATCTTTGCGTACCGCTGGCCGATCTTGTTCTTCGTCGCCGTCGCCTTCTGGAACATGCTGGGGGCCGGCGTTTTCGGCTTCCTCGTCAATCCGCCGATCTCGCTTTACTACATCCAGGGCCTGAACACGACGGCGGTGCATGCACATGCCGCCCTGTTCGGCGTCTACGGCCTGCTGGGGATCGGCCTGATGTTGTTCTGCCTGCGCGGCCTCACCGTACCCCGGTCCTGGGACGACCGCTTGCTGAAATGGGGCTTCTGGGGCCTGAACATTGGCCTCGCCATGATGCTGTTCTTCTCGCTGCTGCCGATCGGGGCCATCCAGGGCTGGGCGGCGGTTGCCGAAGGGTTCTGGTATGCCCGGTCGGTCGAGGTCGTGCAGTCGCCTCTGGTCCGCACGCTGGTGTGGATGCGGGTTCCCGGGGACATCGTCTTCGGGCTGGGCGCACTGCTGATCGGGCTCTTCCTGTTCAAGCTGTGGCGCGGCAGCCTGGGGCGCGTTCCGCTCGCAACCGGGCGGGAAGGCGAAAGCCCGCTCGCGGCGGAGTGAACGGTGTGCCCGCCAGCGGATGTCACGAAAAGACCAGTGACCTCGGACGGTCGCGGTCAATCCGAGACAGCCGCTGGCGGGTGCTCGATGTGTATAGGAAACGATCGTGACAAATCTTCGGCTGGTGCCAGCAGGTCCGCGAGCGTGTACCCGTCGAGGGTCTCAAGAAAGTGGTCCAGGGCTTCTCCCAGCGCACCCTGAAGGATGCAGGTCTTGACGATCCGGCATTGGATATCGGCGTTCCGGAAACACTCGACGAGGGCCATGTCCGGCTCCATCCGCCGGATGATTTCGCCGACCGTGATCGCCTCGGGACGCCGCGCGAGGCGCAGCCCGCCCTTCTTTCCGCGAATGGTCTCGATGTAGCCGAGCTGACCCAGCACATGGACCAGCTTCATCAGGTGATTTTTCGAGATCCCGTATTGCTCCGCGATTTCCTGGATGGTCGAGAGCTCGTCGCCGCGCAGCCCGAGGTACATCAACACCCTCAGCGCGTAGTCCGTATAGGTTGTCAGGCGCATTTGCAACTCCAGGTAACGAGCGGCAGATCCTCGCCCCGCATTCAGGCGGTTCGATACATATATCAAACATACATCTTATTGCCAGGCAGGAGGGAGATTGGAATGCCCGAGACACTGTTCCCGCAATCAACGAAGCAGCTGGCTCAGAAACGGTACGACCTGGCGCCGGAAATCGAAGCGGCGTTCAACCAGTTCAGCCGGACGGTATTCAAGGATGGAGCACTACCGGCGAAGACCAAGCAGTTGATCGCCGTAGCGGTCGCACATGTCACCCAATGCCCTTATTGCATTCGCGGTCATGCAAAGGCGGCACGCCGCAGTGGAGCGACGGCGGAAGAGATCATGGAGGCGATCTGGGTGGCGGCAGAGATGCGCGCGGGAGGAGCCTTCGCTCATTCGGCCCTCGCCCTTGATGCAATCGACATCGAACCGGAGACCTGATGGTCGAACGTCGGCGTTCGCACCGGTCGGTGTCTTCGGGGCTCTCGGACGGAGACCTGAGCGCAAGTCGGTGCCAGACCCGGGAGGAACACGTTGATTGTCTCTTTGAAAAGCAGCCGCGAAAGACCTGCCGACATGGACGGCTATCGCATCCTCGTCGACCGCATTTGGCCCCGGGGGATATCCAAAAAGGCGCTGGCCTTGAATGAATGGGCCAGGGAAATCGCGCCAACGACCGAGCTCCGCAAATGGTTCGGCCATGACCGCAGCAAGTGGCAGGAGTTCAAACGGCGGTACTTCCGCGAGCTGGACGAGCGCCCGGAAGCGGTCTCGAGGTTCGTCGAAACGGTGCGTCGGCAACCCACGACGCTGGTCTTCGGCGCCCGGGATGTCGATCGGAACAATGCCGCCGCTCTCAAGGAATACCTGGAGAGAAATGTAGCGAGGCAAGACTAATGACTGCCGAACGGGATCTGCACACGCCTCTGTGTGATCTCCTTGGCTGCCGATATCCCATTCTGCAGGCGGGCATGGGAGGTGTGGCGCGGGCGGAACTGGCCTCTGCCGTGTCCTGCGCTGGCGGTTACGGCTTTCTCGGCATGGTTCGCGAACGGCCGGAGGTGATATTGCGACAGATCGATTCCGTCCGAGACCGAACCGATCAGCCGTTCGGCGTGAACCTCATACCGGCAGCCACCGACCCATCGCTGCTTGAAGAGGAGCTGGCAGTCTGCTTCGAAAAGCGCGTTCATTCGATGTGTTTCTTCTGGGATGTTGACGAACACGTTGTGATGCGCGCCAAACGGGCCGGGTGCCTCGTGTTGTATCAGGTCGGTTCGGTCGGGGCGGCCGTCGCGGCGGAAAGGGCCGGAGCGGATGTTATCGTTGGCCAGGGCTTTGAAGCTGGTGGGCATGTCCGAGGCGTTATCTCGTCACTCGTCCTGCTGCCGCAGTTGGTAAACGCCGTTTCAATCCCGGTCGTTGCGTCGGGTGGATTCGCTTCGGGAGAAGGGTTGGTCGCGGCATTGGCTCTTGGAGCGCAGGGAATCCACTGCGGGACGGTCTTTCTGGCGACTGAGGAATCGTTCGCCCACGATTTTCACAAGCGGCGGGTGGTCGCAGCCGGCTCGGAAGACACGGTCCATACTGACCTGTTCGCCATAAACTGGCCACCAGGCTCGCCGGTTCGCGTGATCCGCAACAGCATTACCGAGGACAGGTCCGTCAAGCTTTGCGGTAATGATCCTGGCAATCTGCCTCGAGAAATGATCGCAGAAGAAGATGGTCGTCCTATTTACAAATTTAGTACGGACTCGCCGCTCAGGTCGACAACAGGCAATCTTGAGGCTCTTCCCGCATTTGCCGGTCAAGTCGCTGGACTGATTGCCTCAGTCCCAAAGGCTGCGGATCTGATCGCCGAGATGGCACAATCAGCAGCCCGGGCGCTTGATCGGCTCAAAGCCATCCGAACAACGTGAAGGCATGTAGCTGCTCACCGGGTTGGCATTTTCGGGTTGCGCGGGCGGGCTGGATGTGAGTCAAGGTATGGATGCCTCCGCCGTTTCGGTACCGCCTCAGTGACCGGGAGAAGGACGCGCTGCTCACGGAGCAGGCGGGGTTGATCGAGCGGCAGGCGGTGCGCATCGCGGAGCTCGAGGCGCTGCTGGCGAAGCCGAAGAAGACGTCGCAGAACAGCCCCACGCCGCCGTCGCAGGACCGGAAACCGGGCGTGCCCGCGGACAAGAACGACGGCAGCAAGCGGCGCAAGCCGCGGCCATCGCGCCCGGGCTCGGCGCGGGCGCTGACCGACACGCCGGCCAGCAGGATCTGGCGCCGGCACACCAGGTCTGCCTTGCCCATGTGCTGCGCGACGTCCAGTACGCCATCGACTGCGGTGACACCGTCTTCGTCCCGCGCTTGCGCGACCTGCTACGCTGGGCGATCCGCATCGGCCGGCGGCGCGACGCCCCTGCGACCGACGACGCTGCGACCGACGACGCTGCGACCGACGACGCTGCGACCGACGACGCTGCGACCGACGACGCTGCGATGCTACCGAAGTCGTGCCGAACTCCGCCTCGATGCGCTCCTCGCCAACCCCGCCGCACACCCGGCCGGCCGCGAACTGCAGACCGCGCTCAAGGCATGGCGGACGAAGTTCTTCGTCTTCCTCGAAGACCCCGACGTGCCGACGACCAACAACGCCTGCGAACGGGAAATCCGCCCGTCGGTGGCGTTCCGCAAGGTCACCGGTGGCTTCCGCTCGAAATGGGGCGCCCACATCCACGCCGGCTACCGCTCCGTCATCGGTACCGCCAGGCTCCACGGCCACACCGCCCGCCAGGCTATCGGCCAGCTCCTCAACGGAACGTTCACGACATCACCGGCAACCTGAAAAGCCAAAGGCGTGAGCAGTTACCGAACGGCGGGCAACGACGTGCTGATACGACGCATTGATTTACTGCGGAACGCGGTTCGTCTGGTGCGCAGGAGCCGACCGTTCACGACCGATGCCTGGGTCGTGCTTCCCGATCATCTCCATTGCGTTTGGACCCTGCCGTCGGATGACGATGACTTCGCGATCCGCTGTCCAGCGCGGGCTGTATCCGGAAGGCTGGCGCGGGCCGGGTGAACAGTCTTCGTCGGACAAGAAGTTGGGCGAGTAACGCATCCGGCGGGTCACGCTGCGCTTTAGACCCACCCTACAACTTAACCCTGGCTACGAGATTAATCCTCCAACCAGTCGGGAATAGGAAGTGCGGCTTCGTTGGCGCCGCAGCCAATTAGCTGCTCGCGCAAGACACGCATCTCCGATAACGCGCGAAACTGCAATTGGCAGGCTATCGCGGCTTTCCACAACGCGGAAACAGGATGGATGTCCTTTATGAAGGTTTGACTCATGTCCCGCGTATACGTGCCAATTCCGTCGGAACATACCAGCTTAAGCCAAGCCTGGGCGTTTTCTTGAACGATATGATTGGTACTCGCCGACGATAGAACTTCGTAAACTCGTTGCCCCGTTCGGCCAGTCCATACCGGGCCAGCTGGATCGAGAAGCAGCGGACGCGTAGCCATATGGCGGCCTCCGTTACGGAATTCGCGCATGCCATCGGGGATTTGCAGCTTGGTCACGACCAGAATCGCAAGTCTGTTCTCGCATTCTTGCAGGAGACATTTCTTCAATGACCCCGCGTCTTCGTGCTCGATCGGACTCTCATGTCGATCTATGACAAGGTCTGCAAGTAAGGGGAGCATATCGTCGCTAACGGTGTTCAGCCAATTGGCAAGCGCCGCTTTCTCCGCGTCCCTCGCCGATCCATCGGCAAGATTTACATCGAAGTGTGCCCACTTGAGTGCTACTTTTAAAAATGCCTCAAAGTGACTGGGCTCTTCGATCAACCGACGACTGATCGGCGCGGCTATCTTTCCGTCAATCAGGTCTCCGAGAAGCCGTAAGGCCTTGTCCGCATGTGCCATCTCGGCGTCGTGGTTCACGAGTGTGTTTGTGTTCGACGCCGCCGCCAGCTGGTGATCGTAAAACATCACCAAAGTTCGAAAGAGCTCGTCCAGAACCGCATCCATGTCGAGATGCCGTTTTGCAGCATGCTTTTGAAGCCATGCCTCAGCCGCCGAGACATCATGCGCCGTTGCAAGCAGCATTTCGAATTCGCGCCATGTAACCGCGTGCGGGCGAGTAAGAAGCTCACAGTGGTACCGGACCTTCACAGCCGATTCGAGTGGAGACCGCTCGCGGATCGCCTCGCAAAGGCGCATCAACCGTTGACGAGTGTCCTTCTCGTCAATTGCCGTATTATCGCATACTTGTTCGACTTTCTTGCGATGCTTTTCTTCCGCCTGGTCTTTGTCCATTGCCAACTGAAGCCAAACATTCTCTTCGCCGAATACGTCATCGACGTAGGCGTTGAGGAATGCATCAGATTCAATTCTGACGAGTGATGCGAACAGAATCAGCGGCCAATCCAATTCGCCCTCGCCGTGCCGCGCCACCTCATCCTTCAGCATAGCCAGCGACCGAACAACCATTTTGATGCGGCGTGGATTGCCCGGCAGAAGGTCGAGAAATGAGTGGATGGCGTCCCTTGGCACGAAAGGGCAGTGCGCCTCCAGATCCGCCAGAAAGAGGCGGCGGCATTGCTCGACGGTCGGGGTCGGCAGACGATAGCGGAAATCGGTGATCTTCTCGAGGAAGCGGTCACCGCTTACCCACGCCGGATGCTCCTCTGCCAACGCGCTCGAAACAATTTTCGGATCAAACGGGAGGAGAAACGAGAATCGGGGCAAGTCCAACAACTCTCGGAGCGATAACAACAGCGTGGGAATGAGGTCCGGTTTCGCACGGTCGAGATCGTCGATCACGATGATCACGCGCTTCGCGGGAAACTGTCTGCGTATACGATCGATGAGCAACCGATCGGCTTTGAACCTGTTCATGAGGGTGATGCCGGCCCCGACTCCCGCCTTGGCGATATTGTTAATCTCGGCCAGACGCTGGACTGGTTCCGTCATTTTCTGCGCCTTCCCTAAAAACTGCGCAAATGCCGTGCCTTTGACACTCAAGCCGGCAGCTTTCAGCCCATCGATCAGACGCAACGTGAACGTGGCCAACAGTTCGTCGATGCTGCGCGCAGTCCATGGATCTAACCACAGTACAATGTGACCGTCTGACCGGGCGAGACGCTCCACGAATTTGCAGATAGTGGTCTTGCCCTCGCCCCAAGCGCCGAAGAGACCGACGCGCGTCGACCAATCTTGCGGCGTGGCGACGAGGAGATTGTAGACCGTCGCCGCCACTTGGCGCCGCGCCCGAGGCGGTCCCGCTCAAGATCGTCCTCCGGAGCGTCGTATCCTGCTTGTATCGCCAAACATGGGTGATCTTTGTCGGTCATGGGTCGGCGTTTCCAGATACGAATCATCATGTAACGGCTTGCGTAGGCCGGTGAGGGCAGCGCTCGTAACCCGCTGGATGTGTTGATACCGCAGCAATAACAGCAATACATGCGACGGATACGGTACGCCGCGTTTACAAACAAAACGCAGCGATTGGCGATTTGATCGAGATGCTGCCGTTGCGGGTTCGGCGGAGTTGGCGGCCGACGGCGGTTCTGAGGACCGCAACGAGTTGCATAGCAGGCGGGATGCGGTCCCAGAGGGTTCGAACGTGCTCCCGTCCACGGGGTGACCGGCGGGTGGTCTGGCCCGCGACGACGCGCTGTGACCACCGGAAGCCCATCTCGTGGAAGTAGAGGTCGGCGTGCTCCGGACTGATATGATGGAACACGCCGGCGACGGTACGGCGGACGCGGGAATTGAACCCCTCGACGGAATTGGCGTGGACCGTGCCGCGCGCATATTCGCGCTTGGCATGCTGAACCGTATCGTGCGCTGCGAAGCTCTGGCCGACGGCGGCAAAGGTGCTCCACGCATCGCTCATCAGATGGGTCGCGGCCACGTCGACCTCCTTCTCGAGGACTCGTTCGGTCTCGACGGCAGAGAGGTCGACCACCACCGAGGCCCGTGCGCCACCCGCGACCGTCCCGATCTCCGCGTCACGCGGTCGTTCGACCACCGCGAGGACGCACGCCTTGGTCGTCCGCTTCTGGCCTTTCCGGCCACGGCCGACCGGCGGTGTGTCCCGCTGTTTGCGCGGACGGCCGCCAAGATAAAATTCGTCGATCTCGACCGTTCCCTCCAGCTGGGTCTCGCGCGCCATCATCAGCCGCAGGGCGTGCCCCATGCGCCAAGCCGTGGGTTGGCTCACGCCGAGGGCCTCGGCCAGGCGCACCGACGACAGCCCCTTATCGGATTGCAGGGTCAGCCACAGCGCCTTCAACCAAGTGGCGAGCGGCAGCTTGGTAGAGTGCAGCGGCGTTCGTGTCGTCACCGTGAACTGGAACCGGCAACTGCCGTTCGAGCACTGGTAGAGACCGGGTCTCGCCCGCCAATTCCCCATATCCCGCCCGGCGAGCGCGATCGAACGTCGGTATCCACACGCCGGACAGACCCGCCCGGTCGGCCAGATCATGCTTTCCATCAGGCGGCGGCAGCGCTCCTCGTCGCTGAACGCTCGCACCATGTCATCGACCGTCCTGATCCCAGCCAGCGTCGATCGAACCAAATCTGACATCGCCACCACCCGACTATCGCGAACGTCACTAGAATCAGCCAGAAAGCAGCTTTGTTCAACGATTTTGCTGCGTTTTGTTTGTAAACGCGCGGTACGTTAACCACCCTACAATTGTTACGCTCAACGCGTTAGCGCGGTACCGTAGCGAGCAATACCGGACACCATCGTCGCGTTACCGGGAATTTCCGCAGTTGGGATAGTCCCGAACATCCCGAGCCTTTGCCGGAGCGGGGGGCATGTCGTTACGACCACGGGGCCGCGTCTCATTTGGCCGATGCCAAAGGGCGCCCAGGGGAGCGGCGGGCGGAGGCTGGCTCCGCCTGCTCCGAGGTTGTCCGGGTTATCCCAGCCAGGGGCCGGGATCGCCGATGCGGCCGGGGCCGTTGAGCACCCAGATGCCGGCGGAATTGGCGGGGACGTGAAAGGCGATCGTGCCGTTGCCGACGTCAATGATGCCGCCGGAGACGGCGTCGGTGTAATGGCCGTTGCGCACGCCGGCGACAGTGATGTTCTGGTCCGAACCCATGGCGAGGCCGACGACGGCGTAGCTCTCGCCGTTGTTCCAGTCGCGCACGAAGCTCATGCCCGAGCCCCATTCGCCGACGCTGCCCATGAACGCCTTCTGCAGAGCGGGGATGCCCCGGCGGATCTGGTTGAGGCGGCGGATGTGGCGGTAGAGCGGATGGCCCTGGGTTTCGGCGAGGCGTTCGTCGGTCAGGTGATCGCCGTAGTAGGCGCGGCCGGTGGTCATCAGCGTATCGGAATTGCCCATGATGTCCTGCGGTGCGCCGCGGGCGAAGGCGATCTCTTCGCCCTGGTAGAGGCAGGGGATGCCGCGGATCGTCCACAGAAGGTTATAGGCGCACGCCGCCATCCAGTCGTCGCCCTGGAAGCGGAAGCGGAAGTCGTTGTCGGGGCCGACGTCGTGGTTCTGCAGGAAGGTGACGAGCTGGGTGACGTCGCCGTAGACCCAGTCGCGGGACAGCACCCCGCCGATGCCACCGTAGTGGCCGCGGCTGACGTTATCGCGGAAGGTCGAAAACAGGCCGAAGTCGAGCACCGAGAAGCCGGAATCGCCGCCGGCGTTGGGGTCGCGTGGATCATCGGTCAGGCGCGTGTACCACCATGGCCGGATGGTCGAGGGCGCGTTGTCGTCGCCGAAGAGATCGCCCCAGCCGGTGCCGCGCACGAAGTTCTCGCCGAAGACGAACAGGCCCGGGCGGCGCGCCTTCCAGGCGTTGACGTATTCGAGCAGGTTGTCGCGCTCGATGTGGCGGACGGTATCGATGCGCAGGGCATCGACGCCCATGTCGAGGTAGCGGCCGATTGATTCGACCAGATAGTCGCGCACCGTCTGGTTCTCGGTGAACAGATCGATGCAGTCGCCGGCGATGCTGCGCGTCTGCACCGGGTGCTGGGATTCCCAGTCGCCGCCCATGACGAACCCCTCCTGGTGGTACCAAGTGGGATCGAGGCGGGTGGCATCGATACCGAAGAAGCGGTTGGGATCGTAGCCGGGCGCGGGGACCTGCTGGCCGGTGCGCGGGTCGGTCAGCGGTTCGATGCCACCGGGATCGCGGTCGTGCCGTTCCCGGTACCAGTCGGGCGCGACGGAATTGTCGATGTCGTCGCGATTGGGCCAGGCGTAATTGCCGAGGCTGCCCTGGTAGGGGCCGTTGCTGATCTGCCCCTGCCGGCTGCCCTGGGGGACGTAGTACTTGATCGGCAGGTGGTCGATGTGAACGATGCCGCGGATGCCGAACTGGCAGGAGTGGTTGACCACCACGTCCTGGATGATCTTCAGGCCACGGGCGTGGGCTTCGTTGATCAAATCCTGGTAGGTGGCATCCGGGCTCTCCAGACGCGGATCGACGCGCGTCCAGTCGTAGGCGTGATAGCCGTGGTAGTCGAGGCCGGAGCGGTTCTCGACCGGCGGGGTGATCCAGATGGCGGAAAAGCCGAGGTCGCGGATGTAGTCGAGCCGGGCGATCAGCCCCTTGAAATCGCCGCGCCAGTGCGGATCGAGCGGATTGCCGGCGGCATCGAAGCTGATGCGATCGCGGCAGAAGAAGTTGTTCGACGGATCGCCGTCGTAAAAGCGGGTGGTAATGACGAAGTAGATCGTCTCCTCGCGGAAGTCGCCCAGCGGCTCGACCGGGCCGACGTTGTAATAGAAGCTCCGCCGCGTCTCGTTGCCGGCGCCGTCGATGAGCAGCAGCTTGACCTGCATCGGCTGGGCGATGCGCAGCGGCAGGCCGACCGCGCCGCTCGTCGGATCGCCCTGGGTGAGATAGGTCGGCGAGGCGGTGCTCGGCTCCGTTCCGTCCGTGGTGTAGTAGGCGGCGACGGGGGCGGCGCGGTTGTCGGTGATGGTGAAGACGACGTCGAAGGCTTCGGGGTAGCTGCCGGTGCGATGGCTGGCGGCAACCTCCGGGCGCTGCAGGTCGGCGTTGGGATCGATGGTGTAGGCGAACGAGCGGGTCTGCCCGGCCTCGCCCGCCGAATTCACGCCGACGGCGAGCAGCGTCGCCGTCGCGGCGATGGTGATCGGCCCGCCGTAGCGCAGGGCGCCCGACGCCGGCGCGTTCGCCGTGCGGTCCCAGGGGTCCGTGCCGTCGATGCTGTAATAGATCACATCGTCGTCGTTGCTGCCCGCGAGGCTCACCTGCTGCGGCTGATCGTAAAGGCGCGCCCGCGGATCGGCGCGAATCACTGGGATGCGCGGCAGCTCGGGATTCTCGGCGTACCAGGTATTGTTGGTGAAGTACCAGCCGTCGGCGTCGCGTCGCAGGTTGCCCGTCTGCCGGCCGGCGCCGTCGTTGAAGACGATGCTCGCCGCCGTCGCCGTCGCAAACGTGTAGGTGAACCAGTCGTTGGCCCCGGCGGTCATCGCCACGCCGGGCCATGTCGTCGCCGCCTCGGCCGGCTGCGTGTCCCAGAAATGAACACGGATGCCGATATTCCAGCCGGTGGGGCGCTTGAAATGTACGACGAGCGGCATGGTGTGCTGCCTCCCCTCAGAATGATGATGAGTTCAAGTCCCGAAGTCGTAATCGCGCGGTGCCCTTGAGGGCGGTCTTCGACGTTCTTGAGCCAGTATTAGCCCACCCCATGAGGGCTAGCGTCAAGGGACGTTTTTCTTGCCGGGAGCGCGATCCGCCGTCGGGCCGCGGTGGGCGCCTCAGCCCTCGCGGTGGACGATAAAGGCGCCGATCAGGCAGGCCAGGGCCAGCTTCGGACCCCAGGCGGCGAACCAGGCGGGCAGCAAGCCGACCTCGCCGAGGGCAAGGCAGATGCCGTCGAGCGCGAGGAAGGCGAAACCGATGCCAACGCTGGTGAGCAAAAGCGTGCCGAACGCGGCGGTGCGGCGGAAGCGCTGGGCGAGCGAGATGGCGAGGAACACCATCAGCGCCGGCACGAGCATCGAAGCGATGCGCGCCTGAAGCCAGGTGCGGTAACGTTCGACCGGACGCTGGCCGTAGCCGTCGTTTTTGATCAGTTGCACGAGGTCGCTGCTGCGCAGATCGCGCATCTCGCTGGCGATCAACGGCAGCGCGACCAGATCGATACGGCCGTCCCAGTAGAGTTCGTCGGCCTCGCTCCGTTCCGTCGGATCGACGCCATGGCGGATGACGTGCTGCAGCAGCCAGCCCGCGCCCTGCGGTGTGGCCAGTTCGGCGTCGATCCGTTCGATCAGCCGGCCGTCGGCGTCGCGGCGGAAGATGGTGATGGCGTGCAGCCGGCCGTCGGTGTCGGCCCGCTTGGGGGCGCGGACGATGTCATTGCCGCTGATCAGCCAGGCGGCGGTGCCGTCGTCGGCAATGAACCCGCTCTTGCGCGCCTCGCCGACGCCCCAGGCGCGCAGCACGGCGCGTGTCTCCGGCACGGCGATGTCGTTGTTGACAAGGGTGATCGCGGCGAGAACCAGCACGACGGGGATCAGCGTGCGCATGAAGCTCATCGGCGAGAAGCCGCTGCCCCACAGCGCCACCATCTCGCGGTGACGGATAAACTGGTTCAAAACGACGAGCATGCCGAGCAGGCAGGAAACCGGCAGCACCTGCTGCGTGATGTCCGGCAGCCGCAACGCGCTGTAGCGCAGCAGTCCGAGCACCCCGCCGTAATCCGAATCGAGCACCCGGTCGGCCTCGTCCATGAGGTCGAGGGTCAGCGCCATCAGGGCGAGCGTCCCTAGCATGAAGGCGAGGGCGAGAAGAAAGCGGCGACTGATGTAGCGGCCGAGAATCGTCATCAGCGCGACCGCCCGAACTGAGCGCGGGCGGCGCTGGCCAGACGGACCAATGGCGGCCACAACGACGGCAAGCCAGGGCCGGCGCTCTGCGGCAGGCGCATCGATGCCCGGTAGAACAGCCAGCCGCTGATGCCAACAAAGATGAGACACGGCAGCCAGATGCCGATGAGCGGGTCGATCTCGCCAGTCTCGGCAATGTTCTTGCCGAGATCGAGGACCTGATTATAGATGATCAGGCACAGCATTCCGACAGCGAGGCCGTACGAGCGGTCGCTGCGCCGCCGTCCGAGCGCGAGCGGAATGCCGAGAAGCGGCAGGAACGGGACCGAGAGCGCGCGCGCGAGGCGGACATTCAACTCGGCAAGCATGTCGGATACGCGAATGCCCGGTGGCGGTTCGTGGCGCCGCTCCCATAGCTCGTTGAGCGTCAGCTCGCGCTCGTCAACGCCGCGGGTGCGAAACACGCCGGACGATTCGCCGCTGAGCGCCATGCGCAACTGTTGAAAGCGCAGCACGCCCACGGGCGGCGCGTCCGGTGCGTCCGCTCTCTGCTGTGCTTCCGATGCGCGGATGTTCAAGCGGATGCCTTCGGACAGACGCAGCAGCGGCGGAGCCTCGTCGGAGGATCGCATGAGGACGCCGTCACGGGCGGTTATGGTCGTCGAGGTTCCCTCACCTTTATCTTCGAACAGGAAAATGCGGCCGAAACTGCCACCGTCGGGCTCGATGTCGTGAACGAGAAAGGTGGTATTGCCGACCTCGGCGAAAACGCCCGGGCGCACCAGGGTTTCGAAGGCGGCGTTGCTGACCGCATAGACCATCGACTGGTAGGCATAGCGGCCGAACGGCTTGAGGTAGCCGAGCGTGATACCGGTTACGATGGCAACGACGACGGCGACGATGAGCGCGGAGCGCGACTGGTGCATGAGGCTCATCCCGGCGCCTTGCATCGCGTCGATCTCACCATCGCGGTTGAGCCGGTTGAACGCGATCATGACGCCGAGCAAAAGGCTGATGGGCAGGGCGAGGCCGATATAATGGGGAACGAGAAAGGCCATGATCTCGAACACCATCTGCAGCGGTCCCGACGCGCCCAGCACGAGATCGAGGAGTCGCAGCATGCGCTCGATGAGCAGCACCAGCAGCGCAATGACGAGTGCGATGCACAGCGGCTTCAAGGTTTGACGCAGAACGTACAGGTCGAAAATGCGCATTCGCTGATCCCGCAGGATCGAAGGGTGAAGGTCAGTGCCGCATCGACCGCGGTCAATGCGGCGACGGGTCTGGCCGGGGGTAAAAAATCGTTAAGTTGTTCTCGGCAGATAGCCGCCGCGTCGCGCGCCGTGTTCCTCTATCACACCGAATCGGTCGCTGTCGAATTCGGCGAAGACACCGGCGCCAAATCGGGCGGTGGCGTGGGATGATGCGATCGCACCAGATCCCGGATCTGCCGCTCGCTTTCGATGAAGGTGCCGTGAATGTGGCGCGTGCGTCCGCGCTCGCTCTCGACAGGTCCGGGGCGGAAGGCGCAAACGCGGGTTTCGATCGACCAGCCGCGCGGGCACGGCGCGATGCGGTGCAGATGGAACTGGGCCACGGCGCCGTTGGCATGCGGCAGCATCGATGCCGATGGGACGCCGAAGACCGGCGCCGATCCCTCCGGACCGGGTAATTCACCGACGCGGAAGCGGTGCTCGTGACCGTGCAGGATCATCTCGGCGCCAGCCGCGGCGATGACCGAGCGAAAGTCGGCGGCGTCGGTCAGTCGCTTCGAGCGCGGTGTCGCGTGATCGCCGGGGGGATGGTGAAGCAGAACGACGCGGAATAGGCCGTCCTGCGCCGCTCCGCGCAGGGCCGCGTCGAGGCCGTCGAGCTGGCGGTCGCCGACGGTTCCGGACGAGCGGCCGGGCGCCGTGGGTACGGCGGTACAAAGGCCGATAAGGGCAAGCGGGCCGCGGCGACGAACGATCGGAAAGTCGTCGCGCCGGGGACCGCCTTCTTGCTCGCCATCGCCATCGCCGCGCATGAACGCCTGCCAAGCTGCCCACGAGCGCTCCCAGGTCATCGCGACATAGGCATCGTGGTTGCCGGGAACGACGGTAACGTTCGCGGGCGTGCCGAGCGATCGCAGCCATTCGGCCGTGCGGGTGAATTCGCTGGGGAGGGAGATGTTGACGATATCGCCGGTGACGACGATGTGATCGACATCGGCCGCGGCGAGATCGCGCGCCAGGGCGGCCAGGACCTCCGCGCGGTGGATGCGCACGCGGCGCAACCGCCACGACAAGTAGCCGATCACCCGCTTGTTGATCATCGCGTGCGGGCGTCCGCCCAGACGATTGGGCACGTGCGGGTCCGACAGGTGCGCCAGCACCATGCAGTCGCCGGCGCGCGGCCCAGACGGCCCGTGCGCCGACGAATCGTGCAGGGGCGCCGTGGGCGCGGATGCGGCCGGAGTCATACTGTCCGAGTCATGCTGCCGGGGTCACCTTGTCAACGACACACCGCGGTGACGCGGTATCGCGGTGTGCATGCTGCGGTGCTCATGCGGCCAGCAATGTCGTCCGTCGGATGACCTCGAAAGCGTCGTGGCGGACGTGGTTGCG
This sequence comes from Rhodospirillales bacterium, assembly GCA_016712595.1. NCBI lineage: Bacteria > Pseudomonadati > Pseudomonadota > Alphaproteobacteria > Rhodospirillales > Rhodospirillales bacterium. Next base: position 1,419,625 of record JADJQT010000001.1, read on the forward strand.
GAGCATTTCTTGACGCAGCATCTCTTCGGAGACGATGCCGCGTTCCATGCATTCACGCAACAGACCGAAAAACAACTTTTCCTGATTGGCGTCGGGATGCCGCCAGTAGTGACCGATCAGCCGGTTGTTGCCGAAGAAGCGGCGGCCGAACCGCATCAACCACGCGTAGATCGGGAACGGCTTGAAAGCATCCGGTGGCTCGAAGTCGATCGGCAGGCCGGTCTTCCACGGCTGGGTGATCCGCCGCGTGTTGTGCAACATCTTGGTCGCCGGCGTCAGCCGGTCGAAGTCGTTCCATTCCTTTTCGAACAGGCCGATCGTCTCGCGGGGTTCGAGCTTGAGCGAGATCCAGTCCATATAGTCGCGCTTGAACGCGAACAACTCGTTGAACTGCTCCTCGCAGCGCCAGTGTCGCAGCTTGGCGCAGTCGAGCAGCATGACGCTCGATGCGTAATATCCGTAAACGCCCTTCGGCCCGTTGCGCTTGCGGCACAAGATCGCCGCTCCTTGCATATCGCGCGACAACAGGTCCCAGACGTCGGCAACGGCGAAGATGTCGGGATCAATGACCAGCGCCCGGCCTTCGTAGCCCATTTTTTCCGGCGGCATGAAGCGCAGGGGCGTGAACGACTGCAGGTCCTCGCAATTCCATCGCCGGGTGATGCCGTCGCGCTTGTAAGGCTGACCTTCGCGGGCGGCGAGGAACGGGCAATCGTCGGTATGCAGGATCTGCACGTCGAACGAATCGGGGCAGCGGGAATTGCGCTTCAGCGCATGCTGGGCGACGAGAGCGCCCACGATCTGCCGGTGATTGGTATGAATGAAAACGGTCGGCTTCACCGAGGTCTCCCGCTGATAGGGCATGTCCTTTGGCGTCGCGCCGGCTTGCGGCATCGCGCCAGCGTCCGTCATCGCGCCCGTTTCGTCCGGTCTCATCCCGCGGCCAGCTTCGGCGCGATATCGGGGCGCTCATAGCCGAACACCGGCACCAGTCGGTTTTCGACCATGGCATCGATCGCGGCGAGCTGTTCCGCGGTGAAGTCGTCGCGATAGCCGCCGACCTTGGCGCGGCGGACCTTGTAGGTGTTGATGTTCTTGCGGTCCTTGGCCAGCATCCGCCGGCCGCTGAGCCAGAACGTCCGCTTCTGCTCGAGCGCCCGCATGTTCTCGACCGAGGCGAATGCGACCGCTTCCTTGATTTCGTCAGCGGTGGCCGGGGTGCCGATGAACTCGAGGACCCGCCGGAGCATTTCGTCCGGGCGGGCACGCAGATCCTCGTAGCGCACCACAAGCAATTCCTTGATATTGCCGAGTTCGCGCCCCCAGCCGTTGAGGTAATCGATGATCTTGGGAAGGCCGCACTCGGGGCGCATGACAAAATCGAAAAGGGCGACGTCTTCGCCCGGCCCGGGATAGTCGTTGATCTTCTTCTTCCGGTCGGTCATCCGGAACTTCCATTGGAAGTATTGGGAGACGGCGACGTCGGCGGGATCGCGCACCATCAGCACGACCTTTTTTCGATAATAAGGAGCTTTTATGTCCTTGGTCTTGGCATAATCTTTCAAGTAATTGTCATGGGTGAAGAAAATCTTCGGGATAGCTGGGACCTTGTTATGCAGGTTGTCGAAAGCAAGCAGATGACGCTGCGACAGGCCGTGACGAACTTGGTAGACACGCGAAAGCATCACCCGGAGCCAGGTGCGACCGCTCTTGCCGAACGAGACGATGACGCAGTCGGCCGCCTCGAGTTTGCGGAAGTCCTCATGGCCGCGTAACCATCGCTCGATCCGTACCTGCTGCGTCTTCGGCAGGAAGAACAGCATATACATGATCAAGTGACGTAAAGTCGTCCTGAAGGCGATACCCATCGCAGCTAGTCCCGAAACTGTGTTGCACTGCAGCGTATATAGTCACCTATAGCGATTGCATCCATGCGGTGCAACTGCCCTCCCAAAAAGCATCGCTTGAAGGTGGCGCGCCGGCAACGCCCCGCATCCCCGCCCCCTCGCGGATCTCCGGTTCCCCGCTGCCATCGCGATCCCGCCGCAGCCGTGGCGTAACATTCCGAAACAAAGATTGATTTGAGAATCGAACTCAAGGTTGCGACCGTTTACTCGGACGTCTTGCCTTCGACGCGATCGTTGCTCTTCAAGGAAAACGCAGAATGCCGCATGGATTGGCTCCGCTTCACGACATCGCCGTCGCGCCCCGCGTATGGGTGCTGGCCGGCAACAAGGCGGGCGACAACTCTCAGGTTCTGGCACTCGCGGAAGCGCTCGGCTGGCCGTTCGAGGTCAAGCAGTTCGTCCATAAGCGTTACGAATTCGTGCCCAACATGGCGCTGCGCTCGACCCTGGTCGGCATCGACCGGGAGCAGTCGAGCCCGATGGAGGCGCCGTGGCCGGATCTGGTGATCTCCGCCGGCCGGCGCAACGAGCCGATCGCCCGCTGGATCAAGAATCAGGCGCCGGATACCGTGCGTCTCGTGCATGTTGGCCGGCCGTGGAGCCGGCTGCATCACTTCGATCTGATCGTCACCACCCCGCAGTACCGCCTGCCGGTGCGCGACAACGTCCTGCACAACAAGACGCCGCTGCATCGGGTGACGGCGGAGCGGCTGGCGCGCGAGGCGTCGCGCTGGCGCGACCGGCTGGCGCATTTGCCGGGGCCGTTGACGGCGGTGATCATCGGCGGCAGTTCGGGGCCCTACAGCTTTGATACCGCCGCCGCCGCCCGGCTGGCACGGGACGCTTCGGCGTTCGCCGCCGCTCGCGGGGGATCGCTGCTGATCACCACCAGCGCGCGCACGCCGCGGGCGACGATCGACGTTCTGGAAGAAAACCTGAGTGTGCCGGCGTACCTCTTCCGCTGGTCGAAGCAGGCGACGGACAATCCGTATTTTGCCTTCCTCGGCATCGCTGACGAGATCATCGTCACCGGTGATAGCATGTCGATGCTCGCCGAGGCGTGCGCGACGCGCAAGCCGGTACAGATCTTCGACCTCGGCGAAGGCGAAAGCGCTATGCGGCCGTCGACTGCGGACGCGGCGATCGCCGCGCGTCGTGCGGAGCATGGACGCCGGTCGCTGGAGTGGGCGAACATCGGCGCCTTCCTTTATCGGCAGATGATGCGGTTCGGCCCGGAACGTCTCAGCCGCGATATCCGCATCATCCACACCTACCTTGTCGATGGCGGGCGGGCGGTCTGGCTCGGAGATCGTTTCGAGGGCAAGAGTCCCCAGGCGGAACTGGATTGCCTGGGCCGGGCGGTGGCGAGAGCCCGCGCTCTGGCCTATCAGGGTAGGACCCGGCGCGCGGACCCCGATGCCACCCCCGCATTCATGACCATGTCGACCACATCCTAGACAAAAACAGCCTGTTTGGGACTATACTAACCCAAGTAGGTTATCGCTGTGCATCGCCTGTGCCGAAGGACTCGCTGCGGCGCTGCTCTTGATGCAACGCCGATGGTGTGGTACGAGGCAAAATGCCCCGGCCGATTTCGCTCCTCCGCTCGCCCGACCCCGAGTCCGACGACGATGGCGGCGGCGGCCGAACGGCGGCACGAAAGAGCCGATCGCGGTTCAAACGTGCGGCGGTGCGTTGTCGGGGGAAACATTGAGATGCGGCTGGCGATCTATATCCGCTCCGTCGAATCGGCGCGCGGCGCGGAGCGAGTCGCCGCCAACCTGGCGCGCGGTCTGGCAGCGCGGTCGCACCATGTCGATTTCCTCATCGAGGAGGAGGGTGGCTGGCTGACCAGCGAACTCCGCGCCCATCACCCCACGATCAACGTCATCAACCTGCGCCAGTTTGGAACCCGGCCGGTTTGCGAGGGCTTGGCGCGCGCCGCGGTCTTCGCGCGCCATCTCATCGCCGCGCCGGCAGCGCTGCTGAGAGGGCGCGGGGGGTGCATTCGTCCTGTCGCCCGTCTCCTGTGCAACGACGCGCCGCCGATCGCGTCGTTGCGCCGTTACCTGATCGAGGCGCGACCGCAGGCGATCTTATCGTTCCTTAACTATCCGAACACGGTCCTGCTGTTGACCACCGCGCTCGTCGGCACCGATACGCGATTCGTCGTCAGCGTGCGCAACCATATGTCGGTCGCGGCCGCCAACACGGACTCACGATGGGTCCGCTCGGTGCCGTGTCTGATGCGCCGATTGTTTTGCCGCGCCGATGCGGTGATCGCGCCATCGCAGGGCGTGGCTGACGACGTGCGCGCGATCACCGGTCTGCCGGCCGAGCGTATCGCCGTGGTCTACAATCCGGTGTTCCGCCCCGAGGTGCTGGCCCTTGCCGACGAGCCGATCGATCATCCGTGGCTGGTCGCCGGCAACGAGCCGGTGGTGCTCGGCGCCGGCAAGTTCAAGCCACAGAAGGATTTCGGCACGCTGCTTTCCGCGTTCGCCCGGGTTCGGGCGGCGCGGCCGGCGCGACTGATCATTCTCGGCGACGGCCGTGAGCGCGCTGGCCTCGAGATGATGGCGCGTGATCTCGGCATCGCCGCCGATGTCGATTTCCCCGGACAGGTCCAGAATCCTTACGCCTTTTATCGTCGCGCGTCGGTGTTCGTCCTGTCGTCGGTGTGGGAAGGCTTGCCGAACGCGCTGATCGAGGCGATGGCGTGTGGCTGCCCGGTGGTCAGCACCAACTGCCCAAGCGGCCCGGCGGAGATCCTCGATTGCGGCCGCTATGGCGCCTTGGTTCCGACCGGCGCCGTCGACCAGATGGCGAACGCCATTCTTGCCACCCTCGCCCGGCCACCGGAGCGCGCGGCGATGATCGATCGGGCGCGGAAGTTTTCGCTCGATGAGGCCGTGAGCGGGTTCGAAGCGGTGCTCGCCGGCGGGTAGCCGGCGCTGGAAGACAAGCCGGCCGATAACCGGTGCCGGACGACAAGGGGAGACGAGCGAAGCGTGTGCGGGATCGCCGGGTTTCTGAGCGACGGCGCCCGCGGCACTGCGGGTGGGGCCGGGGATGCCGATGCGCGGTTTCACCGCGCCGTCGCGGCGATGACCGACGCCATCGCTCATCGCGGGCCGGACGATAGCGGCGCCTGGGTCGATGCCGCCGCCGGCATCGCGCTCGGCCACCGGCGGCTCTCGATCCTCGATCTGTCCGCGGCCGGCCATCAGCCGATGCTGTCGGCGGATGGACGCTTCGTCCTCTCCTTCAACGGCGAGATCTACAATTTCGCCGAGCTTAGCCACGAACTCGAGGCGCGCGGCTGCGTCTTTCGCGGCCATTCCGACACGGAAGTGCTGCTCGCCGGCTTCGTGGCTTGGGGCGTCGACGAAACCCTGCGCCGCGCCAACGGCATGCTGGCGCTGGCACTGTGGGACCGGGCGGAGCGCTCGCTGACCCTGGCGCGCGACCGCCTCGGCAAGAAACCGCTCTACTACGGTTGGTTCGCCGGCACCTTGATCTTCGCTTCTGAGCTTAAGGCGCTGTTCGCCCACGCGAGCTTTGACGGCGAGATCGATCGCGACGCGCTGGGCGCGTTCGTGCGCTATTCCTTCATCCCGGTGCCGGCCTCGATCTTTCGCGGCGTGCGCAAGCTGCCGCCGGCGACGTGGCTGCGCGTGTATGCTGGCGACGCTGGCGCCGCTAACAGCCGGGCGGCGACGCCGCAGCCTTACTGGTCGGCGCGGACAGCCGCCGAGCAGGGACGCCGCCGTCCGTTCACCGGCGACCTCGGCGAGGCCGCGAACGCGCTGGAAACGCTGCTCGAAGATGCCGTCGCCACGCGCATGATCGCCGACGTCAGCCTTGGCGCGCTGCTCTCCGGCGGCATCGATTCGACGACGATCGTCGCGTTGATGCAGCAGGCGAGCGCCCGGCCGGTAAAAACCTTCTGCATCGGTTTCGCGGAGCCCAAGTACAACGAGGCGTCGTACGCGGCGGCGATCGCCCGCCATCTCGGCAGCGAGCACACCGAACTCATCGTCACCGCCGATGACAGCCGCGATCTTATCCCCCGGCTGCCGGAACTCTACGACGAACCCTTCGCCGATTCCTCTCAGCTTCCGACCTTCATCGTCTCGCGTCTGGCGCGCGGCGCGGTCACCGTGGCGCTCACCGGCGACGGCGGTGACGAGCTGTTCGCCGGATACGCGCTCTATCCCCGCTGCCTCGGCCAATGGCGCCTCGCCCAGCGCCTGCCGGCGACGGCGCGGCGGCAGCTGGCCCGCCTGATGCGCGGCGCGGCGCACGCGCCGTGGCTCGCCGATCCCCCGGCGGGCGATGGCGAGCCACGTTCGGGTCGCCGCCAGAGGTTCGCCGCCAAGCTCGCCAAGCGGGCGGCGCTGATGCGCGGCGATGGTCCGGTCGGCATCCTCGCCGAGAAACGGGCGCACTGGGACCGGGCCGCCGACCTCGTGCCGGGCGCCCAGCCGCTCGCCTGGGTAATGAACGATCCCGAGCGCTGGGTTGACGCCGACGATCCGCTGCAGGCGATGATGCAGGCCGATATCGAAGGCTACATGACCGACGACATCCTGGTGAAGGTCGATCGCGCCAGCATGGCGGTCGCGCTCGAGGTGCGCTGCCCGCTGCTCGATCACCGCATCGTCGAATTCGCCCTCAGCCTGCCCGATGCGATGCGCATCGACGAGAAAGGCAGAGGCAAGCGCGTGTTGCGCGCGCTGCTCGGCCGCCACGTGCCGCCCGGCCTGACCGAGCGGCCCAAGAAAGGGTTCGGTGTTCCCATCGCCGCATGGCTGCGCGGGCCGCTGCGCCCGTGGGCGGAAGAACTGCTCGGCGAGCAACGGCTCATCGAAGGCGGGCTGTTCGACGCGGCCATGGTGCGCCGAATCTGGCGCCAGCACCTCGCCGGTGCCCACGATCACGAACAGGTCCTGTGGAACCTGCTGATGGTCGAGGCGTGGACGGACCGCTGGCGCGCGCATATCCGCCGGCCCGCCGGCGCGTAAAAGTAAAAGGAGTACGCCGGGGTGCACTGCGGCGTCAGGGGCGCCAGAGAACGACCCCGCCCGGCCGCGTCGCGCGTTCGAGGCAGGCGCGCACGTCGACGACGAGGCCCCGCCCATCCGTGAGCAGGGCGCGGATCATCGCCCAGCCGCCGTCGCGATAGGCCCGATGCGGCACGGCGAGGATGACGGCATCGAGATCGCTCATCGCCGCGAGCGGCACGGGGGCGAGGCCGCAGGCGCTGGCCACGTCGCCCGCGCCTGCCAGCGGATCGCTCAACAACACCTCGGCGCCGAAGGCGCGCAGCTCACCCACCAGGTCGGCGACGCGGGTATTGCGGCAGTCGGGCACGTCCTCCTTGAAGGTCGCGCCGAGAACGCCGATCCGTCCGCGCGGACGGCCCGCCGTGCGTACCAGTCGCTTGATCGTCTCGCGTGCGATCCACGCCCCCATCTCGTGATTGATCCGCCGCCCGGCGAGGATGACCTCGGGGTGATAGCCCGCGCGTTCGGCCCGGTCGGTCAGGTAGTAGGGATCGACGCCGACGCAGTGCCCGCCGACGAGCCCCGGGGTGAAGGCGAGGAAATTCCACTTGGTGCCGGCGGCGGCCAGCACGTCGCGGGTATCGAGGCCGAGCCGCTCGCAGATCATCGCCAACTCGTTCATCAGCGCGATGTTGAGGTCGCGCTGGGTGTTCTCGATTGCCTTCGCCGCCTCGGCGGTGCGGATATCGGGCGCCTCGTGCAGGCCGGCGGCGACGACACTGCCGTAGACCGCGCGCATCACCGCCAGCGTGCGGGCGTTCTGCGCCGCGATTACCTTGACGATGGTCTCGAAGCGGTGCGCGCGATCGCCGGGGTTGATCCGCTCCGGCGAATAGCCGACGTCGAAATCGCGCCCGCACGCCAGCTTCGAGGCGCGCTCGAGCACGGGCACGCACTCCTCCTCGGTGGCCCCGGGATAGACGGTCGATTCGAAGACGACGATGGCGCCGGGCCGCAACTGCGCGCCGATGGTCCGCGTCGCCGCCAGCAGCGGGGCGAGGTCCGGCTTGCGCGCCACCGTGATCGGCGTCGGCACGGCGACGATGTGGAAGTCCGCCTCGGCGAGGCGCGCCGGATCGCAGGTATAGGCGATGGCCTCCGCGCCCAGGTCCGCGGCGGCGATCTCGAAGGTGCGGTCGTAGCCGCGGGCGAGCTCACCGACGCGCGCCGAGTCGATATCAAAGGCGATGACCGGATCGCCGCGCCGGGCAAACGCATGCGCGACCTGCAAGCCGACATAGCCGAGCCCGATCACCGACAACCGCCGCGTATGGCTCACGTCACCCCATCCACCCGCCCGATACCCGCCCGCGCCTTCGCAAGACATCACTTTGCAGCGCGGCGTATCGCGGCTGCCGACCGCTTGTCAACCGACGGTGGCGAAGCGGCAACCTCGCGGTTCGCGACGGGACGCTCGGCGAAACGGTCGTGAACTCTTAAGCTTGCCGATTCAAATTCCCATCCTGCCGCCCGTTATCATCCTTAAAACGCATCGGCAGCAACCATTAAGCGGCAAGCCTCATCAGGCCGCACTCGACGCCTGTGCTCGCAAACTCCTCGTCTTCACCAATAACGTCGTTGCCGGCGACATCCTGCGGATCGAATGCCTGTTGGCCGCTTAACGGTTGCTACGCGGGCGAAAGCTGGATGAATAGCTCACGTCCAATCGAGGTCGGTCGCGATTCAAGCGCACTGCTTAAGATCGAAAATAATGACATTAGCGAACGTGTATCGTAAAATACATCAGTGACGAGGGGAGAGCGTATCGGTCGTCACCGAGGCGGGGGAATTGATGCCGCTAAATGATTTGATTGCCAGCGGCCATCTTGGCCGGTGTGAAATCACGCGTCGTACCGCGCTGGCGTCCCTTACGCTCGGATTGGTGGCCCTCTGCCCCTGGGATGTTCCGTTGGCAGCGGAAGGTGTCTGGTTACGGGGCCAATTGTGCTCGGCGTATGTCACGATGGGCAGCCGCCAAGTCCAGATCGAAACAAGCACCGGCGATCGAAATCTCGATCGGCAGCTCATGCTCGAAGCTCGTCACGTTGCCCGCACCTTTGATGTTTGGCCTGGGTTGAAAATCCTGGTTGAGCCTAGCAGTTTGGCTAGGAATGCGTTGGCGACAAGCGAAACACTTGTCGACGGCACGGCCGGGACGGTGATGCTCGGGCGGACCCTAGTCCTAGACGAATTGCAGCGGGACCGGCGCGGGTGGGGCGGGCTCACCGTCGCCGGGCTAATGGCGCACGAGTTCGGCCATATTTTCCAATATAAATCGGGCTACCATGCCAAGCTAAAGCAAGGGTCGAAGACCGACGAGCCAGTCGAGCTTCATGCCGATTACTTGGCAGGATATCATCTCGGCCGAAAACGACGCGACGGCGCGAATATGGATATAGGCGCGTTCATGGACGGCATTTATTTTATGGGCGACGATCACGAGGACGACCCCAGGCACCACGGCAGTAGCGAAGAGCGACGGCGGGCGGTCCGGGAAGGCTATCGTACTGGCGTTGAAGGGCTCACGCCAATTCAATCCGTCGCAGCGCGTGGCTACGATGCGGTACGCGAGATCATGCGAATGTAAGCGGTTTGGAGGGTTGAATAAAGGTCAGCGGGGGGGGGATGACATTTTGCGACGGGCGAGCGATTGGAGGCGAAGTGCCTGGTTGAGCGGACGGAACGTCGTGGCAACCATTGTCGCGGTCATCTTCGCGGGGTTCTCAATCTCGGTTCTCGCCCAACAGAATCGATGCTACCCCGGTCTCGACTGCCCCGAGGACATTCCCGGCAACAACAGAGGTGGATCCGGGTCAGTCAACCCGCCGCCGGACCCACCACGAAGGCCCTGGCAGGAGCCGGGAACTTATCCGACCTACCCAGGTCAATCACAAAATCAGCCGCCGCAAGTCCGCCAGGATTGCACTAACCCTTATGCTGCGATGATGGGTGCTATCTTCGGCCAACCGGCGCCATGCAGCTTACCTTCGACTCATTGCTGTTTCGACGATGGCTCCTCCGTGCCGCTGGTCGTCAATTCCGGAATTCCTTTCGGCAACCCTTGCTTTACGTACGTCGCGTTTACAAACAAAACGCAGCAAAATCGTTGAACAAAGCTGCTTTCTGGCTGATTCTAGTGACGTTCGGGATAGTCGGGTGGTGGCGATGTCAGATTTGGTTCGATCGACGCTGGCTGGGATCAGGACGGTCGATGACATGGTGCGAGCGTTCAGCGACGAGGAGCGCTGCCGCCGCCTGATGGAAAGCATGATCTGGCCGACCGGGCGGGTCTGTCCGGCGTGTGGATACCGACGTTCGATCGCGCTCGCCGGGCGGGATAGGGGAATTGGCGGGCGAGACCCGGTCTCTACCAGTGCTCGAACGGCAGTTGCCGGTTCCAGTTCACGGTGACGACACGAACGCCGCTGCACTCTACCAAGCTGCCGCTCGCCACTTGGTTGAAGGCGCTGTGGCTGACCCTGCAATCCGATAAGGGGCTGTCGTCGGTGCGCCTGGCCAGGGCCCTCGGCGTGAGCCAACCCACGGCTTGGCGCATGGGGCACGCCCTGCGGCTGATGATGGCGCGCGAGACCCAGCTGGAGGGAACGGTCGAGATCGACGAATTTTATCTTGGCGGCCGTCCGCGCAAACAGCGGGACACACCGCCGGTCGGCCGTGGCCGGAAAGGCCAAAGCGGACGACCAAGGCGTGCGTCCTCGCGGTGGTCGAACGACCGCGTGACGCGGAGATCGGGACGGTCGCGGGTGGCGCACGGGCCTCGGTGGTGGTCGACCTCTCTGCCGTCGAGACCGAACGGGTCCTCGAGAAGGAGGTCGACGTGGCCGCGACCCATCTGATGAGCGATGCGTGGAGCACCTTTGCCGCCGTCGGCCAGAGCTTCGCAGCGCACGATACGGTTCAGCATGCCAAGCGCGAATATGCGCGCGGCACGGTCCACGCCAATTCCGTCGAGGGGTTCAATTCCCGCGTCCGCCGTACCGTCGCCGGCGTGTTCCATCATATCAGTCCGGAGCACGCCGACCTCTACTTCCACGAGATGGGCTTCCGGTGGTCACAGCGCGTCGTCGCGGGCCAGACCACCCGCCGGTCACCCCGTGGACGGGAGCACGTTCGAACCCTCTGGGACCGCATCCCGCCTGCTATGCAACTCGTTGCGGTCCTCAGAACCGCCGTCGGCCGCCAACTCCGCCGAACCCGCAACGGCAGCATCTCGATCAAATCGCCAATCGCTGCGTTTTGCTTATAAACGCGACGTACGTGAACTACTTCGGCAGCGTACTACCAGTTCAGGGAATGGGAGAGGCTGTGTGAAAACGCGGTGTGGGCTATTGTTGGCGGCGGGTTAGCCGGGGGTGCGCATGAGCCGCTTCATCGAAGGCGAGGACCGACTGCAGCAGTCGCTGCTGCCGAACTGCATCGACGATTATGTTTCCGAGGACAATCCGGTGCGGGTGGTCGAGGCCTATGTCGACGAACTCGACTTGGCGGCGTTGGGTTTTGATCGGGCGAGCCCGGCGGCAACGGGCCGTCCTGCCTACCATCCGGCGACGCTGCTCGAGATTTACCTGTACGGCTACCTCAACCGCATCCAGTCGAGCCGCCGGCTCGAGCGCGAGGCGCGGCGCAATCTCGAGCTGATGTGGCTCACCCGCCGGCTCGCCCCCGACTTCAAGACGATCGCCGACTTTCGCCGCGACAACGGCGCCGCGATCCGTGCGGCGTGTGCCGAGTTCATCCTGCTGTGCCGCCGGCTGGGGCTTTTCAGCCAAGCGGTGGCGGCGATCGACGGCAGCAAGTTCAAGGCGGTCAACGCCCGCGACCGCAACTACACACCGGGCAAGCTGCAGCGCCGCATCGAACAGATCGAGGCCAGCGTCGCCCGCTGGCTCGGCGCGCTGGACGCGGCCGACCTGCAGGAGGGCTCGGTCGCGCAAGACAAAGCGGTGCGGCTGGCGGAGAAGGTCGCGGCGATGCGCGCCAAGGTGCGCGAGCTGCGTGCTTTGAAGGCGCGGGTGGAAGCCGCGCCCGACGGCCAGATCTCGCTGACCGACCCCGACGCACGGGCGATGGCGACCAACATGCGCGGCGCCAGCGTCGTCGGCTACAACGTGCAGACGGCGGTCGAGACCGAGCATCATCTGATCGTCGCGCACGAGGTTACGAACGTCGTCGTCGACCGGGCGTTGCTGGCACCGATGGCGGCCAGGGCGAAGGCGGCGATGGGCCAGGACGCGATCGACGTGCTGGCCGACCGCGGCTATTTCAGCAGCGAGCAGATCCGGGCATGCGAAGCGATCAGGGTGACCCCTACGTGCCCAAGCCGCTGACCTCGGGGGCAAGAGCCGAGGGCCGCTATGCCAAAGAGGACTTCGTCTATCTGCCGGCCGAGGACGCCTATCGCTGTCCCGCCGGCGAGGTGCTCTCCGCGCCGTTTCGGCTCGGTCCTGCAGGGCCGGACGATGATCACCTACTTTTCGACCCGCTGCGGCGAGTGCGCGCTGAAGAGCCGGTGCACGCCGGCCCAGGAACGGCGTGTCCGGCGCTGGGAGCACGAGGCGGTCATCGACGCCATGCTGGCGCGGATCGAGCACGCGCCCGAGGCAATGACGGTGCGCCGCCGCACGGTCGAGCATCCTTTCGCCACGCTCAAGGCCTGGATGGGTGCGACGCACTCCTCACCAGGGGCTGGAGCGGGTGCGAACGGAAATGAGCCTGCACGTGCTCGCCTACAACATGAAACGGGTGATCAATCTCCTCGGCACCCGACCGCTCATCGCCGCGATCCGCAGCTGAGGCGCGATCTCGTCCCGCCGACTGCGCCCGCACCAGCCAAGGTGCCTGCCAATCGGCGATTGAGCACCAGTTTTCACACGGGCTCGGGATGTCGCAGGTAGCTAAGAGAGGCGATCGTCCTCGCCTGTTGGTTCAAGTGGTTTCAGTATCTATCATAACGATCATTCTGTTTGTTGCCACCTGCGGCATGCAAAGTACGCTGGTATCGGCCGCCGGCCTTGAGGCAGCGTTGCCGCCGACTGTAAGCGATGAGGCAAATCTGAATCCACCGCCGTCCCGGCCCATTGGTACACTCGATCGGGTGCTCGGCGATGCTGAAGTGCAACTGGCCGTGGCCGTGTTGCTGTTTGGAGTGCTAATTCTAGGTGTTCAGTACTTGCTCGTCTGGCGGGGGAGCATCGACCAGGATACAGCGGTTCGCATAACGACGTTAACGCTCGTTGTCGTCGCCACCCTGTTCGTGATAACTGCCGGTTTTGCCCGCGAACAGATTGCGCCGGCGATCGGCCTATTCGGAACGATTATCGGCTATTTGCTCGGACGACAGAAATGAACCAGACGGAGAAGATCTTGTCGGCCGCAGCAACGGTTGTGGCGGTGGCGGCAACGGGAGCCGCATGCCCGGTCATGTCGGCTGAGATTATGACCATGCTCGTCGATCCTGAATTGAGTTATCTTGTCCCTCCCGAAACTGTCTTGATTCATAACGCCACTGGCGGGGAAATCGTATTCTCCCTCGCGCCCCAAGGGGGGGAAGCTGCCCAACAGCGGATGCGCGATGGCGAGATTCGCCAGTTCTCTGATGGCGTCTCCATAACCTACGTCATCGAGATCCCAACGGCAGGAAGAGGAGCCGTGCGCTATCGGCTGCGCGCCGAGAAACGCTATCAGGTCTTCTGGAACGCTACTGCCCAGAAGTGGGACGTCGTAGAATTGGAGCCGCGCTAATAACTAATTTACGAAGCTGTTCGTTTATATAAACATTCATTGACTCGGTTGAGTGTGCAATGCGGTGCGATCGGATATAATTCTTTACTGATATTTAACTTGATCACCCGCTTTTGATTGCGTTCGGCGGGTTAGGTTTCTCCTTGAGCCCACCTCACGTTGATTGCTTGGCGACAGGTGTACCGGTGTGCACGGTGCGATTGTTGGCGGCTCCGCGCCGAGCTGTGATACTCGGATGAAATCGGTGTTCGGCGGCGGGACGGGTGCGGTTGGGCGTGCCTCTGACCGGAGGCGAAGAAGGACAGGGCGTGGCGCATCTGGCGGTTTTTCTCAGCAGCGTGGCGATGGGTGGGGCGGAGCGGGTGATGCTGATGCTGGCCGACGCGCTCATCGCCCGCGGGCATGCGCTCGACATCGTGCTCACCCGGCGCGAGGGCTATTTCGCCGACGCGCTGCCGGCGGGGGCGCGAGTCTGCGAGCTTGGCATGGCTTCGCACCCGGCGCTGTGGCGCGCGCTCGTCCGCCTGCCGGGACCGGTCGCCCGCACTCTGGCGGGTGCGCTGGCCTTCGACAAGGCGCCGAAGGCGGTGCGCAGCCTGCCACGGCTGGTGGACTACTTGCAGGGCGAGCGGCCGGACGCGGTACTGACGACCTTGCCTTATAACAACCTGACGGCTTTGTGGGCAGCGGCGCTGGCCGGCGAGCCGCGGCGCCCCTCGGTGCCCGTCGTCGTCCGCGAGGCGAGCGTGCTGTCGCGGGCGCACGTCACCAAGCGCTTCGATCGTCGCCTCGCCGACCTCGTCGGCATGACCTACCCCGGCGCCGCCGGCATCGTCGCCATCTCGGACGGTGTCGGCGATGACCTCGCCCGCATCACCAGCCTTTCGCGCGCGCGCATCACTACGATCTACAATCCGATCGACGTCGCCCGCGCCGAAGCGGCCGCCGCCGCGCCGGTCGCCGAGCCGTGGTTGGCGGCCGGGGCGCCGCCGATGCTGCTGGCGGTCGGGCGGATGACGCCGCAGAAGGATCACGCGACGCTGCTGCGGGCGTTCGCGCGCGTGATCGCAGCGCGGCCGGCGCGGTTGGTGATTCTCGGCGACGGCCCGGAGCGGGGCACGCTCGACGCGCTCGCCCGCTCGCTTGGCATCGACGGGCACGTGCGCTTGGTCGGGCTGGTCGACAACCCCTTTCCCTATTACCGCCACGCCGCCGTCTTCGTTCTGTCGTCGGCGTGGGAGGGGTTCGGCAACGTGCTGCTCGAAGCGCTCGCCTGCGGCTGCCCGGTGGTCAGCACCGATTGTCCCAGCGGTCCGGCGGAAATCCTCGGTCATGGCCGCTGGGGGCGGCTCGCGCCGGTGGGCGACGCCGAGGCGCTGGCGGCGTGCATCCTGCGCACGCTTGACGCGCCGCCAGCGGCGGAAGCCCTGCGCCAGCGGGCGCGGATGTTCACCATCGATGCCGCCCTCGATCGCTACCTCGATCTCCTGATCGGCGATCGACAAGAACGCGACGACACGGAATAATCGGTTCCACCTGCGGTTTCGGACGGCTATCGTCGCCTTCCATTCATTGCGCTACTCGGTTGCTTGGGCGCCCTTCGCCCAAGGCCGCCGGCCGCACCAGCGGTCCCGCCGCGAGAGAGCAGCGCCGCACTGCGGAGGTCCGAGGCACGGTAATGGAGACCGATGTCGAATCGCTCAAGTATGATCGCGGAACCCACTTCGAGTTCGGCAAGAACTGGACGGCGTACAGCCTTACGGTGACCGAGGACGACATCGCCCGCTCCATGCGCGAGATGCGCCGGATGCTGGGCCGCGAATCCCTCCACGGTTTGCGCTTTCTCGATATCGGCTGCGGATCGGGCATTCATGCCCTGGCGGCCCTGCGGCTGGGCGCCGCCATGGTCACCGCGATCGATATCGATCCGCACTCGGTGGGCGCCGCGCGCGCGCTGATCGGCCAGCACTGGGCGCAGGCCAACTACCTCATCCGCGAGGGCAACGTCTTTTTGCTGACGCCGGACGATCTCGGCCACTTCGATCTCGTCTACAGCTGGGGCGTGCTTCATCACACCGGCGATATGTGGACCGCCATACGCCGCGCCGCCGGGTTCGTCGAGCCCGGCGGAACGTTGGCTATCGCCCTTTACCGCAAGACGCCGATGTGCGCCTTCTGGCGCTGGGAGAAGCGCCGCTACACCCGCGGCGGTCCTTTCTTTCGCGGCGCGGCTATCGGCGTGTTCGTCGCCGCGCGTGTCCTGCGCGATGCCGTTCGCCTGAAGAACCCGATGGCCAAGATCCGGGTCCACAACGAAAAGCGTGGAATGAAGTGGTATACCGATGTCATCGACTGGCTCGGCGGATACCCTTACGAATCGGCGAGCCCCAAGGAGGTGGCGGCCTTTCTCGAGCCCATCGGCTTTCGCCCGCGCGCGACGTTCAAGGCACGCCGCGATTTGGGGCTTCTCGGCAGCGGCAATGCCGAATACACGTTCGAAAAAGCAGGGCCGCCAGCGGCGGCTGCGCTCGAAGCGAGCGGTTAAGCATTGCAGCGCGCGGGACGAGACGGGCGCGCCTGTGACCCAGAACTTGGATGGGCTCTCTCCTCCGCCTCAGGATGCGGGGTCAGGACACGGGGTGTCGGTGATGTCGGATGTTGGTGATCGTATGAAGTCCGCCGCACGATGGTGCGAGCACAAGTTCGACAAGAAGCGTCAGCGGGTTGCCGATCTTTGCGCGATGCGGCGCGAGGAGAAGGCCTTTCGCGCCATCTACGACAAGCACGCCGACTATACCCTCGTATCGGCAAAGGCCTATATCGGCAATCTACGGCTCATCCGCGCGGCGCTGCGGCGCGAGGCGCTCGCCGAGGGCTGCATCGTCGAATGCGGCACCTGGGCCGGGGGGATGACCTTCGGCATGATCGATGCCTGCCCCGAGATCGCTGAGTTCCATTGTTTCGATTCGTTCGAGGGCTTGCCACCGGCGACCGAGGCGGACGGAGAGGTGGCCCGCGCCTCGCAAGACGCGCGGGCGATGGAAGCGGGCAACGTGGTCGCGTCGATCGAAGAGTTCAACCGCGGTCTCGGACGCTTCGATGCGGCAACGCGCGCGAAGGTGCACGTGCACAAGGGCTGGTTTCAGGACACGTTGCCGGAGTTTCGTCCGCATCGGCCGATTGCCGTGCTGCGGCTCGACGGCGACTGGTACGAATCGACGATGGTCGCCCTCGATCACCTCTACGACCTTGTTGCCGACCAGGGCCTGATCATTCTCGACGATTACATCTCCTGGGACGGTTGCGCGCGGGCGGTGCACGATTTCCTTTCCAAGCGCCAGGGACGCGAGCGCATCCAACAGGCATGGCCGGGTCCGGTCAGCTACATGGACAAGAACTGGACGCCGATGGACGCCTTTTTCCGCCAGCGTCTGGAAAAGGCGAAAGCCGCGGCGACGGTTGAATCATAATCTCAGGAGACAGGAACGCCACGCGGCCCAACCGCCCGACGATCGAAACATCGAGTGGCGCCGCGCGTCAGCCGGCGCTCTCGTCATCGTCGGTGGCGGCGCGCAGATAGATCACCTGATCGGCGATGTCGATCCAGGCTTGCCGGTGGGAAATAGCGAGCACGGTGACCGACTTTGAGATCTCCTTGATGTTCTCGCAGATCTCCCGCTCGGTCGCGGCGTCGAGCGCGCTGGTCACCTCGTCGAGGATCAGCAGCTTCGGGCCGTGCACCAGGGCGCGGGCGAGCGAAATTCGCTGACGCTGGCCGCCGGAGAAGCGCGAGCCCTTCTCGCCGACCTCGGTGGCGAGACCGTCCGGCAGCGGCGCAATGAATTCGGCGGCACCGGCGAGCCGCAGCGCCTCCATGACCCGTTCCTCGTCGAGCGAGGTATCGCCGAGGGTGATGTTGGCAAGGATGGTATCGTGCAAAAGGCTGAGTTCCTGCGGAACGTAACCGATGCTCCGTCGCCATGAGCGCACGTCGATTTCGGAGAGGGGCACGCCATCGATGACAATGCTCCCTTCGTCCGGCCGGTAGAGGCCGAGCAAAAGATCGGTGAACGTCGTCTTGCCGGTTCCGGAGCCGCCGACCAGCAACGTCAGCCTGCGCGCCGGGATTTCGACGGACAGATCGCGCAGCACCGGCGAGCGTCCGTAGGTGAACGAGACGCTGCGAAAGGCACAGCCGGTCTCGAACGTCGCTATCCGGGTGCCGAATTCGGGCTCGCGCTGCTGATCCGCCTCGGCGGTAATGTGGCAGACCGACAGGTAGGCGCTCTCCGCCGCCACCGCCTCCTGGTATTGCGCCTGCACGCGGGCGATCGTCTGAACCGTGCGCTGCAGCAGGACGCCCATCACCAGGACGTTGGCGATGGGCATGTGCCAGAACTCGACGACGACGTAAAATCCGCCGGCGAGCATCAGCATCAAAATCGGTTCCTGAAGGTTGTTCAGCAGATTCTTGCTGATCATCTCCCGACGCACGGCGCTGCGGATCTGGTCGATCTTGCGGGTGAACAGCCGGGCGAACTCGTCCTCGCGCGCCATCGCCTTCAGCGGCTTGATGCCGACCATCGCATCGCTCAGCCGGGTGACCAACTCGCGCGAGCGCCGGATGTTGCGCCGCCCGGCCTTGTCCGCCATCCGCACCAGCGAGTGCATCGACAGGACAACGAGGCCGCCGACAATGATCGAGACTGCGGCAAGCTGCCACGAGACGGCGAACGAGACGGCGACGTTGATCGCCGTCTGCAGGAAATTCGACAGGTAGCGCGAGATCATCAGGTAGAGCTGGCCCGAAATCGACGATTCCAGGCCGACGCTGTTGATCAGGGTTCCGGTCGGCTTGCTGGTGAAGTAGCTCCAGCGCGCCTTGAGCAGCGCGCCAATCAGCCGCTCGCGCAGATTGTTGCCGACGTTGGCCACGGCGCGCGAGACGTAGACCATCGCCATCACGGTCAGGGCCGATTTCAACAGGACCGCGACGACAACGACGACGAGCAGGGTTTCGACGTTCGCGCTCAGCCCGACCGTGCCCAACACGCGCACGACCGTCCGTCCGGCGAGCGACGTCGGCTGGCTGGAGCCGTCGCCGATTACCGAGATCAGCGGCACGAGGCTGGCGAATCCGAACCCCTGGGCGACGCTTGCGCACAGCAGGCAGAGAACCACCATCCACGGATTCGCGCCGCGGAACGAAAAAAAGACCTTCAGCAGCCTGACCATGCGTCGATTCCGATTATTGGTCGCGGCCCTCGCGAGAAAGCACAAAGGGCGGGCGCGCTTCTGCAATGCACGCCGTCGAGTGCAAGACCGCGGATGACTTAGCAGACCTTGCCGTTGTCTTCCAACCCCTGATCAGCCGCGGACAGCGGGCTTCGATGACGTCCGATTCCGGGTTGATCGCGCAAACCGCGCGCCGCGGTTATGCAAACAGACGGACATTTCGCCGATCGCTGCTATAAGTGGGCGCGCCAGAGCCGCCTGCCGGCCGATCAGCCGAGACCTCGATGACCCTCCTGACCGCACTCCGCCTGCTTCGCCGTGTCCTGCCGATCACGCCGCCCGGCTTGCGCGCCGCCCTCGGCGCGCTGGTGCCGAGCGCAACTTCGCTGCGTGAGCGGCTGGAGCAGTTTCCGACCCACGATCTGCCTCTGCAGCGCCCGGCCGTCGTGCGCTGGAACGAACACCAGGTGCCGTTCATCGAGGCCGAGACCGACCGCGACCTTGCCTTCGTCTTCGGCATGGTGCACGCCCACCTGCGGGGCGGGCAGATCGCCCTGTTCAAGCGGTTCTTCTACGGCCGGATTTCCGAGATGGCGGGGCCGTTCACCCGCGATCTCGATCACGCCATTCGCATCCTCGATTACGGCCGCGCCGCCGACGCCTGGGAAGAGCGGATGCCCGAGGAGACGAAAGCCTGGGTTCAGGCGTTCGTTGACGGCATGAACTGCTACCAGGAGCGGATGACCCAGCTGCCGCCCGAGTTCGCGCTGCTGGGCATCGAGCCGGAACCGTATACGTTTCGCGACATCCTCGTCGGCTCGCGCTTCGCCGGCACTGACTTTACCTGGCTGAACTATTTCCCGCTGCTGGAACGCCGGGGCAAGCCGGGGTTCGCCCAGCTATGGAATCGCACGCGCGAGACAGGAGAGGTGCCGACGACGAGCGGGCGGCCGGACGTTCCGGAGGCCAAGCTCGAACGGCTGCTGCGCGGCGCGCCGCGTTCGGGCAGCAATTCCGTTGCCGTCGCCCCGCGCCGCAGCGCCACCGGGGCGGCGCTGATCGCCAACGATCCGCACCTGGGACTTTCGCTGCCGAACCTGTGGATTCTCGTCGGTCTGCGCTCGCCGACGTTCAACGTCGTCGGCCTGTCGATCGTCGGCCTGCCGATGCTGGGGCTTGGCCGCAATGCGGATCTCGCCTGGGGCGGCACCAATCTGCGTGCCGCCTCCAGCGATCTTTACGACGTCTCCAAGCTGCCGGCCGAAGCATTCGAGACCAAGGAGACGGAGATCAAGTGTCGCGGCTGGTTCAGCACGCGCAAGACCATCCGCACGACAGCGTTCGGTCCGGTGATCTCCGATTCGAAGATGGTCAAGTGCGGCGGCAGCAAGCCTATCGCCTTGCGCTGGGTCGGTCACGAGCCCAACGACGAGATGACTTCCTTCATCCAGTGCGCCCGCGCCCGCACGCCGGAAGAGTTCCGCAAGGCGTTCGACGGCTACGGCGTTTCCGGCCAGAACATGCTGTTCGCCGACCGCGCCGGCAATATCGGCCATATCCTGGCGGTGCGACAACCGGTTCGCAGCGGCTTCCCCATGGATGATCCGGTTCTGGACGCGAGTGATCCCGCCACCCATTGGCAGGGGTTCGCTGGCGTGATGGACCTGCCGTTCACGCTCAATCCCAAGCAAGGCGTGTTCGCCTCGGCCAATGACCGGCCGGCGGGGACCGATCTGCCGATCGGCTTCACCTTCGGCTCGGAAGATCGTATTCACCGTCTTTATGACCTACTGGCGCGGCGCGAAAAGCTGACCATCGAAGATCTGATGGCTTTGCAGGTCGATACCCGTGCCCCCGAGGCGGCGCGGCTGTCGTCGGCGCTGGCCGAGGAACTAGCGCTGCTGCCGGATGGCGCGGCGGACGATTTCATGCAGCGTCTGGTGGCGTGGAACGGCGACTACGCTGAGGAATCCTCGGGCGCCGTCGCCTTCGAAACCTTGCTTCACCATCTTGTTCTCGGGCTTTACCACGGCAAAAAGCCGTCCGATCTGCCGGAGCTCTACGGCCAGTGGTCATATCTCACCACCTACCTGATGCCGGATCTGCGCGCGCTTGAACCGCTGGCGCGGGCGCGGCTGCTGGGCCGGGCGGCGCGGGCGGCGATGCTCGATGCCGCCCGCTATCCGACCTGGGGAGACATGCACCGGATGCGGCTCGGCCACAGCCTCAGCCGGCTGCCGGTGATGCGCGGCGCATTCATCGTCGCCAACCTTCCGTCCGGCGGCTCACGGCAGACGCCGATGAAGATGGATCACGGGCTGGTCAACGGCCGCCATTGCGCCACCTTCGGCTCGATGGCCCGGCATATCTCCGATCTGTCCGATCTTGACGCCAACTGGTTTACCCTGCTTGGCGGCAACGACGGCTGGCTCGGCAGCGTCAACTTCTCCGACCAGGTGGCGCTGTGGCGGGAACGGCGCTATATCCGCATGCCCCTGCGCCCGGAGACGATCACCGCGGAATTTCCGACGGCGATGGCGCTGATGCCCGCCCGTCCGGATACCACGGTGGCTCCGGCGGCGTCTGGCGAGACGACAGATGCGTCGGCGGATCAGGCTTCGCCCGACGTGCCGTCGGCGAAGATCAGTCCAACCGGCAACGCTTCGCCGTAAAGTCCCAGGCGGTCCTGGCGTTCGAGGGGCACGTACTCGCGCAAGCGGACGGTGCGTAGCGGCGCGACCCCCAGCTTTTCCAGCTTGTTGGCGATCTTGCCGCGCAAGGGACGGGGGCACGTCGATCCGGCGGTCATCGACGACGCGCGCGGCACGTAAAAACAACGTCTTCATCTCGGCGAGTTCGGGGTGTGACCAGTCGAGCTCCCGAAATGCCTCGAACGCCGTCTCGACGAGATCAGCGGAGACGACCGCCTCCGGACCGGCGTAGAGCGGCGAGCGGTTGAGCAACTGGCTCAGCGCGGCAAGGAACGGCGCGCAGTGCTGGCCGGCACTGGCGAGGCGGACGCTCGCGGCGATGAAACTCTCGATCAGTTCGGCCTTGATCTCGTGCCCCACCCGCTCGAGTGCCCCGGCGAGGCGGACCAGTTCCGGCGGCGGGTCCTTGGGCGCGCGCAGTTTGGCAAGCTCGGGCGCGAGCACGCTTTCCTGCCGGTCGCGCGCCAGGCCGCCGGCGACGCGCCGCCACAAAATGTATTCCTGAAGCTTGCTGCGCTTGCCCGGAAAATAAAGACCGCGATCACGCAGGCGCCACAGGGCGTCGATCCGCTCGTCGTCCATCGGCGCGCCGTAGCCGGGGCGCAGGAGAAAACCGGCGACGATCAGCCAGGCCTCCTCGTGCTCGACCGATTGCCGCCGCTCGGCCATGCCCGCCGCCAGCGCCGGCCACAGGGCGCGGACCAACACCCAGTTCCACTCGGCGCGCGCCAGTCCCAGCGTCTTCTCCAGGCCCTGGAGGAGACGGCCGGCTGTGAGCTTGTCCCGCTTGCCGGCAGGCGCCGAGAAGGCTGCGGTAATTCGGGCGCTGGCGGCGGCGACCATTGCGGGATCGGCATTGGCGCGAACGTCCGCCAGCGCACCACCTGGCGGCGGCGCCGTGCCAGTGTCCACACGATCGTGCGGACGAAGGTTGAAGTCGAGCGGCCACGACTGATCGATCCGTGGATCGGTGCTGTGCACCGAGACCTGCAGCAGCCCGAGTTCGCTCAATGTCGCGTTCAAGCGCACCGGCAGCGTCGCGCCGGCATCATCGCCGCCGTGTTCATCCGCGATTTTCACCACCGTTTCCAGCGGCGGCAGTGCCTCGAAGGTGTTCTCGCTCCACAAGATCACGTCGCCCACCCGGCTCTTGCGATGGCGGGTCGATGAGTAGGCCTGAAAGCGCACCGGGCGATTGACCCGCAGCTCCAGGGCAAGGCCTTCGAGTGCGAAAGTCTGCTCCGGCGCGGCGCCGCGGGGAAGGACGCACACGAGCCGCCGCTCCGGCGCGTCGTCGCCCGTTCCGCTATCGCCGCCGCCGTGAACAGCGGTGCGCTGGGTTTCGAGAAACACCGCCCGCGCCGCGCCGGCCTCGATGCGCTCCGCCCGCAGATGAAGCAGGCGGCCGAAGTGCGCCGCGCCGCGTGCCACCGCGAGATCAGGCTCGACATTGTCGAGGACGAGTGGGGCATAGCCCCCCTGCCAGGCGGTGATCTGCTCGCAGATCCGCCGGCGCAACGCCGCGGGATAGAGCGAGCCGCCGTTGAACAGCACCGCGTCGACGTGGGGGCGCCCCGCCAGGAAATGGGCGAGATGACGGGTCACCGCGCTGTCGAATGCGTACGGCAGGCCCCATTCCTTCAGGCCGCCCAGCGCGCGCTGAGGCCGCTCCCCCAGCGCGCACGCCGGAAAGAAGCCATCGATCAGCAAGCCCTCGATCTCGGATCGCAACAGATGGGTCGATGCGGCGTCGGCAAACAGGCGCGAGCCGCGGCCGGGCACGGAGATCGGAAAAACATCCTCCGCCGCCCCCTCGGTCGCCAGCGCCCGCTCCTTGACGTCGCGGCAACGGGCGACGAGGTGCTCCCACTGGGCCCCCGACAGCTTACCGTCGCCGAGCGCCAAGCGTTGCTCGACGTGGTGGGCGAGGGCAAGGTCGATGTTGTCGCCGCCGAGCAAGATGTGATCGCTGACGGCGAGGCGCCGGATCGCGGTGTTGCCGGCGCGCTCGCGGCTGCGGTCGAGTTCGAACAGGCTGAAATCGGACGTGCCGCCGCCAACGTCGACGACGAGGACATGGCGGGCATCGGTGTCCGGCCCGCCCAGCCGTTGCCGCAAATCGTGCTCGACGTCGTGGCGTTCGAGCCAACAGTAGAACGCCGCCTGCGGCTCCTCCAGCAGGCGCACGGATTTCGGCATGCCGGCCTCGTGGGCGGCCGCCAGCGTCAGGCGCTGCGCCGCCTCGTCGAATGACGCCGGCACGGTGACGGTGATCTCCTGCGCATCGAAGCGAAAATCAGCGCCGGACGCGGCGAAGCGGCTGTCCCAGGCGCCGCGCAGGTAGTTGAGGATCAGCGCCGAGGCACGAACCGGCGAGATTTTCTCCGCCGCCGGCACGTCGTCCGATCCCCAGGGAAGGAAGGGCTGGGTGCGGTCGGCCGCGTGGTGGCAGAGCCAGGACTTCGCCGAATGGGCGACGCGTCCCGGAATCTCCGAGGCCTTGCGGCGGGCGAGGCGGCCGACGATCCATGCGCCCGAACCCGCCTGCCGACCCTGAAGCTGTGCCGCCTCGGCTTCGCCGGGCAGGTAGAGGAACGACGGCAGCGTCGGCGATGACGACAGGCCCGAGAGCGAATCCCACTGACTGACGGCAAATACGTCCGAACGTTCGCTGCCTTGCAGCGGGGCGAATGCCATCGCCGAGTTGGTCGTGCCGAGATCGATGCCGATGCTGTAGCGGGCTTGTCCCATTGCGAAGTGACGGTGCGCCTTCTCGCCGGATTATTCCATGCGAACCTGGAACTCGACCTTCCAGCGGCGATCCGAGTTGAGGTGCTTCATCCACAACTCGAGGGTGCCGAGCTCGGTGACGATCGAGTTGATCTGCACCGGCACCGGCTGACCCGGCGGAAAGCCTTCGACCGACGGCAGGTTGACTTCCAGAAGACTGGTCTCCTGCAGGTCCTGCTCGGCATCGAAGAGGATCTGGCCGGCATGGTCGCCGCTGCGCACCTCCGAGGAGAAGAAGCGGAAGTCCGCTGGCCGGCCGGTGACGAGGCCGAATTCCTGGCCGCCGATCAGCAGTTCCGTGCCCTCTTCCATGCCTTGGGGGACGACGCACAGCGCCTTGACCGGCGGCTTGAACCCCGGCACCGCCATCATCGTCGTCTCGATGCCGACATAGTACGAACGGGCGGCGCCGGCCTTGATGCGGATGCCCTTGCCGGTGGCGCGGTTGCGCCCATAGAACGACGCGCCCTTGGCGACGGCGAGGTCGGGCTGGAAGCCTTCGAGCTCGCGAACCGGGGCGTCGCCGGCCCACGTGGTCAGAAGTTCGAGAATGCGGGCGCGCAGTTGCGCCGCCTTGAACACGCCACCGTTGAACAGCACCGCCGTCGGGGCGAGGAACGCCTTGTCCAGCGGCTCTTCGCCGATGAGCGCACGGAGCGCCTCGCTGGCCTTGACGTTGGCGAGGCTTCGGGTGAGGAAGCGGGCGAGATGCTTGCTGACCACCGGATCGGAGGCGTAGGGCAGGCCGAATTCCTTAAGGCCGGCGCGGCGCGTTTCCTGCGGCAGGTCGTCGATGCTGGTTTCGGCGAAGAAGCCGCCGAGCACGATCTGCTCCAGCATCGCCCGCTCGAGCGTGGTCGAGACCGTCGAGGCGAGCAGGCTCGATCCGCGCGACGGCACCGAGATCGGCACCTCGTTCAGCGATGGATCCTCGAACAGCGTCACCTTGGCCTTGGCGGCGGCGTGGATGAGGGCGAGGAACTGCCAGTCGCCGATCGTCTTGCCGGCGGCCTCGAGCTTGGCGCGCAAGGCATAGGCCAGCGCCAGATCCATGTTGTCGCCGCCGAGCAGGATGTGTTCGCCGACGCTGATGCGCTCGAGTTCGAGCGCGCCATCCTTCTCGGTGACCGCGATCAGGCTGAAGTCGGCGGTCCCGCCGCCGACGTCGCAAACGAGGACGATATCACCGGGGCGGACCTGCGCGCGCCATTCCTTGCCGGCCTGCGCCGTCCACGCGTAGAACGCCGCCAGTGGTTCCTCGAGGAGGATCACCTTGCCGAGACCCTGCGGCCTCGGCGGCCTCGGCCGTGAGGTTCCGCGCCACTTCGTCGAACGAAGCAGGTACGGTCAGCACCACCGTACCCTCGGATATGTCCCAGTCCCGCTCTTCGCTGCGCTCGGCGTAAAGGAACCCCTCCTTGATGTGATGGAGGTAGCGGCGCGAGCACTCGAACGCCGAGAGCTTCTGCGCGCCGATGTCCGACTGCCAGGGAAGCACCGGCTGCGTCGGATCGATGTGAGGGTTGGACAGCCACGACTTGGCCGACGTGACCAAGCGGTCGGGGACGAGCGCGCCGTGATCGCGGGCGAAGTGACCGACGATGGTTCGTCCGCTTTCGCTCTCCGCTGGGTCCGGCTCCCACGGTAACGGCAGCGCGTCGGCGGGAAACTCGTCGGCATGGGGGATGTACAGCGCCGAGGGCAGGGTCGGCTTCTCGCCGATCTGGCTCGGTCCGAGGATCTGGGTGACGTCGACGATCGTGGTCTGATCGGTTTCCAGATCGGCGATGGCGACGGCGCTGTTGCTCGTGCCCAAATCGATACCGAGGCTGAAACGATGGCTGCTCATGCGGGGTATCTGATCTCTGTCGTTCGCGGGTGGCCGACGGGCGGCCGGGGACGCACGGGAAGGCGGCCTTTATCGATCGTGCAGCCTTCCTCGACGCCGCTCAGGTGATTTCGACTTCGGCTGGTGCGATGGTCGGCAGGCGGTCTCCGCCGCTGCGCAGGACGCGCGGCAGCTTGACCCATTCGGTTCGCCAGCCGCGATGCACGAGGATACCGGTGAACGGCGCCTCGCCGCTGATCTTGCCGACGAGACGGTATTCGTCGGCGGGGTATCCCACCGGAATGCTGACTTTCGCGCCCTCGTTCTCGTCGCGGATGGGACGGATGCCGAAATGCTCGCGCAGCGCCGAACGGCAGCCCTCGTGCACGACACGCGCTGCGGCACCGACCTGTGCGTCGGCGTAGGCGGTGACGTCATCCATGAGGAAATCGATGAGCCGGCCCTTCTCCTGCAGTGTGGCGAGGAAGCTGACGATCTCCGCCTCTGCCTGATTGGGGGCGGGCGGCACCGGCGCCGGTTTGGCGGCCACGGCGACGGGTGCGGGGGGCGTGGCCTTGGTCCCCCGGTCGAGGAGAACCAGCAGGAGCAGAAGGCCGGCGACGGCGACCGTCCCATAGGACACGTAGGGCTGGTAGACGCTGGCGTCGGGCACAAAGGCGAGCGCGCTCAGGACGAGCACGACGACGGCAGCGAGAATCACGACAACTTTCATTGTGCTCCGATCTCGTCGTTGTTCGGGGCGCGGCACGGACGCGCCAAAGCCCTTACAAACCGGCAGAGGGCACACCCTGGCCGGTTTGGCAAGTGACAAAGCCGTTGATGTCCTGTCGCGCGCCGCCCCGCGATCCCCTTGATGTGATGGCGGAGGCCGGCTTTCTTTCGTTCGCGCCGGTCGTCCCCGCCCTTCTTACCTCGGCCTTAAGGTCAGCTTCGCCGCATCAGGTGCAGGCGCATCGGCTGATCGAACTCCCAGCCGTCCGGCGTTTCGGTGCCGAGTTTTTCGAACAGCGCCCGCAACTCGTCCTCCTTCTCCTCGAAATCCTCACGGATGTGCGGGTTGATCATCGTCAGGCGATCGTGGAACGCCGAAAAGCTCTTCATCCGCACGGTATCGATATAGGTGAACGCCTTCTCCAACAGGAGCCCGAATTCGGGGCCATTGCGCAAGGCCTCCTGCGCATGGTTGCGCACGGCCGTCTCGTCGTGCACCGGCTTCATCGTCTCGAAGTAGGGTCCCTCGGGCAGCGGTTCCGATATCAACAGAAGGCCACCCGGCTTCAGCACGCGGGCCGCCTCGCGCATCGCCTTGAACAGCCCCGCCTGATCGACGTGGTGCAGGCTGTTGAAGAAGACGATGATGTCGATGGATCGCGCGGCGAAGGGCAGATCCTCGGCAATGCCGGGCATGTAGTGCTCGTCGCCGACGGCGGCGACCGCCTGAGCGTGAGCCAGATGTTTCGGGCTGACTTCGATTCCGGTGACGTGCGCCCCTTCCCGCGTCATCAGCCGCACCAACCATCCGTCGCCGCATCCAACGTCGACCACCGTTGCATCCTTCAGCGGAAGCAACTGCTTGATCACTTCGGCGCTCGTCCGCCTGTCCATGTCGTGCCTCTCGTTAACCCGCTGGTTGCCTCGCTCCGGCCACGTTAAAAGACCGGATGAGCGCTGTTGTTATGGGCGGTAGTTGTAGCGGATTAGCCGAATGGTGGAAACCTTCGAAGACGTGAGGGCGTCGGTTCGCGCTCTGTGTACCCGTTTTCCCGGCGCGTACTGGCGGGCGCTCGACGCCGAGCGGTCGTATCCCGACACGTTTGTCGCCGCGTTGACCCAGGGCGGCTTCCTCGCCGCGCTCATTCCGCCCGAATACGGTGGCAGCGGCCTCGGCCTCGCCGCCGCCGCCGCCATTCTCGAGGAGGTCCAGAAAAGCGGCTGCAACGGCGCCGCCTGCCATGCGCAGATGTATACGATGGGCACGCTGCTGCGCCACGGCTCGCCGGCGCAAAAAGCGGAGTTCCTGCCGAAGATCGCCGCCGGCACGCTGCGCCTGCAGGCATTCGGCGTCACCGAGCCGACCAGCGGAACGGACACCAGCCGCATCCGCACGACGGCGGCGCGCGATGGCGACGACTATGTGATCAACGGCCAGAAGGTGTGGACGTCGCGCGTTGAGCACTCGGACCTGATGCTTCTGCTCGCCCGCACCAGTCCGCGGGCGGCACAGGGGCGGCCGCACGATGGCTTGTCGGTGTTCCTCATCGATATCCGCCAGGCCCGCCAGCACGGGCTTTCCATCCGGCCGATCGACGCGATGATCAACCATCACACCTGCGAGGTGTTCTTCGATGGGCTGCGGGTTCCGGCACGCGCGCTGATCGGCGAGGAGGGGCGGGGCTTTCGCTATATCCTCGACGGGATGAACGCCGAGCGCATCCTCATCGCCGCCGAGTGCCTCGGCGATGCCCGCTGGTTCATCGCCCGCGCCACCGCCTACGCCA
Source organism: Rhodospirillales bacterium (assembly GCA_016712595.1). NCBI lineage: Bacteria > Pseudomonadati > Pseudomonadota > Alphaproteobacteria > Rhodospirillales > Rhodospirillales bacterium. The sequence goes on from JADJQT010000001.1 coordinate 1,448,446, forward strand.
AGGACCGCATCGTCTTCGACCGGCCAATCGGCCAGAACCAGGGTGTGCAGTTCCCCATTGCCCGCGCCTACGCCCAGTCCGAGGCGGCGGCGCTGATGATCGAAAAGGCGGCGGCGCTGTTCGACGCCGGGGCGCCGTGCGGTCCCGAGGCGAACATGGCCAAGCTGCTGGCGGCGGACGCGTCGTGGGCGGCGGCGGACATGTGCCTGCAGACGCACGGCGGATTCGGCTTCGCGCGCGACTATGACGTCGAGCGCAAGTTCCGCGAGACGCGGCTCTATCAGGTGGCGCCGATCTCGACGAATCTGATCCTCGCCTATCTTGCCGAGCACGTGCTCGGCCTGCCGCGTTCCTATTGATGCAAGATCAAACGCCGGGTCTCGCGTCGGCGCCGGACGTGGTGGTGATCTTGGGCGCGGCGATGGCGGCGCCGGGCGTACCGGGGCCGGCGCTTGTCCGCCGCCTGCAGTTCGGCGTCGCGACCTTTTGCGATCGTCATGCCGGCCATCTTCTCGTCTCCGGCGGCGTTGTCGGCCCACCGCCCGCCGAAGCCGCGATGATGCGCGATCTGGCGCTCGCCCGTGGCGTTCCGCCCGAGCGAATCCTCGTCGAGGACGCCTCGCGCAATACCTTCGAGAACGCGCTGTTCTGCGGGCAAATCATCCGTGCGCGGGCATGGACGCGCGTCGTCGTCGTCACCGACGCGCACCACCTGCCGCGCGCGCTGTTCGTCTTTCGCCGGCTGGGGCTGCCGGTCTCGGGCGCCGGCGTGCCCCGCCCGGCGGGATCGAGCCGGCTGGAGCGGCTGCGCGATCATCTCGACGAACGCCTGCGCCTGCTGCGCACGGCGGCGCTGTTTTTAACCGGCGCGCACACACCGCTTGTCGCCTATCACTGGGGTGAGCGCTCCGGGGATGACCGTTCTAGGGGCGATCGATGACCGGTGGAGCGATTTCCGCCGCCGGGCCACGCGGTTCCGTCAGCCGGCCGTCGTCGCCATGGTGGCCTCGATCGGCGGTGCCTGGCGCAGGGTCTGCAGCACGACGCAGTAACGTTCGGTGAGCTTGAGCAGCGTTGCGAGCTTTTCGGGTGAGGCGTCGGTCTTCAGCGCGAACGAAAGGCGGATGGCGCCAAAGCCGACGCTCGCCTCGCGGTCGACACCGAGCGTGCCGCGAAAATCGAGATCGCCCTCGGCGGTGATCCACCCGCCCTCAAGGGTGATGTCGAGCGCCGTCGCCACCGCCTTCACCGTCACGCCGGCGCAGGCGATCAGCGCCTGCAGCAGCATGTCGCCCGAGCAGGCGAGGCTGCCGTCACCGCCGCTCGCCGGGTGCAGGCCGGCGGTGATCATCCCGCGCGCGGTCTCCACCGAACATGCCACCATCGCTTCGTCGAGTTCCGCCTCGGCCTTGAGGGTGACCACGGCGGTCGCGGGCGTCTCGCGGTAACGCTGCTTGAGCGGCGCCTGCAGGGCGCGGAGATCTTCGGCATTCATTGCAAACGTCGTTCCTTCTCCCGGTCGCCACCTTGGCAGCAGGAGCGGCCGTCTCCGGCCGCCGCCGACTCCATCATCCCTCGATCCTAATGCCGTGGCGAAAGGCGCGCCAGCCCACGGACGTCGTTCGTTCGTCCGTCTTGCGTCCGCCCTTGCTGCAAGGCTGCGTGATCCGCGCGCGCACCCAGCGGCGCGGTCTTGATCGGCGCGGGCAACGCTCCGATGTCAGAAGGGCAGGGAGTTCGAGCCATGACCGATTCGACGACAGCCGCAGCAACGCCGGCCGCGGGTTCAACCAGCACGTGGCTGGGCGGCGCGATTACGCTTGGCAGTGCGATCACCACCGGCCGGCTCGGCTTCGGTGCCATGCACCTGACCGGATCCGGCGTCTGGGGCGAGCCGGCCGATCCGGCGGCGGCGCGGCGAGTGCTGCGGCGGGCGCTCGATCTTGGCGTTCGCTTTATCGATACCGCCGACGCCTACGGACCCGAGGTCAGCGAGGAGATCATCGCCGCCGCCCTTTATCCCTATCCGAAGGATCTCATTATCGCCACCAAGGGCGGCCTGGTTCGCCCATCCGCCGGGCGCTGGGACCGCAACGGCCGGCCGGAGCACCTGCGTGCCGCCTGCGAGGCCAGCCTGCGCCGCTTGCGAGTCGAGCGCATCGATCTCTATCAGCTTCACGCGCCGGACCCGCGCGTGCCGATCGAGGACTCGATGGGCACGCTCGCCGACCTGCAGGCACAAGGCAAGGTTGGCTGCGTCGGCGTATCGAACGTCAGCGTCGCCGAGCTGCGCCGGGCGGGCAAGATCGTCGACGTGGTCTCGGTGCAAAATCGCTACAATCTCGCCGACCGCTCGTCCGACGACGTTCTCGGCGAATGCGCGCGCCTCGGCATCGCCTTCCTGCCCTGGCGGCCGCTGTCCTCGGACGGGGATCGCCGTCGGACTGTGCTGGAGATCGCCCGCGCCCGCGACGTCTCGGCGGCGCAGATCGCGATCGCCTGGCTGCTCGCCCGCTCGCCGGTGATGCTACCGATTCCGGGAACGGCGTCGCTGCGCCACATCGACGACAACTGCGCCGCCGCAGGCCTGCGGTTGTCGGCGGAAGAAATCGCCGCTCTCGCCTGAGCCGGGGGCTTACTCCGGCCCGAGGCAGCAGATGGGCGTGCAAACAGGCGTTGCCGCCGGAGGGGGGCGTTTGTACGCTGGCGTTATGACCACCGCGGATCACCTCGCCCCATGGGCGTGCCGGCCCGAGGAGAGCCGAGGTCGCCTGCACGCGGAGCCGGAGAGCGAATCGCGCTCGTGCTTCCAGCGCGACCGGGACCGGATCATTCATTCCGCCGCGTTTCGCCGCCTGGAGTACAAGACCCAGGTGTTCGTCAATCACGAGGGCGACTTCTTCCGCACGCGCCTGACCCATAGTCTCGAGGTTTCGCAGATCGCCCGCTCGATCTGCCGCTCACTTTGCCTCAACGAGGATCTGGCTGAGGCCCTGGCCCTGGCCCACGACCTCGGGCACCCGCCGTTCGGCCATGCCGGCGAGGATGCCCTGAAGGACATGATGCGGCCCTTCGGCGGGTTCGATCACAATGCCCAGAGTCTGCGGGTCGTCGTTCACCTCGAGCAGCGATACGCCGAGTTCGACGGTCTCAATCTGACCTGGGAGACACTGGAAGGCGTCGTCAAGCATAACGGCCCGCTCGTTGGCGGTCCGGACTTGCCACCGCTGCCGGAGGCGATTCGCGATTATGCGCATCACCACGACCTCGAACTCGACACCTACGCCGGTCCCGAGGCACAGGTGGCGGCATTGGCGGACGACATCGCCTATAACAATCACGACATCGACGACGGTCTGCGCGCCGGGCTTTTCGCCATCGATGATTTGCGCGCGGTACCGCTGGTCGGCGAGATGTTCGCCAACGTTCGCGCCCGCTATCCCGGAATCGAGGCATCGCGGCTGATTCACGAGGCGGTTCGCCGGCTGATCGGCCACATGGTCGGCGATCTCGTCACCGAGAGCAGCCGGCGAATCGCTGAGCTTGGTCCCGCCTCGGTCGACGCGGTGCGGCGCGCCGGCCGGCCGGTCGCGGCGTTCTCCGCCGAGATGCAGGAAAACGACCGGGCGCTGAAGGCGTTCTTGCGGCGACACATGTACCGGCACTACAAGCTGAACCGGATGACCAGCAAGGCACGCCGGCTGGTGCGTGCGCTGTTCGAGCTCTTTCTGGTCGAGCCGGAGTGCCTGCCGACGGAGTGGCGGCGGCGGGCCGAGGGGATGGCGAAGCCCGAAGCGGCGCGCGTCGTCGCCGATTATATTGCCGGCATGACCGACCGTTTCGCCGCCGACGAGCATCGGCGCCTGTTCGACGTACAATCACGGACCTCATGAATCTCTTTCGTTATTTCCAATCCGCCATCGTCGCCGAGATCGACGCGCTCATCGCCGCCGGAGCTCTCCCGGCCGGCCTCGACCTCGATCGGATCGCCGTCGATCCGCCGCGTGACGGTGCACACGGCGACATCGCCTCGAACGCCGCCATGGCATTGGCGTCCGCCGCTCGCCGCAAGCCGCGCGAGCTTGCCGCCCTGCTCGCCGAGCGGCTGCTCAAGCTGCCGGATGTTGACGCCGTCGAGGTCGCCGGCCCCGGGTTCATCAATCTGCGGCTGTCGGATCAGTTCTGGCACGCCCGGCTGGTCGAGATTCTTAGTGCCGGGCGATCCTACGGCGATTCGCAGTTGGGCAACGGCCGGCCGGTGAATATCGAGTACGTTTCCGCCAACCCGACGGGTCCGCTACACGTCGGTCACGGCCGCGGTGCGGTCGTCGGCGACGCGCTGGCGGGCCTGCTGGCGAAAGCGGGTTTCCACGTCACCCGCGAATACTACGTCAACGACGCCGGCGGTCAGGTTGACGCGCTCGCCCGCTCGCTGCGGCTTCGCTACCTGATCGCGATCGGTGCCGAACAGCCGGAGACGTTCGAGGAGAAACGGACGAGCGGCGAGGTTCAGTACGGCGGCGATTATCTGGTTCCCGTCGCCGAGGCGCTGGCGGCCCTCGACGGGGATCGCTGGGCGGTCGCGCCGGAATGGGAATGGCTGCCGATCTTTCGCGACTTCGCCGTCGAACGGATGCTGCTGCTGATCAGCGCCGACCTTGCTGCGCTTGGAATCCACTTTCAGGTGATCGCCTCGGAGCGGGCAATGGTCGAGGCGGGGGGAGTCGATTCGGCGTTGCGCATGCTGGACGACGCCGGTCTGATCTATGAAGGCGTGCTCGAGCCGCCGAAAGGCAAGCTGCCGGACGACTGGGAGGCGCGCCCGCAGACTTTGTTCCGCTCCACCCGATTCGGCGACGAGGTCGACCGGCCGCTGAAGAAATCGGACGGCTCCTGGACCTACTTCGCCGCCGACATCGCCTACCACCTCGACAAGTTTCGCCGTGGCTTTCCGACGATGATCGACGTCTGGGGCGCCGATCACGGCGGCTACGTCAAGCGCATGCAAGCGGCGGTCGACGCCCTGACCGGCGGCGCCGGCGCGCTCGACGTAAAGCTCTGTCAGCTCGTTAATCTTCTCGAGGGCGGGCAGCCGGTGCGCATGTCGAAACGGGCGGGCACGTTCGTAACGCTGCGCGATGTCGTCGACCGGGTCGGCCGCGACGTCTTTCGCTTCATCATGCTCACCCGCAAGAACGACGCACCGCTCGATTTCGACTTCCAGAAGGTGACCCAGGAGACGCGCGACAACCCGGTCTTCTATGTCCAGTACGCGCACGCGCGCTGCTGCTCGGTGCTCCGCCACGCGGCGGCGGAGATGGGCGATGCGGCGATCGACGACGCGCGATTGGGGCAGGCGCCGTTCGTCCGCTTGACCGACCCGGTCGAGCTTGGTTTGATCAAGGTCCTGGCGGGGTGGCCGCGCCTGGTGGAGAGCGCGGCCGAGGCGCACGAGCCCCACCGCATTGCCTTCTTTCTGCAGGATGTGGCGCAGGCGTTTCACGGACTGTGGACCAAGGGCAAGGAGGATGCGCAGTTGCGATTCATTCACCTTGATGACCTGCCGATGACCGTGGCGCGGCTGGCGCTTGTCCGCGCGACGCAGCTCGTCATTGCCTCCGGCCTGGATGTGATCGGCGTTGAGCCGGTCGAGGAGCTTCGCTGATGGTCTCGGAACCGCCACCGCTCGACAGCATCGAGATTCCCGACCGGCCCGTGCCCTCTCAACCGCCGCGGGGTCTGTTGCCGGGGGGGCTGCTGCGCCGCCGGAACGTTTTGCTGCTGGCAGGGCTGTGCGCGCTGGCGCTTATCGTCATCATCGTCCTGGCGCTGCTGTTTTCCGGTGGTGATGACCGGCAGGCGGGCGCGCCGGCGGAGGCGCCGCTGATCAAGGCTGAAGATCAGCCGATCAAGGTCACGCCCGAACACCCGGGCGGCATGGACGTTCCCAACCAGGACCTGCTCGTCTATGGCCGGATGCACGGGGGGCCGGACGGCAAGGCGCCGGTGGAGCGCCTTCTTCCCGAACCAGAACAGCCGTTGTCGCCGCCGTCGGCGCCGGCGCACCCGGGCGAGCGGCCGACGGCCGGCGAGCCCGAGGCGCCGGCGAAATCCTCGAGCCTGGATCAGATCCCGCCGTCACCGTATCAATCGCAGGCGGCGCCGTCGGTGCCTGAGGACGAGCCGGGCGCCGAGCCGGATATCAAGGCGATTCCGCCGATTAAGCCAGCTCCCCCGCCGAAAGCCGCGGTGAGCCCAGTCCCGCGCAAACAATCCGGTGCAACCGGTACCAGCGAGACGCCCCCGCCGCCGGCGAAGGAGGTGGCGCGGGCCCAGCCGGCGGCGCCATCGGCGGCCAAGTCGGCGCCTGCGTCCGGGGCGTACGTCATTCAGTTGTTCGCCGGGCGCTCGGAAAGCGACGCCAATACCGCCTGGACGCGTCTGAAGAGCAAGAATGCCGACATCCTCGGCGGCTTGGCGCCCAGTGTCGCGCGCGCCGATCTTGGTGATCGCGGCGTCTTCTATCGCCTGCGCGCCGGGCCGATCGCGAGTGAGGCTGGCGCCCGGCAGACCTGCAAGTCGCTGTCTCAACGCGGCGTGCCCTGCATTATCATCCGGTCCGGCGCCTGAGATGGGCGGCTCTCTGCCGCGAGCAGCGATCTTCGGCCTCGCCGGGCCGGTGTTGAGCGGGGCGGAGCGGCAGTTCTTCGCCGACTGCCAGCCGCTCGGTTTTATTCTCTTTGCCCGCAACTGCGTCGATCCGGGCCAGGTACGCGCGCTCGTGTGCGCGCTGCGCGCGGCGGTTGGCCGCGAGGACGCCCCGGTCCTGATCGACCAGGAGGGCGGACGGGTGCAGCGCCTCGGGCCGCCTCACTGGCGCGCGGCGCCGCCGCCGGGAGTCTTCGGTGCCCTCGCCGCACGCGACGAGCGCCGGGCGATCGCCGCCGCGTGGCTCAACGCGCGGCTGATCGCGGCCGATCTCGCCGATCTCGGCATTACCGTCGACTGTACGCCGCTGCTCGACGTGCGCCGGCCGGAAGGACACGCCATCATCGGCGATCGCGCGTTCTCGCATGACGGGCAGATCGTCGCCCTGCTGGGTCGCGCCACCTGCGCCGGGCTGATCGCAGGGGGCGTGCTGCCGGTGATCAAGCACATTCCAGGCCATGGGCGGGCGACCTTAGACAGTCACGAATCGCTGCCAGTTGTTGGCGCCGAAGCCGAGGAACTGGAGCGGTGCGACTTTGCGCCCTTCGCGGCCCTCGCCGACATGCCTTTGGCGATGACGGCGCATGTCGTCTTCTCCACCATTGATCCGCTCCACCCGGCGACGACGTCCCCCGCAGTCGTTGGCCGGGTCATCCGCGAGGGGATCGGCTTCGACGGCCTGCTGATCTCGGACGATCTGTGCATGCGGGCGCTCGCCGGGACTCCCGCGGCACGCACGCACGCGGCACTCGCCGCCGGTTGCGACGTCGTTCTGCACTGCAACGGCGATATCGCGCAGATGCAGGACGTGGCGAAGGCATGTCCGTCGCTGACGTCGGCAGCACAGGCGCGGCTCGAACGCGCACAGGCGCTGCGCGCCATCACGGCAGAGCCGTTTGATGCCATCGCGGCGTTGACTCGGCTCGAGAACCTGATCGCCGATCGGGCGGTGGCCTGACCATGCACGAGGTTCTCTATCAGATCTCTGTCCTGGTGATCCCGGTGTTGCTGGCGATCACCTTGCACGAGGCGGCGCACGGCTGGGTCGCCTCGAAGCTGGGTGACGATACCGCCCTGCGCCTCGGCCGGGTGACGTTCAATCCACTCCGCCACATCGATCCGTTCGGCACGATCGTTTTGCCGGCAATGCTGCTGCTGGCGTCGAACGGCCAGGCGATGTTTGGCTTTGCCAAACCCGTCCCGGTGGATTTTCGCCGGCTGCATCACCCGCGCCGCGACATGGTTCTGGTTGCGGGCGCCGGTCCGGGCATCAACCTTGCGATGGCGCTGATCGCCGCCGTCTTCATCCGTTTCATGCCGGTCGATCCCTCGGCCTTGGAACTGTGGTGGTACGCCAATCTGTTCAACGCCGTCGGCATGAACATCCTGCTCGCCGTCTTCAACATGCTGCCGTTACCGCCGCTGGACGGCGGACGGGTCGCCGTCGGCATCCTGCCCGATCCGGCGGCGCGCGCGCTCGCACGCGTCGAGCCGTACGGCTTCTTCATCATCCTTGCCGTCGTCTTCGTGCTGCCCTGGCTCGGGCGGACGCTTGACTTCAATTTCCCGGTCATGCAGTGGCTAGTCGTCGAGCCGGCCGACTGGCTGAGCCGGGTGATCTTCGCGCTTGTCGGGGTGTCGTGAGCCCGTCGCCGTCCGCCCTGCGCAATGATGCGGGTGACGATGCGATCACCACCGCAGAGCCCGCGCCCGACGCCGCGTTCATCGTCGATGTCGACGGCTGGGAAGGGCCGGTCGACCTGCTGCTGGCGCTGGCCCGCACCCAGAAAGTCGATCTGCGGCAGATCTCGATCGTCCAGCTTGCCGATCAGTACTTGGCCTACGTGGCGGAGGCGCGGCGGGCGAGCCTCGAGCTTGCCGCCGAATACCTGGTGATGGCGGCGTGGCTCGCCGAGCTGAAGTCGCGCCTGCTCCTGCCGGAGCCGGAGGGCCCGGAAGAGCCGTCATCGGACGAGATGGCGGGAGCGCTGGCGTTTCAGTTACGCCGGCTTGATGGCATGCGCGAAGCTGGCGCCGCCTTGTTCGCCCGCCCGCAGCTTGGCCGCGATTTCTGGTCGCGGGGACGGCCCGAGACGGTCGAGGAGCGCATCGCGACCTCGGTTCGGGCGGGCCTGCATGATCTTTTGCGCGCGTATGGTGATCATCTGCGTCGTCGGCGCCGCGATGAGCCGCTCGATCTTTCGGAGCCGATCGAGCTCGATTCAGTCGAAGCGGCACTTGCCCGCATCCATCTCAGTCTCGGCCAGGCACCAGGCTGGGAAAGCCTGATGCGCTATCTTCCGGCGGGGGCGCTTGAAGGCCTGCGCGCCGGCAGCCTGACCGCCCGTTCTTCGCTCGCCGCAACGTTCGTGGCGATGCTCGAACTGGTCCGTCAGGGCCGGGGGGTGGTGCGGCGGAACCAGCCCTTCGGTCCGATCTACGTCAGGCACAACGCAGATGGGGAGCGTGATGGCATCGACCCATCGCAATGAGCAGCAACTCGCGCGTCTGGTGGAGGCAATCCTCTTTGCCGCCGCCGAGCCGATGACGGAACGCGAGCTGGCCCAACGCCTGCCCGACGGCACCGACGTGCGCACGCTGCTGCAGTGCGTCTCGGAAAGCTATTCCGGGCGCGGCGTACAGCTGGTTAAGGCGGGCTCAAGCTGGGCGTTCGCGACCGCGCCGGACCTCGCGCCGCTTCTCGTGCGCGAGCGGACGGTGGAAAAGAAGCTCTCCCGCGCCGCGATCGAGACGCTTGCGATCATCGCCTATCACCAGCCGGTGACTCGCGGCGACGTCGAGGAAATCCGCGGTGTTCAGCTCAGCAAGGGGACGCTCGATGTCTTGTTCGACAATGGCTGGATCACACCGAAGGGCCGCAGGGAGACGCCTGGGCGGCCGGTGACCTGGGCGACCACCGAGGCCTTCCTGCGCCATTTCGGTCTGGCGGCGCTGTCGGATCTTCCCAATGTCGAGGAACTGCGCGCGGCGGGGCTGCTCGATGCGCGACCGGCGATCCAGAGCCTGCGCGACGCGGCCGGCGTGAGCGATGCGACACCGACGGCGTTGCCCGAACCTCTCGATCCGGACGCGACATAGGGTTTTACCCCCACACTTGCCTGAGAGCGCTCGCACGACGGCACCGGCGCTGGCCTTGCCACCTTCTTTCCCCGCCAGACCCCGACCGCCTGACGCCGCATTGGCTCGAAGCCGCGACCAAGAAGGAATGGCCAACCCGGCCGCGAACCAATGTCCGGTTTCTCCGCAGCAAGAGGGCGAGATTATTTCGCGCCCCCTTTCTCGCGCTCCCGCCGCGGTTTATGCCGCCCAACTCGCCGTTGTGTCGATCAGCAGCGCGTAGAGTGCCTCGGCGTCGTCCGTTCCACGCAGCTTTTCGCACGCGATCTTATCGCGCAGGAGGCGGGAGACGCGAGCCAGCGCCTTGAGGTGGTCGGCGCCCGAGGACTCCGGCGCCAGGAGCAGGAACAAAAGGTCGACCGGACGGTCGTCGATCGCATCAAAATCGATCGGATGCTCAAGCCGGGCGAACATCCCGTACAGCCGGTCGAGGTTGGCGAGCTTGCCGTGCGGAATGGCGATGCCGTTGCCAACGCCGGTGGTGCCCAGCCGCTCGCGCTTCATCAGCGTCGAGAAGATGGCCTTTTCCGACTGCCCGGTGATATCGGCGGCGCGGCGGGCGAGGTCCTGCAGCGCCTGCTTCTTGCTCGTCGCCCGCAACTTGGCGACGACCGATTCCGGGGTCAGGAGACTAGCGATATCCATTCTGCCTCAGCACTTCACACAGGACGCGTATTGGCAGGGTCGATCCAGCCGATGTTGCCGTCAGAGCGGCGATAGACGACATTAAGCGTGCCGCTCGCCGTATTGCGGAACATCAGCGCCGGAAGATCGCCGAGGTCCATGCGCATGACCGCCTCGCCGACACTCAGCGTGGCGATCTCGGTCGGCAGTTCGGCAATGATCGCCGGCTGCCCGTCGACCGGCAACTCGTCGTCCACCGTTTCTGCAGCGATGATGTACTGCTGCGCCGGCAGGATTTCGGCATCGTCCGCCGATCGCCGCTTGTGGTGATCGTTCAGCCGGCGCTTGTAGCGGCGCAGCTGCTTGGCGATGCGCTCGAGCGCGGCATCGAACGCCGCGTAGACGTCCTCGGCGGCGCAGTGTCCCTGGACCAGCAGGCCGCGCATTGGATGCACCGAGATATCGACGTGAAACAGGTGCTTTTCCCGCGAAATCGTCACCAGCGCATCGTGTGCCTTGGCGAAATACTTTGATACCGCCGCGCCCATGTGCTCTTCGACGTAGCCGCGAAGCGCCTCTCCGACGTCCAGGCTTTTGCCTTTGACCAATAGCTCCATCAATTCACCGCCTTTGATCGGACGGCGACGTGGCAGCGGCACTCACGATGCCGCCACGTCGCCGTCATCTGTAATCTTATAAACGCGCGCTCGTATCCATACGCTCCCTCGCACAATCGCGCGTCCGCGGCGAGAGCGCGATGACCGTCCTGTCATCATAGCTCACCGCTCTTCTCCCTTCGCCGTTGCACCGACGATGGAATCCGCATTGCCTCACGGTACTTGGCCACGGTTCGACGCGCGATGTCGATGCCCTCGTTCTGCAGGGCGTCGGCCAGCGCGTCGTCGGACAGGATCGCCTGGGGCGGCTCAGCGCTGATCATCTTGCGAATCCGGTCGCGTACGGATTCCGCTGAATGCACCTCGCCGCCGCTCGATCCGCCGACACCGTGGGTAAAGAAATACTTCAGCTCGTATATGCCGCGCGGCGTCGCGACGAACTTGTTCGACGTCACCCGGCTCACCGTACTCTCGTGCATGCCGATGGCGTCGGCAATATCGCGCAGTACCAGCGGCCGCAGGGATTGTACGCCATTGACGAAGAATGCCTGCTGCTGGCGGATGATCTCGCTCGCCACCTTGAGAATCGTGGTCGCGCGCTGATGCAGCGATTTAACCAGCCAGTTCGCTGATTGAAAGCACTCATTGACGAACTGCTTTTCCTCGCGATTGCGCACCGCGCGGCTGATCTGGGTAAAATAGTGATTGTTGACGAGGACGCGCGGCAGCGTCTCGCTGTTCAGCTCGATGATCCAGGTGCCGCCCGGCTGCGCGCGCATGATGACGTCCGGCGTCACCGGCGCCGCGAACCCGTAATCGAAGACGGAGGCGGGCTTGGGATTGAGGCTGCGAATGCGCGCCATCATCTCCATCACTTTTTCCGTGCCGACGCCGCAGAGGCGCGCGAGCGCCGGCCAGTCGCGCCGGGCGATGAGGGGGAGATGAGCGAGCATCGCCTGCATCGGCTGGTTCAGCAGGCCTCGCTCGTCGAGCTGCAACGCCAGGCACTCGGCGAGCGAGCGGGCGAAAATCCCCGGCGGATCGAAATCCTGCAGGCGGTGCAGGACGGCTTCAACGCGCTCGACGGGGCAGCCGAGCACCTCGGCGATCTGCGCAATGTCGGCGCTCAGATAGCCGGATTCGTCGAGCATGTCGATTAGATGCACGCCGATGACGCGATCAATGGGATCGTCGATCTCGACCGCGAGCTGACTGACCAGATGCTCCTGCAAGGTGATCTGGCCGGAGACCATCTCGCCGGGATTGGACTCGTGGTCATCGAACGTGCCGCCGCGCGCCTGCCACTGGCCGCCCAGCGGGTCGGTCTGCCAGTCCGAACCGGAGGACTCGCCATCGAAGACGTTATCGTAGAATTCGGTATCAAGCCCGTCGTCGGAGATGCTGTGATCATCGCCGCTGACGGCGGTATCGACCGACGTCGGCTCGCCGTCCGAGCGCGCGACCGCCGTCGCGTTGTCGGCCGCGTCCGCAGGCAAGTCAACGGTCTCGACGCTTTCATCGCGCTCAAGCAGCGGATTCTGCTCCAGTTGCGTCTCGATATACTCCGTAAGTTCGATACTCGAGAACTGCAGCAGCTTGATAGCCTGCTGCAGTTGCGGCGTCATGACCAATAACTGGGTCTGGCGCAGATCAAGTCGAGGGGTTAACGCCATGGCCAGCGATCTACAGGCTGAAGCGATCACCCAGGTAAAGGCGCCGAACGTCTTCGTTGTCGACGATCTCCGAGGGATCTCCCTCGGTTAACACCTTACCGTCGTAGATGATATACGCTCGATCGATGACGTCGAGCGTTTCGCGGACGTTGTGATCGGTGATCAGAACGCCAATTCCCCGGTCCTTCAGGTGCACGACAAGGTCGCGGATGTCGCTGAGCGCGATCGGATCGATGCCGGCGAAAGGCTCGTCGAGGAAGATGAACTGCGGATTGCAGGCGAGGGCGCGGGCGATCTCCACCCGGCGGCGCTCGCCGCCGGACAGCGCCACCGCCGACGTATGGCGAACGTGACCAATGGCGAATTCCTCGAGCAGGGCATCGAGGATCGAGGTACGGCGCACCCGCGACGGCTCGACGACCTCAAGCACGGCGCGGATGTTTTCCTCGACGGTCAGGCCGCGGAACACCGATGGCTCCTGCGATAGATAGCCGACGCCGAGGCGGGCCCGGCGATACATCGGCAGCCCGGTGATGTCGCGGCCATCAAGACTGATGCGACCATCGTTCGGCGCGACCAAGCCGGTAATCATGTAAAAGCAGGTGGTCTTGCCGGCGCCGTTCGGGCCGAGTAGGCCGACGACCTCACCGCGCTGCAGCGCGAGGCTGACGCCGCGCACGACCGGCCGCCGGCCGTAGCGCTTGCCGAGATTGATGGCGAACAGCCCGCGATCGCCGGCAATCAGACGCGGCCGCGCCGCGCCGCGGGGGACGGCCTCGATGTCTAGCGCGTGGGTCTCTCGTATGACTGCCATGCCGGCCTCGCCGCTCCGCTCCGCCGTGATCAGTTCTTGCGGAGCGATTGCGGCAGGATCACGCCCTGTACGCGCGTCCCGCCGTCTCGCGCCTCGTCGCATGCCAGCAATTTGCTGATGCCGGTCTTGACGTTGATTTCACCGCGGCAGCCGGTCAGAACATTGCTGCCGCGCACCACTTTAACCGAGCCGTTCACCTTGGCGATGCCGCTATCTGCGTCGTAAGTGCCGTGGTCGGCGCGAATGTCGTCTTGGGCCGTTACGAACCGGACGTTCCGTTCCGCGTCGAGGCTCTGAAATTGCGACTGACCCTTGGGAGCATCGGCCAGATGAATGGTGACGACGTCGCCATAGACGGTTCGCTCGCCGTCGACAGCGACGGCATTGCCGTGCGCGACCAGCGTCTTCGACGCCACTAGGTAGTCAATCTGGCGATCGGCGGTAATGCGGCTGGTTGACGTCGTTACGGCCAAGTCCTTGCCGCCGGTCAGTGTCAAGGTATCGGTGTCCAGGTCGTATGTCCCTCGTTCGCCCGTGGCCGTTTGTGACGGTGACGTGATACGCACGCCGCCGTCACCGTCAATTCGCCATACCTCCGTCGTACCGTCGGGCCGATTTCGGTAGTGCGCGGTCAGCACATCGGCTTGAACCTGCGTATCTCCGCGAGACGCCTTGGCGTTGCCGCGGGCAATGACGATCCGTTCTGCCCGGCGCCATTCAATCGCCTTGTCCGCGTCAATGGCAATCGCACCGGACGTTACCGGAGAACCGCCCGGCTCCTCAGCTGTTTCGGCGGCAGCATATCCATACCACGCCATGAGGCCGACGAGTGTGATCGCAAACGATGCGGCATGCAATCTTGATGCAATCATGTGTGGTGCAATCATGGCAGTCGCGGTTGCGCGTCAGGATTGATGATCATCCGCGCTGGTCCGTTGACGAACACGGTTTTTCCATTGTCGATGATGCGAAAACCGGTGCCGGTGACCCGGCCGAACCCTGTCCGGCCTTGCACGGGCTCCGCGCCTTCGGCAGAGCCGGTGTCGAGATCGATCGTTGCCCGGCTTGTCTCGGCAGTCATATCGGCTCCGCGGTTCAGCGTTACGTGCCCATCGAGGTCGAGGACGTGACGCTCGCGGTTGAATGTACCGGTGTCTGCCGCGATCGTCATCGTCGTCGCGTCTTTCAGGTCGATCTTCGCGTCCGGCTTGGTCAACAGCAGCACATGCTCAAGCGCCGGATCGTTGCGGACGCTTTTCGCCGTGACGGTGAACGGTCGCCCCTCGCGATCGACACCGGAATAGCTGGCATCGACCGCGGCTTCTCCGGACGCGCCCTCCGTCTGGTCGGCGGGAATGACCTTGACGCCAAACCGGCCTTGTTCCGGGGCGATCTGTGGCCAGAAGACGGCGATCAGGACGATCGCCGTCGCCACGGCCGGCAGCACGATACGCAGCACCCGGAACAGCGTCGCCGGGCCGGAGCGTCGCGGTGCGGCTGGCGGTGTATGGGTGCCCATAGGGATTACCGGCGCCGGTTCCGGCGGTACAACCACGCGCTCATCGTCGCGGGGCCGGGGCGCTGGGGGCACCCGATCAGTCGACACCGGCGCGCAAACAATCATGAACGTGGACGATGCCGACGGGACAGCCGTCCTCGACGACGAAAAGATTGGTGATATTGCGCACGTTCATTACGCCCAACGCCTCGCTTGCCAGTGCGTCGCGCCGGATGGCCCGCGGCTTTGCCGTCATCACCGCGCCGGCGGTCAGTGACAGCAGATTATCGCCCATATGGCGGCGCAGGTCGCCGTCGGTGATGATGCCTTGCAGCCGCCCGTCGTCGCCGACGATGCCGACGCAGCCGAAGCTCTTCGACGACATGACAATCAGCGCCTCGCGCATCGGCATTTCGGGCGGGACCAGCGGAATCGCGTCC
This sequence comes from Rhodospirillales bacterium, assembly GCA_016712595.1. Lineage (NCBI taxonomy): Bacteria > Pseudomonadati > Pseudomonadota > Alphaproteobacteria > Rhodospirillales > Rhodospirillales bacterium. The sequence goes on from JADJQT010000001.1 coordinate 1,463,958, forward strand.
CCGGTATGCATGATTGCGCCCACCCGCAGCAGCCGGCGCCCAAGTTTGCCGCCCGGGTGGAGCAGGTGAAAGTCGTCGGCGGAAAATCCCTTGCGCTCCAGCATCGCCACAGCGATCGCGTCGCCCAGCGCGAGCATGACCGTCGTCGATGTCGTCGGCGCGAGCCCCATCGGGCACGCCTCCGGGCTGTCGGGCAGCACCAGGGCGACGTCGGAGGCCTCTGCGAGCGTGCTTCCCGCGCGCCCGGTAATGCCAATCAGCGGGATCTGAAAGCGCTTGGCGTAGGTGACGAGGTCGGCAAGTTCCGCGGTCTCGCCGGAGTTGGAAAAGGCGATGACCGCATCACCCTGCGTGACCATGCCGAGATCGCCGTGGCTCGCCTCGGCGGGATGAACGAAGCTCGCCGGCGTGCCTGTGGAGGCCATCGTCGCCGCGACCTTGCGCGCGATGTGCCCGCTTTTGCCCATCCCAGTGACGATCACCCGCCCGGTCACGTGATCGAGGACCTGCAGCGCGCGGGTGAAATGCTTGTCGAGCGAGCGGGCGAGCGCCTCGATGCCGGCGGCTTCAAGTCCGAGGACACGGAGCGCGGAGTCGAGGCCTGGGTCTGCCTTGTCGCCGGCAGAAATCGTGCTGTCTTGGTATGCCATGACTGTTCGTCTCCGCGGTCGTCTCCCCGGTCGTTTCCGAGGACTCGCCGGCCTTGCCACCATCCGCCTTTGCCGCCAACCGTTTCCGTCAGTCCGTGCGGTCGAAACGGCACGGTCCTCGGACCATGGGGCGGCGCGCCTTCGGCGCCGCCTTTTCGCTCGATGTCCGGATTGCATCGTAACCGAACGGCGCGGACGTCCCGCGGCGGCGTCACCAGATCGCGTATCTGGTTAATGTCAATCGATCAATGCGAGAAAATATCCACTTCCGCCCAGCCCGCGAGATCGAGTTGCGCCCGGTGACCGAGAAAAGCGAAACAGGCCGCTGCCAAGTCGGCGCGCCCCTCCCGCTCCAACATCGCATCCAGGCGTTCCCGCAATCGATGCAGCCACAGGACATCGTTCGCCGCATAGCAAATCTGTTCGGGGGTCAGCGTCGCGCCGCCCCAGTCGGAACTCTGCTGTTCCTTCTGCAGCTCGACACCGGTGAGCTCCCGGCACAAATCCTTCAGCCCGTGACGGTCGGTGTAGGTCCTCACCAAGCGTGAGGCGATTTTCGTGCAGTAGACCGGCGCACAGGCCACTCCCAGCCAGCGCTGCAGCATACCGACGTCGAAGCGGGCAAAGTGGAAGATCTTGGTCACGTCGGGATCCGACAACAGGCGGACCAGATTGGGCGCATCGTAGGCGGCGTCCGAGCAACGACCGTGCGGTGGAAAGTGGACGAGATGACAGCGTTTGTCACCGTCGAAGAGCTGAACGAGACACAGCCGGTCGCGATGCGGATTAAGACCTGTCGTCTCCGTATCGATCGCAACGCTGTCGCCGAAGCGAACATCCGCCGGGAGGTCGCCAACGTGGACCTCGACGCTCACGTCGCCAAGGATCACGCCATATCGCCTTGATCTGCCATATGCTCAACTTTTTGCTTGCCGAATGGTGCCCAGGAGAAGACTCGAACTTCCACGACCTTTCGGCCACAGGTACCTGAAACCTGCGCGTCTACCAATTCCGCCACCTGGGCATCCGCCCGAAGATCGTCGGGCGGGGCTCTCTCCTACGTACGCTGGCGCCGGCTGTCAATCGGCTTCCGACGGACGCCACTTATATTGTCGATGGTTGACGACGATGCTCTTCTAGGATAAGCGCGCCGGATGAGTGCTGCAATGAGCGCGCGCAGCCAATTTTCCCAAAGTGGCAGGAGGGGCGGTCATCATGGAACGTCGTGTCGTCACCGTCTTCGGCGGGTCCGGTTTCATCGGCCGTCATCTCGTTCAGCGTCTCGCCGCCGGAGGCTGGATCGTGCGTGCCGCCGTCCGCGATCTGGAAGCGGCGGCGTTTCTCAAGGTTTACGGTGACCCGGGGCAGGTCGTGCCGATTCTTGCCGATGTGACCGACGAACGGTCGGTGACCAAGGCACTCGATGGCGCCCGCGCCGCGGTCAATCTCGTCGGTATCCTTTACCAGCGAGGCCGCCGCACGTTCCGCCGCGTCCATGTCGAGGCTGCCGGGATCGTTGCCGGGGCGGCAATGACACAGGGTGTGCAGAGCCTCGTGCATGTTTCGGCGCTCGGCAGTGACCCCGCGTCCCCCTCGGAATACGCCCGGACCAAAGCCGCGGGCGAGGCGGCCGTGCGCGCGGCGTTCCCGCGCGCGCGCATCGTCCGCCCCTCGGTGGTTTTCGGCCCTGAAGACGCGTTCTTCAATCGCTTTGCCGCAATGGCCCGCGTCCTCCCGGTTCTGCCGGTTTTCACGGTGAAACTGCAGCCGGTCTATGTCGGCGATGTCGCCGAGGCGATCGATCGACTGCTTGACGACAATGAATTGGCCGCCGCCGGAAAAACATTCGAGCTCGGCGGGCCGCGGGTGATTGACTTTCACGAGGTGATGCAATTGACCCTCGCGTTTACCGGGCGCCATCGGCGGTTGATACCGATCCCGCTTGAGATCGCGGCAATTCAGGCGTTTTTTCTCGAAGCTCTTCCCGTACCGCCGTTGACGCGCGATCAGATCAAGCTTTTGGGTCGCGACAATGTCGTCGATCCGAACGCGCTCTCCTTCGGCGATCTCGGCATCGAGCCAACGGCCGTGGAGGTTATCCTGCCGACCTACCTCAGCCGCTACCGGCCGACTGCAACCCTGCGGCGAATGAGTACGTAAACCGGCCAGTCGGGCAGGCCCGGGCCGGGCGGGATGCGGCACAAAGGTACGAACGCCGATCAGCGGGCACGCCGTTCCAGCGGGCGGTTAAGCGCTATTTTTCTTGGCGCCCGGCACGGCTCGATTGCCGGCGGTCTTGGCCTTAGGCTTAGGCTTAGGCTTCATTTCCGGCGAGACTGGCTTCGTCGCGGGAGCGCTTGGTGCGAGCGGTTGCGGGTCGAGCGGAACGGCGGATTCCGCGGGCATTGCCTGCGCCGCCGCGCGTTCGCCCGACAAGGCCATCATGTCGAGGACCTCACGCTCGGCTTGTAGCCAATAATCCAGGGCATCGCCATACCGTTGCCCCGCCGTCTCCCAGAAGTAGTATGCCAACACCCGGATGCGCTCGAGATAGGCGGACGCCGGCAACTCGGCTAATTCCGCCACCCACGAAGGATCGCTTGCGGTTGGCGAAACCTTTGCTGTGGCGCGGAACATGGTCAGCACATGGCGCTCCGCAGCCAGCCAGAAATCCTGGGCCATGCCATACTGGCGCCCGGCGGATTCCCACATGCACTGCGCCAGTTCTCGAACCCGGTTGATCGGCGCCTCGACGGGAAGTTCACGAACGGCGAGAGGCGGGACGGTTCGCGAGATTGCCTGATTGTGCATGCGCGCTGTCATCGACATCATCTCGACGACCATCTGTTCCGACATCAGCCAGAAGTCCATGGCCATGCCATACGGTTGCGCTGCCGATTCCCACAGCGGTTGTGCAAGCCTGCGAATTCGTTCGTCGACCGATTCGTCCATCTTCGCGCCTCTTTACCCCTGTTTGTTTGTGGTCATTGTAGCGAGAAACGTTAAAGCGCGGCACTCTGAATGGCGACCTTTGAGTGGATTTACGGCACTCCAATTACCGCTTCGCCGACACACAACGGCGATCCTCGTCTCTAGTTCCCGCATGGTTGCGCGCCCCTATGCCCTCTGCGCACCGGACGTGCGGCGCCGGGCGAATGCTCCGCGGCGATGGGACCGGTCATGCGGCGAGCGCCCGGCGCTGCTGCCGACGCACATGGAGCCAGACCAGCTGGGCCACTGTCCAGCCAAGCCAGCCGCGTGGGCTGATGCCGCTCGCCTTGAGCATCATGTTCGCCGCGCGCGTGATGTGCCAGCGCCTGTAAACGCTACTCGCGACGCGCGCATAGGCCTCGCCCGCGCGTGCGCGACTGTACGGCTGGTCTGGCTCCTCGTTGGCGCAATGATAGGCGAACGACAGTTCGTCGTCCCCGACTTCGTGGAGTCGGCCGATTGCCGTCATCAACCGGCCAAGCCGCCAGGATGTTTCCGCGGCGCGGTAGCCCTGCAGCGTATCATAGAACAACTTGTAGTGGCGGAACTCGTCTGCGGCGATCCGCTGGCAAATCCGCCTCAGCACCGGCTCGTCGCTCGCGTCGCGCAACGCGGTGTAAAACGAACTCGTGCCCGACTCGACGACGCAACGCGCCACCAGTTCGCCGCAGCGTGAACCGCGAACCGATTTTTCCGCCGTTACCGGAATGCGATATCCCGTCACAAACCGTGCGAAGCGGGAGGCGAAATCGAAACTCGGGTCGGCCATTTCCGACCAGCGGCCAAGGGCCTCACCGTGCTGCGCCTCTTCTTCGGCCCATTGTCGGGCCGCTTCGCAAAACGCGTCGTCCTCTGCGAACACGTTACACAGATAGATTGCATAATCCGCCGAATTGCGCTCGACCAGCGACGCGGTCTTGATCACTGCGAGCAGCTTGCGGTTGATCTTCCCTGACTCAAAGCTCGACCAGGGAATGTCCTCGAGGGTCCAATTCATTCCCATGTTTGCATTCGTCCCGTAACTCTTGGCTGTAGCGTATTTTTCTTTCGCGCGGCGCGTCAGTTACCGATGTTTAATGTTGCAGGCTCCCTCAGCTGATTTCAACCCTGAGGCAGGACGATGCCAGCCTTCGGCCCGCAGTCGCGGCCCAATACCGGGACTTATCAAGGGATACGTACGCCGGGTCGCTTGGTTCCCGCGATCGCGACGGGGGTGGGGGTCGCCATATGAATATGCTAATGTGCAATATGCCTCGGGTGTCGAACTGCTCGCGATGCCTCGGGCATCGAAGGGTGCGCGGGTGATTGGCCGCCGCGCGAGCGCAGAGTGCAAGGGCAAGATGCGACACGACGAAACCACGATGGCCGCTGGTGATCTGCAGACGCACGGTCCTGGCACGGCGGCCGCCGCGTTGCTGGGCAGCTGGCTCGACCGGCAATTACCTGTGGACAGCGCGTCGTGGCTGCGCGAGGCGATCGAGCGTATCGTCGCCGGCGGCGCCGACAAGGATCTGTTTCTCGTCGTCAGCCTTGTGCCGCGCCGGATCGGTAAGCAGGATCTCATCCTTGATGATGCCGACGTCGCTGCGGCATCTGCCCGTCGGCCCGGATGGGATCCGCGGGGATGGTCGGTCGATCAGGCCGCTCGCCTGAGACTGCTTCTTGCCGTCGGCGACGGCGAACGCTTGCATCGCCTGCTCGAGCGATTGTTCGTGACCGCCGACGTTGGCGAACTCGTCGCGTTTTATCGCGGTCTGCCGCTGTTTCCCTGCCCCGATCTTTACCTTTCCCGCGCGAGCGAGGGGGCTCGCTCGAACATGAAGGCGGTGTTCGAAGCGGTGGCGCATCGCAACCCCTATCCGGCGGAGCAGTTTTCCCAGGCGACGTGGAATCAACTGATCTTGAAAGCCCTTTTTGTCGGTAGCGCGCTCGCTCCGATCCAGGGAATCGATTCGCGCGCGAACGCGGACCTCGCGGTCATGCTGTGCGATTACGCTCACGAGCGCTGGGCGGCGGGGCGGGAGGTTAGCCCGGAGCTATGGCGCTGCGTCGGTCCCCATGCCGAGGGCGGTGCCATCGAGGATCTGCAGCGCGTGCTGAAGGCGGGCACGGCGCAGGAGCGAACGGCAGCGGCCCTGGCGCTCGCCGCGTGCCCGCGCCCGCAGGCGGCGGCGGTTCTCGACAACGAGGCGGAGCTCGCGGCGCTCGTCCGGGCCGGAAGGATCGGCTGGAACGATGTCGTCGCCTGAGGCTGCCGCGCATGATCAGGTTCCCAGCGGATTGACCCGCTTTGGGCAAGTCCGGCGTGTTCCCAGTGGCCAGACGTCCGCGAGCGTGATGCTGGTCTTTTGCAACCGCGTGCCGCTGCGGCAATCCGGCGAGGCAGTCAGGAACGAGGCATGACGCACTACATCGATCCGCACATCCACATGAGCGTGCGCACGACGAGCGATTACGAGGCGATGGCGGCGGCGGGGATCGTTGCCGTCATCGAGCCGGCCTTCTGGATCGGCCAGCCGCGCACATCCGCGGGTTCCTACGTCGATTATCTTTCCGCGCTGGTCGGATGGGAGCGGTTTCGCGCCGCCCAGTTCGGCATCCGCCATTACTGCGCCATCGGCCTCAACAGCAAGGAGGCGAACAACCCGGCACTGGCCGAGGAGGTCATGGACATCCTGCCGCGCTACCTGCTCAAGGAGGGCGTCGTTGCCGTCGGCGAGATCGGCTACGACGAGCAGACCGAGGCCGAGGACCGCTATCTTCGTGCTCAGATCGACCTTGCCCGTGAGCTCGACATGCTGGTCATGGTGCACACGCCGCACCGCGACAAGAAGCGGGGGACGTCCCGGACGATGGACGTCTGCGTCGAGCACGCAGTGAGCCCGGCACGGGTGGTCATCGATCACAACAACGAGGAGACCGTGCGCGAGGTGCTCGATCGCGGTTTTTGGGCCGGCTTTACCATCTACCCCAAGACGAAGATGGGCAGCGAGCGGATGGTCGAGATCGTGCGCAAGTACGGCGCGGAGCGGATCATCGTCGATTCCAGCGCCGACTGGGGGGTCTCCGATCCGCTGGCGGTGCCGAAGACGGCGACGCTGATGCGCCAGCGGGGCATCGCCGACGCCGATGTCGTGCGCGTCTGCTACGCCAACGCGCTTGCCGCCTACGGGCAGAGCGGCCAGATGGGTGAGGACGACTGGCTCAGCCCGCAGCCGATCGATCAGAGAATCCTGTTCGAAGGCAATACTGTTCTGCGCGGACAGACTCCGCGCGTTGACGATACCATCGTCGAATAGCCGCGGGGTGGCCGTGGGCAGGGATCGCGGATGAGGCGCACGCTTGTCCTCAACGTCGTCGGTCTTTCACCCGGCCTCGTCGGCGCGCATACCCCGAACCTCGCGAGGCTGGCGGCCGGTGGCGGTCTCAGGCCGCTGCGAACGGTGCTGCCGGCGCTGACCTGTTCGGCGCAGTCGACGTTCATCACCGGCCTTCTTCCGCGCGACCACGGCATCGTCGGCAACGGCTGGTATTTCCGCGACCTCGCCGAGGTGCTGTTCTGGCGTCAGTCGAACGCGCTCGTCGCCGGCGAGAAGATCTGGGAGGCCGGGCGACGCCGCGATCCGTCCTTTACCTGTGCCAAGCTCTTCTGGTGGTACAATATGTACGCAGGTGTGGACATCGCCGTGACGCCACGCCCGATGTACCCCGCCGATGGGCGCAAGATTCCCGATGTTCATACGTATCCGGCGCGCCTGCGCGATGATTTGACCGCGCGTCTAGGAAGGTTTCCGTTGTTCCGCTTCTGGGGGCCGCTGGCCGATATCACTTCGAGCGACTGGATTGCGCGCTGCGCCGCATATGTGTTCGCCGAATACGCGCCGACGCTCACCCTCGTCTATCTGCCGCATCTCGATTACGACTTGCAGCGCTTTGGCCCGGACGAGCCGCGCATCGCGCCCGCGCTCGGCGCCATCGATGCGCTGTGCGGCGCGCTGATCGATCAGGCGACGGCGGCGGGCGCGGCCGTACTCGTGCTCTCCGAGTATGGCATGACCCCGGTGACCAGCGCCGTGCTGCCCAACCGGGCGCTGCGCCGCGCCGGCCTGCTTGCCGTACGCGAAGAACTGGGGCGCGAGTTGCTGGACGCCGGCGCGTCCGCCGCCTTCGCCGTCTGCGATCACCAAGTGGCGCACGTCTACGTGCGCCGGCGCGAGGACGTTCCGGCGGTCGCATCGCTGATCGCCGGTCTCGACGGCGTCGAGAGCGTGCTGGATGGCGAAGGCAAGCGGGCGGTGGGCCTCGATCATCCGCGCTCGGGCGAACTGGTGGCGATTTCGCGGGGGGATCGCTGGTTTGCCTATCCCTACTGGCTCGACGATGCCCGCGCGCCCGACTTTGCCACCACCGTCGATATCCACCGCAAGCCCGGCTACGATCCGGTGGAGTTGTTCCTCGATCCAAAGCTGCGCGCGCCCAAGCTTGCCGTCGGCTGGCGACTGGCAAAGAAGGCGGTCGGTCTGCGCACGTTGATGGATGTCATCCCGCTCACGCCCGAACTCGTGCGCGGCTCACATGGCCGCCTGACCGAGCGGGACGAGGACGGGCCCCTCGTCATCTCGTCCGAGCCGGAACTGCTACCCGACGGTGCGATCGCCGCGACGGCGGTCAAGGACTTGATGCTGACCCACGTCTTTGCTGGCTCATGTCCTTGAGAATGGCGCCAGCGCGCGCGGCGCGGCAAAGCCATATCACGTGGCGGGCACGTAGCGCTGCAAGAAGAGAGTGAGCGGGAACAGCGCCGCCGCGGCGGCGGTGCCCCAGCGATCGCCGCAGCCGGCGATGATCAGGGCATCGAGCAGGCAGATCCCGGCAAGCAGGGCGGCGACGGCGGCGGGAACGTCGCCCGGTTGGCGGCGGATCAGCTTGTGCACCGCGCCGCCGACCCAGATGAGGAAGGCGAGCCACAGCAACGCGACGAACTGGCCGGTCGCCGCCGCGAACGGTCCGCCGCCTGGATCAGATCCGAACGGGCCAAAACCGAACGCGCCGAGGGCTGTCGGCACGGTATAGACGAAGGGTACGGCGAGGAAGGCGAGGGGCCACAGACTGTCGAGACGATCGAGCGTTTCCTGCTTGGCGGCGTAGGTTAGGCCGATCAGGTAGCAGGTCAGGACGCCCGCGGCGATCGCCAGTTCCTGGCTCAGCGCGGCAAAGGCAAGCGCGGCGGTGACATAGACCAGCGCGCGGCACAGGCCCATCAATACCGGACTCAAGCGGTTCTGCTTGTGCCAGATATCGTAAGCCAGGATGGCGACGGCGAGGGCACCGCCCGCAGCCAGCGGCCCGGACCACAGCGCGGAGTTGCTCGCCGTGTCGGCCGGGGGGACGGTGGACGGCAGGGGGACGGTGGACGGCAGGGCGACGCCGAGGAGCAGCAGCCCCAGCGCCAGCATGGCAAAACCCCCGGCGAAGACAAGCCGCGCCGAGACGCGGCCCGACGGTATCGGCCGGGACGGCCGCTCCAACTGGTCGATCCGGCGATCGAAGGCGTCGTTCAGATACATGCCGGCGACGTAAAAGAGCGAAAGGGCGATCAGCAGCGCCGCGAGGGCGGGCAGATCGGCGAAATCGGCGATGCCGGCTCCGGCGATGGCAGCACCGGCGAGAACGTTGCTCCAGACGGTTGGCAGGTTGGACGTACGGCCGAGAACGAGGGCGTCGCGCAGGGTCATGATCCAATCCTGCTCATAACCCAGCTCAACTCGCGTGCGATGGCTCCCGGAAGGTCGGTGGTACGGAACGCATCGGGGAGCACGCCCCAGGTATAGGTCTCGACCTCGAGGTGAAGGGAAACCGGCCGGAGCCGGTGCTGGTCGAGGATATCGGCGACGAACGGCTGCGTGCTGGCAAACGGTCCGAGGTCGGGGCGAAAGATCGGCACGTGAAAATGTACCCGCCATTCCGGCGGCGTTGGCGCGTGCGCGCGGCCGGCGAACGCGGACAGCGCGTCATCGAGATCGCCATAGCGGTTCAAGCCATGCGCATCGCGCTCGACCACCTGGTGCAGATAGACGGAATCATCGAAACGCGCCAAGGCCGGCACGAGATCCGGGGTCATCGCCGGGATGCGCAGACCCGCGCTGAGTTGGACCTTGCCGATGGTGATGCCGGCGCCTCGCAGGTCGTCGAGGATCGCTGCCGGGTCTTCGAACTCGACCGCCGCGTGGCAAGTATCGAGGCAGACACCCAGATGGCGGCGCAGTGCCGCCTCGGCTGCGGCCGGCGCCAGTCCGGCGAGGGTGCCGAGCCGGGCGAGCGCGGCGGAGCAGAGCACGTGTGCCTCGAAGAACGCGATGGCCTCGGCGATGGTCTCGAGCAGGCAGTATGGCTCGGGCTCGAGTGCCAGGATCAACCGCCGGCCGCTGCGCCGTTCGATGTCGATGAGATGAGCGACGCCGCGCAGGAGATTGTCGGCGATTCGCTCGATCGCGGCGTTCGTGGAACCTCGCGGTCTGATGGCGCCAGGAACCGTACTGATGCTGCCGAACGGCTGATCATCCGGCAGCAGGCGGGCGAGCACCTCGGCGAGGTTGCGCGTGTAGACGACCCGCGCCTCCTCCTGCCAGTCCGGCCGGTAGACTTGTGCCTTGACCGGCCGGCCATGAAAGTCGCCGAAGGGAAAGCCGTTCAGCGTGAAGACGTAGAGCCGGTGTCGCGCCAGGCAGTCCTGCAGCTCGGCGAAGGCGTCCGGCGCGCTCAACGCCTCGGCGCATGCCGCCGAAAGTCGCAGCCCAACGCCGAAGGCGCCGCGCCAGCTGGCGCCGTGATCCACTTCGATGCGGTCGCGCACCGCCGGTACGTCGCGATCGAGGCAGGCGCGCACCTGCGGCCAGGTCTCACCGGGGTGCACGTTGGTGCAATAGGTCAGGTGTTCCCCGGCCCCGGCGGTTAGCCGCATGGCTGCCCGCAACTTTGGCTGCCGCCTTGGCCGCAAGTTCGGCCATCGCGCTCTCGTAGCCAGGCGACGGCACCGGCGATCATGCTTTCGTCGAGCGTTTGGACGTCGACGGCGGTGCCGATCGCAGTCAGCAGGCCGATGGTCAGATCACCGCCGAGATGCTCGCGAAAGTCGTCGATCCCGCGCAGAAGCGAAAGGCGGCCGCGCGCGTCCCGCGCGTCGAGCGAATCGTGCCAGAGACGGAAGCCGATGCGCTGAAGCAGGGCATAGACCCGTTCAAAGGAGGTTTCGTCGAGCAGCCCGACCGCGACCGCGTAGCGGGTATCGAGGGCGACGCCGATGGCGACCGCTTCGCCATGGCGCAGGGCATGGGCGGTCATTGTTTCCAGCCGGTGCGCGGACCAATGCCCGTAGTCGAGCGGCCGGGCGCTGCCGAGCTCGAACGGATCGCCGCCGGTGGCGATGTGATGGATGTGCAATTCAGCGCAGCGCCTTATCATCGTCGCCATTGCCGCCGGCTCGCCGGCGGCGAGTGCCGCCGCGCTGTCTTCCAGCCAGCCGAAGAACGCGGCATCGCGAATCAGGGCCACCTTCACCGCTTCGGCGATGCCGGCGATGCGATCGCGGGGATCGAGCGTGTCGAGGAAATCGGCATCGTCGAGAACCGCCCAGGGCGGTGCGAACGTGCCGAGATAGTTCTTGTTGCCGAACGCATTGATGCCGTTCTTCACGCCGACGCCAGCGTCGTTCTGCGCCAGGACGGTCGTTGGCACCCGGATCAAGCGAAGGCCGCGATGAACAGTCGCGGCGGCATATCCGGCAAGATCGAGGACCGCGCCGCCGCCGATCGCGAGAACGAACGAATGCCGGTCGATGCGGTGCTGGTGCAGGGCATCGAGGATGGATTGCAATGCGGCCGGCTCGTTCTTGCAGGCCTCTCCCCCGGGTACGATCAGCGGCGGGCCGGCAAGCTCAAGCTGGCGGGCCCGGCATTGACAGTAAGCCTCGATCTCGCCCGGTAAGCGGGGGCGGGCGGAGGCAACGCCACCATCGACGACGGCGAAGAGCTTATGGCGCCGCTCTGGCTCGGCTCGCCCCACGCAGGTTGCGAGCAGCGCGTTTGCCGGCTCGAACAGCCCACGGGTGAAGTGCACGTCATAGGAATGGCGGACAAAGAATTCGTTTCGCACCACGGCATCGCCGGATCGCACCACGGCATCGCCGGGACGGCGGAGCGCGGCGTCGATGCTGGACGATGGCGTATCAGTCCGAACCGCGTCGCGGGCGATCGAACGCTGGGTGGACCCGTCATCCATGTTATTCCGCTCCCACGAGTCTCATCACCGTGCCCGCCGCGGCCAGGTACGCTCTGATATAAGTCTGATCGGAGGAAATGCCGGATTTTACCCGGCGTGTCGTTGACGTGGATCACGTCGCGAAAAATAGCGATGAGCCGGCTTGGCGCCGCCGTCAGCCTGCCTTCACCCCCGAGCGCGCAAGAAGGAGTGGCGCGAGGGCGGCGGCGCACCGCGCGAGGACCTTGCGTTCGTCATCGCTATAGGTGTGTTCACCCGGCTTGCCGATGCCGAGCGTGCCGACAAGCCGGGCCCCGCCGGCATCGAGCACCGGCACGACGATCGCACCGGCGACACCGGTCTGGCGCGCGCCAGGCCGCACGACGCCGCTGTCGTCGGTCTGCAGGTTGCAAACGGTCACAGGCTCTCGGCGTTCGGCACAAATGCCGGCCATTCCCTTGCCGAAGGGGATATGCCGGACGTGCGCCCGGACCGCCTCGGGTAGCCCGCGATCGGCGACGATAACAAGATCCGGCCGTTCCGCATCGCTCGAAACATCGATGGCGTGCACCGTCGCCGTTTTTGCCGCAAATCCTTCGGCGATCAGCTCCAAGGCTCCCGTCAAGGCGCCGTCTTCGTCATTGCCGGCGGCGAGCAGGCGCTCCACCGCGCCGGGGAGGTCGTGGGAGTCCATCAAGGCGTCCTCAAAGCTGCCGCCGCAGTGTACCGCCTCGCCGTCTCCTCCGGCAATCGCCGCGTCGGCGCGCGTGGTCGCGGGAGTCTCGACAGAGGCCGCGCGATGCAATATCAACGGCATACCCGCCGTCCCGGTCGCAACAGCCACGTGGCCGTTGCGGCACAACAACCGCGTGACCGTCGCGGCCGCGCGGGCATCGAAGCGCGGCGGTGCTGTGATCCGCCTGAGGACGAGGACGTCGATGATCGAGCGTTCGAGGGTTGTTGCCATCGACGGACCTGCGGCGGCGGGGAAGGGGACGCTCGCGCGCCGGCTGGCGGCGCATCTGGGGTTCGCCTATCTTGATACCGGCCTGCTCTATCGCGCCACCGGCGCAAGGACGCTGGCGGCCGGTGATGATCCGGCGGATGCGATCGCGGCGACGCGGGCGGCGCAGGCGTTGGGCGCGGACGACCTCGCCGGCAACGGCCTGCGCAGCGACGCGGCGGCAAACGCGGCCTCAAAGGTTGCGGCGATCGCGTCGGTGCGCACGGCCCTGCTGGCGTTCCAGCGGCAGTTCGCGCAATCTCCGCCGGACGGAGCCGCGGGCGCGGTGCTGGACGGACGCGACATCGGCACCGTTGTTTGTCCAGACGCCGGGATCAAGCTGTTCGTGACTGCATCCGTCGAAGAACGGGCGGCGCGACGCGTTAAGGAGTTGCGGGGGCGAGGGTTGGAAGCTATAGATACCGTCGTTCTGCGGGAAATGCAGGAGCGTGACGCACGCGATTCAGCGCGCGCCGTAGCTCCGCTCGAGCCGGCCAGCGATGCCATCGTGCTCGATACGAGCGGGCTCAGTCCAGACGCGGTCTTTGCGGCAGCGATCGAGGTTTGCGCCCAAAAGGGCTTTTGCGGCGGGTTAAGACCCGCGACGATGCTGCGGCAGGGATGATCGTGTCGGGGCGCGCGCCTCGGTGAGAGTGGCGTTCTTGTCGGCGTAACATGTTAGGTTGGACGACCGGGTGACCGGCATCGGTCCATTGCTCAGGGAGCGAGCCTTGGCCGAACAGTCAGCTCGAACGAGGATCGAGGGAATTAGAGACAGATGATCGCGAGTGTATCCGCCGCCGGCGCCGAGGATGTTGCTTTCGCGGGCAAGGAAAGTTTTGCTGCCCTTCTCGACGAAAGCCTTGGCGAGGCCGAAGGGTTCGAAGGGCGCGTCGTCAAGGGCAGGGTGGTGTCGGTTGAAAACGACATGGTCGTCGTTGATGTCGGGCTGAAGTCGGAAGGGCGGGTGCCCCTCAAGGAGTTCATCCCCGGACCGAACGAGGTGAAGCCTGGCCCGGGTGATGAGGTCGAGGTGTTCGTCGAGCGCTTCGAGGACCGTGACGGTTTGGTGTCGCTCAGCCGAGAGAAGGCGCGGCGCGAAGAGGCCTGGAACGTTCTCGAGCGCGCCTTCAAGAGCAGTGAGCGCATCACCGGCACGATCTTCGGCCGCGTCAAGGGTGGCTTTATCGTCGATCTGTCCGGCGCCGTGGCGTTTCTGCCCGGCAGCCAGGTCGACATCCGTCCGGTGCGCGACATCACGCCGTTGATGAACACGCCGCAGCCGTTCCAGATTTTGAAGATGGACCGGACCCGCAACAACATCGTCGTCTCCCGCCGCGCCGTGCTCGAGGAGACGCGCGCCGAGGCCCGCTCCGAGCTGATCGCCAACCTCAAGGAAGGTCAGGTGCTCGAAGGAGTGGTCAAGAACATCACCGATTATGGCGCGTTTGTGGATCTCGGCGGTGTCGACGGTCTCCTGCACGTCACCGACATTTCCTGGAAGCGCATCAACCACCCATCGGAAGCGCTGCAGATCGGCGAGACCGTCAAGGTCCAAGTCATCCGCTTCAATCCCGAAACCCAGCGCATCTCGCTGGGCATGAAGCAACTCGAAGCCGATCCGTGGGAAGGCGTCGAGCTCAAGTATCCGGTCGGCGCCAAGTTCGTCGGGCGCGTCACCAACATCACCGACTATGGCGCGTTCATCGAGCTCGAGCCGGGCGTCGAGGGGCTGGTGCACGTCTCGGAGATGAGCTGGACGAAGAAGAACGTTCATCCGGGCAAGATCGTCTCGACCAGCCAGGAAGTCGAAGTCGTCGTTCTCGACGTCGACAAGGACAAGCGGCGGATCAGTCTCGGCCTCAAGCAGTGCCTGCCCAATCCGTGGGACGCGTTCGTCGAGGGGCATCAGGTCGGCAGCGTCGTCGAGGGCGATGTCAAGAACATCACCGAGTTCGGGTTGTTCATCGGCTTGCCGGGCGAAATCGACGGCATGGTGCATCTCTCCGACCTGTCGTGGACGCAGGCCGGCGAGGAGGCCATCGCCGCCTACAAGCGCGGTGATACGGTGACCGCCAAGGTGCTCGACGTCGATATCGAGAAGGAGCGGATCAGCCTCGGCATCAAACAGCTCGAGGGCGACCCGTTCGAGGCGGGTCTTTCCAAATTGAAGAAGGGAAGTGTCGTTACCTGCACGGTTTCGGGCGTGTTCGACGGCGGTATCGAAGTCCGGGTCGGCGATAATGTGCCCGGCGTTATCCGCAAGTCCGAGCTTTCGCGCGATCGCAGCGAGCAGCGGCCCGACCGATTTGCCACCGGCGAGAAGGTCGATGCCAAGATCACCCAGATCGATCACGCATCGCGGAAGGTGCAGCTATCGATCAAAGCGCGCGAGTTTGACGAGGAAAAACAGGCTGTTGCTGCCTACGGGTCCAGTGACTCCGGGGCGAGCCTGGGCGATATCCTCGGTGCCGCCATCCGTGAAAAGCGGGAGTCGGCGGAACGGGCCGACGCGCTTGAGCGGGATGCGCAAGCCGACGAGGCGAACGACGATCGCGAACCGTAAGTCAAGGCTTCCGGCCGATCCGGCGGTACCCGCGGGGAAAGGATGTCCATCGACGCGGACTGGTTGGTCGACCGTCGCCGGCTGAAACGGCGGCTGACCGCGTGGCAGGTTGCGGCGGTGCTCGCCGCCCTGCTCGCCGTAGCCGCCGTGCTTGCGCGGTTCGGTCTCGTCCGTGAGCATGCCTATGTCGTCCGGCTGACGATCTCGGGCGTTATCGTCGATGATCCGGATCGAAACGCCGCGATTGCTCAGGTCGCGGACGACACCAGTGCGAAGGCGCTGATCGTGCGGATTAACTCTCCCGGCGGAACGGTGGTCGGCGGCGAGGCGTTGTATCGGCAATTGCAGGCTGTCGCCGAAACCAAACCGGTCGTGGCGGTGATGGGCGAGCTCGCGACCTCCGCCGCCTACATGACGGCCATCGCCAGCGATTATGTTTTCGCACGCGACGGAACACTGACCGGCTCGATCGGCGTCATCATGCAGACGGCAGACGTAACCGGGCTGTTGGAACGGCTCGGCATCAAGCCGGAAACGATCAAGAGCAGTCCGCTCAAGGCGCAGCCCAATCCACTCGAGACATTCACCCCGGAGGCGCGCGAAGCCACGCGCAAGCTCGTTGCCGACGTCTATGAAATGTTCGCCACCATGGTGAGCGAGCGCAGAAAGCTGACGCCGGAGAAAATGAAGGACGTGGCCGACGGCCGGGTCTTCACCGGCCGCCAGGCGAAGGATCTTGGGCTGATCGATGCGATCGGCGGCGAGCGGGAGGCGCGCGTCTGGCTCGCGAACACGCATGACGTGGCGCTGAGCCTTCCTATTCACGAGCTGGACATTTCGCACCAAGACGACTGGCTGTCTGAGCTTTTTGGGCAGGTGGGTGGAAAAGCGCTTTTCCCAGAAAGACTTAGTCTTGACGGGCTGGTGTCGGTCTGGCACCCTTCGCTCTGAATAAAGGGCTTTAGAACGCGGATGGACGCACCCGGCAACGCGGACACTGCGGATCAGGGGAGAAAGGACGGACGATGACAAGGTCGGAATTGATTGCCCACCTTGCCGCGACCAACCCGCATCTTTACCAGCGCGATGTCGAGCGCATCGTCACGACGATCTTCGAGGAAATCTCCGCGGCGCTTGCGCGCGGTGATCGCGTCGAATTGCGCGGATTTGGAGCGTTCTCGGTCAAGCAGCGCGGAGCACGGGTCGGGCGAAACCCGCGCACGGGCGAATCGGTCAGCGTCACGGCCAAGCACATTCCTTATTTCAAAACCGGTAAGCAATTGCGCGAGCGTCTGAATACCGACGCCTAAGCGCGTTCATTATTTCTGGGGAAAGGAGGCGCACGGTGGGCAAGGTGCTGTACTGGATCGCCGTGATTCCGCTGGTCCTGATTGTTATCGTCTTTTCCGTCTCAAACCATGCGCCAGTCGATCTCAGCTTATGGCCGCTGCTGACGCAACCGGTGCCGTTTCCGGTCTATGGCCTTGCGCTCGTTTGTCTGGGCGCGGGTTTCGTCGTCGGCGCGATCGTATCGTGGTTTCAGGCGGGCGGCACGCGCAAGCGGGCGCGCGCATTGCAGCGGCGATTGGCCAAGGAGGAGCAGGAGCTTGCCAGTCTGCGCGACCGTGCAGCCCGGCTCAATTCTGCCGAAGTCCGTACGACGATCCCGCTGGTGCCCCAGGCAGCGCCCGATCGCGCCGAGTCCCCGAGTGGAGTCGCGCTCGCTCGCTGAGCCACCACCGATGGCTGTCGATGTCAAGATTTGTGGCCTGCGCGATGACGCCGGGGTTAAGGCGGCGGTGAGCGGGGGGGCGGCCTTTGTCGGCTTCGTCTTCTTTGCGCCGTCGCCGCGGTTCGTCGCACCGCGGGTGGCGGCCCAACTCGCTCGTCTCGTTCCGGCGAGCATCGTCCGGGTGGGTCTTGTCGTCGATGCCGAGGACAAGGATCTCGAGGAATTGCTTTCGGTCGTTCCGCTTGATCTCTTGCAATTGCATGGATGCGAAAGCGCGGCGCGCGTGGCCGAGGTGCGCGAGCGGTTCGCCATCCCGGTGATGAAGGCGATCGGTGTCGCTGGCGAGCCGGATCTCGCTTGCGTGAATGAGTATGCGCGCGTCGCCGACCGGTTGCTCTTCGATGCCCGGCCGCCGGCGGGATCAACGCGCCCGGGCGGCAATGCCGTCGCCTTCGATTGGGGTCTGCTCGCCGGTCGTTCGTGGCCGTTGCCGTGGATGCTCGCGGGCGGCCTGACCGCTGGAAACATGGCCGCGGCC
The DNA here is from genome assembly GCA_016712595.1 of Rhodospirillales bacterium. NCBI lineage: Bacteria > Pseudomonadati > Pseudomonadota > Alphaproteobacteria > Rhodospirillales > Rhodospirillales bacterium. The sequence goes on from JADJQT010000001.1 coordinate 1,481,694, forward strand.
GTCCGGCTGAGCGGTGCCTCGGCGATCGACGTGTCCTCAGGCGTGGAGTCCTCGCCGGGATGCAAGGACCCCGAATCGATCCGCCGTTTTCTTGCCGCCGCGCGGATGCTCGATACTGCCGACGCGGTTCGGAGCTGAAACCGTCGCGCCATCCGGCGTTAAAGTCGCCGCATCGACGCGTTTTCGGCGTGAACCCGCGAGCAGCGTCTTATATGAAGGCGGCACACACCGGTTAACGGGAATGGAACAGGCCATGGACGGCGCGAACACGCATCGGGGTGGTCCCGACGAGCGGGGGCACTTCGGCATCTATGGCGGCCGCTTCGTCGCCGAAACGTTGATGCCGCTCATTCTGACCGTCGAGCAGGCATACACCGCGGCACGCGCCGATCCGGCGTTCGCAGGCGAATTCGCGTATTACCTGCGCCACTACGTTGGCCGCCCGAGCCCGCTCTATTTCGCCGAGCGGCTGACGGCCCGGCTCGGCGGCGCGAAAATCTATTTCAAGCGCGACGAGCTCAACCATACCGGCGCGCACAAGATCAACAACACCCTGGGGCAGATCCTCCTTGCCCGGCGCATGGGCAAGTCGCGGATTATCGCCGAGACGGGCGCCGGCCAGCATGGCGTCGCGACGGCGACCGTCTGCGCCCTGTTCGGGCTCAAGTGTGAAATTTACATGGGAGCGACAGACATCGAGCGGCAGTCGCCGAATGTCTTCCGCATGAAGCTGCTCGGCGCCGAGGTGCATCCCGTGCGCTCGGGAACAGCGACGCTGAAGGACGCGATGAACGAGGCGTTGCGCGACTGGGTTTCCAACGTCAGCGACACGTACTACCTGATCGGCACGGTTGCCGGGCCCCACCCCTATCCGGCGATGGTGCGCGATTTCCAGTCGGTCATCGGCGTCGAGGCCCGCGAGCAGATCCTCGAGGCGGAGGGCCGGCTGCCGGATACGCTGGTCGCCTGCATCGGTGGCGGATCGAACGCCATCGGCTTGTTCTATCCCTTCCTCGATGATACGGACGTGCGGATGATCGGTGTCGAGGCTGCGGGTCGAGGCGTCGATACCGGCGAGCACTGCGCGTCGCTGACCGCCGGGCGCCCGGGCGTGCTTCACGGCAATCGAACCTATCTGCTGCAAGATGTCGACGGCCAGATCAAGGACGGGCATTCGATCGCGGCCGGGCTCGACTATCCGGGCGTCGGTCCCGAGCATGCCTGGCTGCGGGACAGCGGCCGTGTCAACTATGTCAGCGTCACCGACGACGAGGCGATGCGCGCGTTCGAGATGTGCTCGCGGACCGAAGGGATCATTCCGGCACTGGAGCCGGCGCATGCGCTCGCCCACGTCGCGCGGCTGGCGCCGACGCTTTCAGCGGACCATCTGCTGGTGATGAATCTCTGCGGTCGCGGCGACAAGGACGTGTTCACCGCGGCGCGCCATTTTGGCATCGAATTGTAAGCGGAGCGGAGCCATGAGTGTTGAGCATCGCATCGCCCGCCGGTTCGCCAGCCTGAGACAGCAGCGCCGGGGTGGTTTGATCACGTTTCTGACCGCCGGAGATCCGGACCTTGGCACATCGATCGACATCATGCGGCGATTGCCCGCCGCCGGTGCGGATCTGATCGAGATCGGCATGCCGTTTTCCGATCCGATGGCGGACGGTCCGATCATCCAGGTGTCATCGCAGCGCGCGCTGCGTGCCGGGCAGACGGTGCGCAGGACATTGGGCATGGTCGCGGCGTTTCGTCAGGCCGACCTCGAAACGCCGATCATTCTTATGGGTTATTATAACCCGATCTACTCCTACGGAGCCCACGCCTTCGCCGCGGACGCCAAACAAGCCGGGGTTGACGGACTCATCGTCGTCGATCTGCCGCCCGAGGAGGCCGAGGAGCTTTACGTGCCGGCAAGCGCCGTCGGCCTCGACCTGATCTTCCTCGCTACGCCGACGACGGACGAACGACGGCTAGGGCAGGTGCTGCGTTTTGCCCGTGGTTTCGTCTATTACGTGGCGATCACCGGCGTCACCGGGACCCGCTCCGCCGGGATCGCCGAGGTGAAATCCGCGGTGCAGCGCATCCGTCGGCACACCACCCTGCCGGTCGCCGTGGGTTTCGGCATCCGCACCCCGGAGCAGGCGGCGGCAATGGCCGCCGTGGCCGATGCGTCCGTGGTCGGGTCGTCACTGGTGGCGATGCTTGCCGAGCATCTCGATGCGAGCGGCGTCGCCCGCGCCGACCTCGTCGATAACGTCGTCGCTTTCGTCGGCTCTCTGGCACACGGTATTCGCGGCCTGGCAGCGCGCGAGGTGGTCAAGTGAGCTGGCTGACCAACGTTGTCCGGCCAAAGCTGCGCGAGCTTGTCGGCGCCCGGCGGGAAATTCCCGACAACCTGTGGCAGACGTGCAAGGCGTGCGGTCAGATGCTGTTCCACCGCGACCTGGAGCGCGCGCATCAGGTGTGCACGCATTGCGGCTATCACATGCGGCTGGGCGTTGCCGAGCGCCTGGAGGCGCTGTTCGACGAAGGGTGGCGGCGGATCGAGCTGCCGAAAACGCCGGTCGACCCCCTGAAATTCCGCGATCTCAAGCGCTACACCGACCGCCTCAAGGAGGCGCAGGCGAAATCCGGTCGCGGTGAAGCGCTCGACGTCGGCGTCGGGACCCTCGGCACCGCGCCCGCGGTCGTCGCCGCCATCGATTTCGCATTCATGGGGGGCTCGATGGGTGTCGCCGTCGGCGAAGGGCTGCTCACCGCCGCGCGCGTCGCGGTCGCGCAGAGCGCCGCGCTGATCGTCATCGTCGCCTCCGGCGGGGCGCGCATGCAAGAGGGCATCTTGTCGTTGATGCAGATGGCGCGCACGACGATCGCCGTCGAGGAAGTGCGTGCCGCGGGGTTGCCCTACATCGTGGTGCTGACCGATCCGACCACCGGCGGGGTTTCGGCCTCGTTCGCCATGCTGGGCGATATAACCCTGGCCGAGCCGGGCGCGGTCATCGGCTTCGCCGGCGCACGCGTGATCGAACAGACCATTCGCGAGAGCCTGCCGGAAGGATTCCAGCGCGCCGAATACCTGCTTGAGCACGGGATCGTCGATCGCGTCGTACCGCGAGGCCAGTTGCGCGATACCCTCGCCAGCATCCTCGATCTGCTGCGCCGGCCGGTGGCCGCTGACCGCCCGGACGCGGGCACAGACGATTCTGCGGCCGCGGCCGCCGAAGAGCCCGACGGCATAAGCGATACCCTCGTCCGTGACGCCGAGTAGTTCGCCCGTTCTCGATCGCCTGACCCGATTGCATCCAAAGGCCATCGATCTTTCGCTCGAGCGCATCGAGCGGTTGATGGATCGGCTCGGGCGGCCACAGGACCACCTGCCGCCGGTGGTGCACGTCGCCGGCACCAACGGCAAGGGCTCGCTCGTCGCCTTCCTGCGGGCCATGCTCGAGGCCTCGGGATACCGCGCCCACGCTTATACCTCGCCCCATCTCGTCCGCTTTACCGAGCGCATCGTCGTTGGCGGTGGCGAGATCGCCGATGCGGCCTTGTCGGCATTGCTCGAAGAATGCGAAGCGGCGAACGCCGGGGAGCCGATTACGCTTTTCGAGATCACGACCGTGGCGGCCTTCCTCGCCTTCGCCCGCTCACCGGCCGACGTGACCCTGCTGGAAACCGGCCTCGGCGGCCGTCTTGACGCGACCAATGTCGTCCCGGCGCCGCGCCTCACCGTGCTGACGCCGATTTCGCTCGATCACGAATCCTATCTTGGCGATACCCTGGCGGCGATTGCCTCTGAGAAAGCAGGAATCCTCAAGCACGGCGTGGCGTGCGTGACGGCGGCCCAGCCGCCCGACGCGGCGGCGACGATCAGCGCGCGCGCCGCGCGTGTCGGGACACGCTTGTTCATCGAGGGAGTGGACTGGCGGATCGAGCAGAGCGGCGCGGATTCGTTCGTTTACAGCGATGCCGATGCGACGATCGTGCTGCCGGCACCAACGCTAATCGGTGCTCACCAGCGGCGCAACGCCGGGCTGGCGGTCGCGTGCGCCCGCCGGCTGCCCGGCCTGAGTATCGGCGCCGAGGCGCTGGCCCGTGGCGTTCGGCGGGCACAGTGGCCGGCTCGGCTGCAGCGCCTCGAGGCGGGGCGCTTGCGTCGCATCCTGCCCGACGATTGGGAGTTATGGCTCGACGGCGGACACAATCCGGGCGCGGCGCAGGTGCTCGCCCAACACCTCGAAGGCTGGAGCGACCGTCCGCTTTTCGTCATCTATGGCATGCTGCGCAGCAAACACGCCGCGGGCTTTCTCGCGCCCCTTGCCCGCAGGATCACGCGCCTCGCCGCCGTTGCCATTCCAGGCGAATCCGCCAGCCTGACGGCTGAGGAAGCCGCGGAACTCGCCATTGGGCAGGGATGCGTCGCGGTCGTTGCGGCAAGCGTCGCCGATGCCTTGCGCACGTTGTCCGTTGGTTATCTGACCGATGGCCATGCCGGACCGGCACGCGTGCTGATCTGCGGGTCTCTTTATCTCGCCGGAGCGGTGCTCAGCGAAAACAACCATCCGGCAGCCTCAGCCCAAGTAATCCTGGGCTGAAAGGCGTCCGTTTCGCGCCTCGTTTTCTGTCCAAACGGGGCAAACGGCGAGCGCGCGGATGGCTAGAGAACCGACTCGACCCACTCGAACAGCTTACCCTTGGCCAACGCGCCGATGCGCGTCGCCGCAACCTGGCCATCCTTGAACAAGATCAAGGTCGGGATGCCGCGTACGCCATACTTCGATGGTGTCATCGGGTTTTCGTCGATGTTCAGCTTGGCGACCGTCACCCGCTCGCCAAGTTCACTGTCAAGTGCCTCCAGCGAAGGGGCGATCTGCTTACACGGTCCGCACCATTCTGCCCAAAAATCGACGAGCACCGGCTTGTCCGCCTTGAGCACGTCGGTGTTGAACGAATCGTCGGTGATAGTTTTCGGCATGAAATGACCTCAAAAGAGCACGAACATCTTCGGGCTGTTGAGCACAAGGAGCGATGCGCCGCAATACGATTGCCCGCGAATGTATGGACCCGCTCCCTGTGGGTCAAGGTGTCGAGGACCCGGACATCGCCGGGCGCTGCACCTCGCCGGGGCGGTTCGATCCCGAAACGATTCGCGGCGCGTGGTCAGCCGTTGGCCATCAGAGCTTCACGGCAGCGGCACCGGCATGTCGTCGAGCGTCCGGAAGATCGCAGCTTCGATACGCGTATGGTTTTGTTTCCCCCCGCTTAGGGTCTCCTTGCCGCTCGCGCGCCAGAGGAGTCGGCCGGTATGGGCATCGAGGAAGATGATTGTGAACCGCTCCTGCGGGCTGCGATAGACTTCCATGTCGTCGTAGGCCTCCATCTGCGAGCCTGCGACGCCTTCTGTCGCCTCGATCGCTGGACCCTCGAAGGCCCAACCCGAAGCGGAGGTATTGCGGTCGATGTAGGCATCGCTGAAGGCGACGGCGAAGTCCGCCGGCTGGCCAAGCTCGAATCCCTTTTGCGCCAGATCGTCGTTGATGGCCTGCTCGATGACGTAACGGGTGTCCTCATCCATCGTCGGATCGTATCCGAGGCGCAGGCGGACCATTTCCTGCGCACTCACCCATCGGTAGCGGTCGTAGCGCGCGTGGGCGACGGCGGGGTCCGGCGCGTCCATTTCGTCGGTCGTCTCAACGGCGATCGCCGCTTCCTGCGGTGTCAGCTTCTGAGACTTCTCGCAGGCGACGAGGCCGCCGAGCACGACCGCAGCGAGGAGTATTGAGGCCGGTCCTCGCATGCACTTCCACCCTCCGTGCCGTCCTTCACCCATGCCGACGTCCGCCCATGCCAAGTTCGAGTCGACCGAAGGTTAGCGCATGCGGTTGAACGAGCCAGCAAGAATCGCCCGCGCGATCGTCCGGGGACGAGGCAGGGCGGGGCACGGCCACAGGATGGCGAGGCGTGCCCGCGCGGTGAAAGGCCGGCTTGCACGCGTGAGTGGCTGCCGCTAGGGTTGCGCGCGCATCGCTACCACGCAACGGATTTATCATGGACGTCGTTATCGGCCCCTTGTTCTGGCTGCTCAGTACGGTCATCAACATCTACATCTGGATACTGATCGCCAGTGCCATCCTGAGCTGGCTGGTCGCGTTCAACGTGGTCAATACGCGCAATCGCTTCGTCTACATGCTGGGCGACTTTCTGCATCGGGTGACCGAACCGGCTCTGCGGCCAATTCGCCGCGTTCTGCCCACGCTTGGCGGCGTCGATCTTTCGCCGATGGTGCTCATCTTGCTGCTGCTCTTCGTGCAGCAGGTCTTGGCACGGCTCTATGTCGCGAGCGCCTACTGACGGCCGCGCCTCGCTCCTCCGGCCCGTCCCACCTGCCATTTACCCTCGCCGCCGATGGCGTGCGGGTCTATCTCCGGGTGACGCCGCGGGCGCGGCGCGCGGGGATCGATGGCCTGAAGGACGATCCGGATGGCGTGCGGTTCAAGGTTGCCGTCACCGCCGCCGCCGAGGATGGCAAGGCCAATGCCGCCGTTCTTGCCTTGCTGGCGCGGGAATGGCATCTGGCGAAGTCCGACCTTGCGATCATCGCCGGTGCCGGCAGTCGCAATAAGACCATCCGCATCGCTGGCGAGGGGCCAGACGTGTTGGCGGCGCTTATCCATTGGAGTACGGCGCGGGGTTTGCTAGGGGGCCTGCAAGACAAACGGGACGGGTAGGAGCGGGACGGATGGCACGGGCCGAAATTATCGACGGCAAGGCGGCGGCGGCGGACCTGCGTCGCGATATCCATGACGAGGTCATGCGCCTGCGCCGTTCCGAAAGGCTCACGCCGGGCCTCGCCGTGGTTCTCGTCGGCGACGATCCGGCAAGTCAGATCTACGTGCGCACCAAAGCACGGCACACGGAAGAGGCGGGGATGAAATCATTCGTCCACCGCCTGCCGGCGGATATCCGCGAGGAGCACCTGCTGACCTTGGTGCACGGCTTGAACCAGGACCACCGCGTCCATGGCATCCTGGTACAGCTGCCGCTGCCGCCGCAGATCGATGCGGCGGCGGTCATTGAGGCGATCAGCCCGGATAAGGATGTCGACGGCTTTCACGTGATCAATGCCGGGCGGCTGACGACCGGTAGCCGCGCCGCCATGGTGCCGTGCACACCGTCGGGTTGTCTGCGGCTGATCAGGAGCCACTGTGCTGCTCTGGCCGGTCGCGAGGCGGTCGTCATCGGCCGTTCGAACATCGTCGGCAAACCGATGGGCATGTTGCTGCTGGCGGAGGATTGCACGGTGACGATCGCGCATTCGCGCAGCGAAGACCTCGCCCTTCGCTGCCGGACCGCCGATATCGTTGTCGCCGCGGTCGGCCGGAGGGAGATGGTGCGTGGAGACTGGATCAAGCCGGGGGCCATTGTCATCGACGTCGGCATCAACCGGATCGAGGGCGAGGGCGGCAAGACCCGGCTCGTCGGTGACGTTGCCTTTGCGGAGGCGGCCGAGGTCGCGGGCGCGATAACTCCGGTTCCCGGCGGCGTCGGTCCAATGACGGTAGCGTGTCTGCTGCGCAACACTTTGGTCGCGGCGTGCCGGTCACGCGACCTTGACGAGCCCGATCTCTGATTTCCGCATGCTAGACATGCGGAAATAGCTTGTTGCGGCTGCGTCTCATGCCCATAAAATTCCTGTGGCTTTATTTTGATAATGATATTCATTAGCGTGGATGGTCATCTGTTGGATGGCCGCCGAACGCGAATGCAGGGCGAAGGGTGGAGTGAATGGACGCGTGCGGTATCAACGTTGCGACGTTCCCGTTGATCCTGGCCGCTGAGGGCGAGCGTGTACGTATCGTCGCGCTTGGCGAGGGCAGGGGGCTGAATCGAAAGCTCGCCGACCTCGGGTTGACCGTCGGCTACGAGGTTGTGATCGTCCGCAACGACGGGGCGGGTCCGATGGTGATTGCGCGCGACGATATGCGGCTCGCGCTGGGCGCCGGAATCGCCCATCGCGTACTGGTTTGTCGAACGATGGAGGGCTGACGGTGAGCGTGGGGCTCGGTGACCTGACGGTAGGGGAACGGGGTAAAGTCGTGGGATTAGAGCGCGGCGATCGATCTTATCGCGAGAAGCTGTTGTCGATGGGACTGACACCCGGCACGGAATTTTCCATCGTGCGGCAAGCGCCACTGGGCGATCCGGTCGAAATCAACGTTCGCGGTTATGCCGTGAGTCTGCGCAAAGGCGAGGCTCAGCTTCTCCGCGTGGAAAGGCTCTAAGCATGGCGTCCCATACGATCTGTCTCGTGGGCAACCCGAATTGTGGCAAGACGACCCTATTCAACGCGCTGACCGGTGCGCGCCAGCAGGTCGGCAACTGGCCGGGGGTGACCGTTGAACGCAAGACCGGCACCTATCGCTTTGACGGACAAGACGTATGCGTCGTCGATCTTCCCGGCGTCTATTCCGTGGCGGTCACGTCGGTGGCCTCTCTCGACGAGCGTGTCGCCCGCGAATACGTGCTTTCGAATGAAGCGCAGGTCGTCGTCAATATCCTTGATGCCTCTAACCTCGAGCGCAATCTCTACCTGACGACGCAGCTGCTCGAAATGCGCGCGCCGATGGTGGTCGCGCTGAACATGCTCGACGTCGCCCGCGACCGTCGCATCACCATCGACGTCGACGCGCTGGCCAAATACCTCGGTTGCCCGGTGGTGCCGTTGGTCGCCAATCGCGGCGAAGGGCTTGATGTGCTGCGCAAGGAAATCCGGCGCTTGGCCGGCTCCCCCCATGGCGCCGGTGCTGAAATCCGCTATGGCGATGAGGTCGAGCAGGTCATCGAGGACCTTCTGCCGACGTTGAAAGACCTCAATCCGCAGCCGAATGCTCCCGATCTGCGATGGCTGGCCGTCAAGCTGCTCGAGGGCGACGAGGCGGCAAAATCGCTCGTTCCCCCGCAGGTCAGTGCCAAGGCGATGGATCTCGCCGAGGCGGTCTATCAACGCGTCGATGAAGATTGCGATATCCTCATCGCCGACAGCCGCTATGGGTTCGCCAATGCGGTGATCAAAACGGCGGTCCACCGCCAGGGCGTCATCAAGCGAACGATGTCTGATCGCATCGACAAGGTGGTGATGCATCGCCTCGCCGGCATTCCGATCTTTCTCGTGGTGATGTACCTGCTGTTCTTTTTCACCATTAACGTCGGCAGCGCGTTTATCGATGTCTTCGAACAACTTACGGGCGTGATCTTCGTCAGCGGCGGCAGCGTTCTCCTCGAGAGCCTGGGAAGCCCGCAATGGTTGACCGCGCTTGTCGCCGATGGAATCGGCGGCGGCATTCAGACCGTCGCAACGTTCATCCCGATCATTGCCTGCCTTTACCTGTTCCTTTCGTTCCTCGAAGATTCGGGGTACATGGCGCGGGCCGCTTTCGTTATGGACAGGTTCATGCGGGCTGTCGGCCTGCCGGGAAAATCGTTCATCCCGCTCATCGTCGGTTTCGGGTGCAACGTGCCGGCGATCATGGCGACGCGCACGCTGGAGAACCGCCGCGATCGGGTGCTGACGGTGATGATGGCGCCCTTCATGTCTTGCGGCGCGCGTCTTCCGGTCTACGCGTTGTTCGCCGCCGCCATGTTTCCCACCGGCGGCCAAAATCTCGTGTTTGCCTTGTACATGATCGGCATCGGCTTCGCCGTGCTCACCGGCGTCGTACTCAAGGGAACGCTGCTTCGCGGCGAGGCGTCCCCGTTTGTCATGGAGCTTCCGCCCTACCATCTGCCGACCCTCCGCTCGGTGTTGTGGCGGACGTGGGAGCGTCTGAAGGAGTTCACCTACCGCGCTGGCCGCGTCATCATCGCCGTCGTCGTCGTCCTCAGTTTTTTCAACAGCTTTGGGACCGACGGGACGTTTGGCAATCAGGATACCGATAACTCGGTCCTTGCCGCGGCCGGTAAAGTGGTGACGCCGGTTCTGGCCCCGATGGGGATCAGCGAGGACAACTGGCCCGCCACCGTCGGCATGGTAACCGGCATTTTGGCCAAAGAGGTGGTCGTCGGGACGCTGAACTCGCTCTACGCGTCGCTTGCCGACGAAAAGCACGGAGGAATGGAAGGCGAGGCTGACGCTGGCTTCGATCTGTGGGGCGGCATTACCGCGGCATTCGCGACCATTCCAGAGAATCTCATCGGGCTTGCCGATAGCGTGATGGACCCGCTGGGCTTCAGCATCGTGCAGAGCCAGGACCTGGAATCAGCGGCGGAGGCGCAGGACGTGGACGTCGGGCTCTTCGGCGAGATGGCGAGCCGCTTCGACGGACGGATCGGTGCCTTCGCCTATCTGCTCGCGATCCTGCTCTATATGCCGTGCGCCGCCGCGCTGGCGGCCATCTGGCGGGAAACCGGGCCGGCCTGGGCCTTGTTCGCTGCGTCGTGGACGACAGGCCTCGGCTATGGTGCCGCCGTTCTCGCCTATCAGGCGGGCACGTTTGAGCGCGATCCTGTCCAAGCCGCGGGCTGGATCGCCGGCATCATCATTGTCTTCGCTGCGGCGCTGATGGTGTTCCGTATCGCCGGCGGGCGTGGTGTCGGCCGCATGGCCGCGACCGCAGTGGCGGCGGAGTAACGATCATGATCCTTGCCGACGTTCGCGATTACATGCGCGATCGCCACCGGGCGCCGCTGTCGGACCTGGAATCCCGCTTCGAGATCGACGCCGCCGCGCTGCGCGACATGCTCGATCACTGGATCCGCAAGGGACGCATTCGCCGTATTGATTCCGGTAACGAAGGGTCGTGCAGTTCGTGCTGCGGCTGCGCCAAATCCGCTCCCGAAATCTACGAATGGATCGGAAGCGGCCCGGCAACGGGCTGACTGCAGCGGGCGGGCTGGCCGTGGGCTGGCTGAAGGCGTAATTGCCGATGGAAGGCGGCGGGCTCGGCGCGCCTTGCCCCAGGCGTCAGGTGTGCTCGCCTTTGGGTGTGAACGCCCGCAAAAGGTCAAGTGGCAGCGGGAAAACGATGAGCGTGCTGCGGTCAGCGCTCATGCCCTGCAAGGTGGTCAGGTAACGAAGCTGCAGGGCCTGGGGCTGTGTTGCCAGGATCTCGGCGGCCTGCATAAACCGCTGCGCCGCCTGCAGCTCACCTTCGGCGTCGATGATCTTCGCCCGCCGGCTGCGCTCCGCCTCCGCCTGCCGAGCGATGGCGCGGATCATGCTCTCGTCGAGATCGATCCGCTTGAGCTCGACATTGGAGACCTTGATTCCCCACGCGGCGGTCTGCTCGTCGAGAATCTGCTGGATATCGGTGTTGAGCTTCTCCCGCTCGGCCAGCATTTCGTCGAGCTCATGCTGGCCCAGCACCGAGCGCAAGGTCGTCTGGGCCAGCTGGCTGGTTGCCATCTCGTAGGTCTCAACCTCGATGACCGCCCGAGCCGCATCGAGAATGCGGTAGTAGACGACGGCGTTGACCCGCACCGAGACGTTGTCGCGGGAGATGACGTCCTGCTGGGGGACGTCGAGGACGCGGGTGCGCAGGTCGATCCGGACCATCTGCTGGATGACCGGCAGGATGATGATCAGGCCCGGTCCTTTGACTTTCCAGAAGCGGCCGAGCAGAAAGACGACCGCGCGTTCGTACTCGCGCATCACCCGCAAGGACATCGCAAGAACGCCGAGGAGCAGAATAGCGAGTGCAATCCACACTTGTCCGATCAGTAGGCTCATCGATCTCTCCTCTCGGCTTCGTCGGGCTCGACGTCGAGGACGAGCCCGTCGATCGCCGTGATGCGAACACTCTGGCCGCGGTTGAGCGTTGAACGCGCGCGCGCGCTCCAGATCTCCCCGCGAACCCTGACCACGCCGTCCTTGTTCCGCCAGTCGAGCACTTGGCCGTGCCGACCCGGCATCGCCTCCATTCCGCAGGCGGCCGGCCGCTGGCGTGCGCGCATGACGAGGACCATCACTGCAAGGAAAAGGGCGGTCAAAACCGCCGCAACCGGGCCGATCAGACCCCAGGCGACGGCAAATCCCGGTGCTTCGTGGGGAACCAGCATGACGAAGCCGAGGACGAAAGCAACGACGCCGGCAAGGCCGAGAACGCCGAAGGCGCCGATCAACACCTCCGATCCCATCAAGGCGATGCCGAGCAGCAGCAAGGCAACGCCGGTCCAGTCGATCGGCAGGACCCGAAACGCGTAGAACGCGAGCAGGATGCAGATGGCGCCGAACACGCCCGGACCCATCAGGCCCGGCGTGTAAAATTCGAAGATCAACGCGTAGATGCCGATCAGCATCAGCAGCGAGGCGACGTTCGGATCGGCGATGAGCGACAGCAGCCGTGTACGCCAGTCGGCGGGGATCGCGACGACCTGCGCGCCGGCGGTGGCGAGCGAAACCGATCGCCCATCGATGACGATACGGCGCCCATCGATCGCCGTCAGCAGGGGCGGCACGTCCGGCGCGATGACGTCGATCACGTTCTGGCGCAGCGCCTCCTCCGCCGGCAGGCTTGCTGCCTCGCGGACCGCCTTGTCTGCCCATTCGACGTTTCGGCCGCGGAGCTGCGCGAGCCCGCGCAGATAGGCGGCGGCGTCATTCAACGCCTTTTCCGCCATTCCCGGATGGCTGCGGTGATCTTCGCTTCCTGCCCGCGCGTCGGGTGGGGCGTCGCCCGAAGGGCCGGCGGGCTCCGGTTCACCGCCGAGCGGCGTGGGGGCGCCGATGCGTACGGGCGTGGCCGCGCCGACGTTGGTGCCGGGAGCCATGGCCGCGACGTGACTGGCGTAGACGATGTACGTGCCGGCGCTGGCGGCGCGCGCGCCGGCGGGCGCGACAAACGCGATGATCGGAACAGGCGAGGCCAGGATCGCCTGGACGATTTCACGCATCGACGTATCGAGGCCGCCAGGGGTGTCCAGGCGCAACACGACAGCCGCGGCGCCGCTCTGCAGCGCCTCTGCGATACCGCGGATCACGTGATCGCTCGTGGCCGGTCCGATCGGCTCGGCGATGTCGATGAGCAGGACAGGCGCGCCCGCCGCCAAGGCCGCCGTAGAGTTTGTCGTGGAGTTTGCCGTGAAGCCCGTCGCAGCGCCAACAACGAGGAGCCCGGCAAACGCCAGCAGGACCACGGAGAACGACCGGAGCAGCCACGACGTCATGGCAATGGCCGAATTCCGCTTGGCGGACCCGCGGCGATCGTCGCAAGGCCGCTGCGATAGTGCGGATGACGCAGCACCACGCCGAGCTCCTGCTTGATTCGGCGATTGTCGATCCGACGGTTGTCGTTCCAGAAGCTCCGCGCCATGGGCGACAGCGCCGGTTCTGCGTCAGCGAAGGCGATCGGCGGCGGCGGGTCGATGCCGAGAAGGGCGCAGGCATACTCAACGACATCTGCCTGGCTCGCCGCCTCGTCATCGCAAAGATTATAGATGCGCCCGGCGTTCGGTCGGTCGATCGAGGCGCGCAGCACCTGGGCGATGTCGTCGACGTGAATGCGTGAGAACAGGTGTCCCGGCTTGACAATTCTGCGGGCGTCGCCTTTGCGGACCTGGTCGATCGCGCTTCGATGCGGCCCGTAGATGCCGGCGAGGCGAAAGACGTGCACGGCGATCCCGTGCTGTGCGCCGAACGCCAGCCAGCGGCGCTCGGCCTGAACCCGCCGACGACTGCGCTCCGAAGTCGGCGACAGGGTGGCGGTCTCGTCAACGAGATGCCCGCGGGTATCCCCGTAGACACCGGTTGTGGACAGATAGCCGAGCCAGCGGAGGGTCGGCAGTCGGGCGATCACCGCGCCGAGCCGGTCGATCACGATGTCTCCCTCGGCACCGGGGGCGATGCTGTGAAGCACGCCGGTCGCGGTGGCGAGCGCGGTGGCTATGTCCGCGATCGGGTGCGTCGGATCGAACTGAAACGCACGCACGCCGGCCGCCTGCATGGCCGAGCGTTTTTCCGCACTCCGGGACGTACCGGATACGATCCAGCCTTCCGACATCACCATTGCCGCCAGCGCCTGGGCGCTGTATCCGTAGCCCAGGCAGAACAGATGCGGTGTCATTCCCTGCCCGACTCTGGACTGTGTGACTTCGCCGATCAAACCATTGCCCTTCGAGCGTTCCAACGATCACCTGCCGCGCCGGCTCACGCCCGTTGCACCCTAGTCGTGGACTTCAGGCCCACGGCCCTTGCCGATCGCCAGCGTGCCCTCCAGTGTACGTCCGTATGGTGGTATGGAGGTAGGAGGGATAGTCCGATGCGTCCAGCTCTGAGCGCGGTCTGCGTGCTCGCGCTCCTGACGATGGCAACCCACGCCATTGCGGCCCCCGCCGTTGCGTCCCCTGGCAAGGCCATCGGTGCCGAGGAGCGCTACCACGCCTGCATGGATCAGGTGGCGAGCGATGCGCGCGCGGCTCTTGCAAGCGCGAACGCGTGGCGCGAGGCGGGTGGCGGCGATGCGGCTACGCACTGTGCCATGGCCGCCGAGATGGCGCTCGGCCGGTTCAGCGATGCGGCGGACGGCCTGGAGCGTCTCGCGCGCGAGGGCAACGGCAGCGCCCTGCTGCGCGCCTCCCTATGGGGTCAGGCCGCGCATGCCCACCTCGCCGCCGATCAGTTCGAGCAGGCGGAAGCCGCGGCGGGGCAGGGGCTTGACCTCGAGCCCGGCAACGCCACGCTTCTGGTACTGCAGGCAAGGGCGCTTGCCGGCGAGCGGCGACTGGGCGATGCCATCATCAGCCTCAATCAGGCCATCGCCGCCGATCCGTCGCTCAGCGATGCGTATGTCTTCCGGGCAAGCGCGTTTCGCCAGCGGCGTGAATACGATCGCGCCGCCGCTGATCTCGAGGTGGCGCTCAAACTGTCTCCCATTCAGCCCGAAGCTTTACTCGAGCGGGGAATTCTGCGGCGGCTGACCGGTGACGACGTCGGCGCCCGCGCGGATTGGGATGCGCTGATTGCTTCGGCGCCCAAAACCGAGGCAGCCGAATCGGCGCGCATCAACCTCGAGCGAATGGACGGGGGCGGTTGACGCTGCGAGACGGCAGCGGTGCGCCGCTAAAAGTCGAGGTCGGCGTACGCGGCTACGGGCGGAAGTCCGGGAATCGTATCGCCAAGGATGCTGCGAAAGCTCGGGCGTGACTTGACCCGAGCATACCAGGTCTTGGCGTCCTCGTAGCGATCCCACGGTACGTCACCGATATAATCGATGCACGAAAAGTGCGCCGCCGCGGTGATGTCCGCGAGCGAGAACCGGTCGCCGCCAAGCCAATTGCGCCGTTCCATCAAGAAGCAGATGTATTCGAGATGGCAGCGGACGTTGGCGTGGCCGGCGCGGATGGCCGAACTGTCCGGATGGCCGCGCCGGAGCAGCCGGCTCATCACCTTCTCGCCGACGAGGTTGCGCGTGACTTCAGCATCGAACTTGTGATCGAACCATGCGATCAGCCGGCGTGCCTCCGCCCGCTCCAGCGGCGTTTCGCCCAACAGCGGCGGATCAGGGCTCACCTCGTCGAGGTATTCGGCGATAGCCTGGCTGTCGGCTAGCACCGTGCCGTCGGACTCGACCAGCACTGGCACGTCACCCGCCGGATTGAGGGACAGGAACTCCGGCCGCTGCTCCCAGACCGCCTCCGCCCGCAGCTCGTGCTCCAGCTTTTTCTCGCCCAGCACGATCCGCACCTTGCGGCAGAAGGGCGACAGACATTGATGATAGAGAACCCGCATACCGGGTTAGTTACACCGAAAGCGCGTTGACGCAAACCTCGAAGCCGCACCAACCCGCGAAGGGGCGATCAACCGCTGCGGCGTTGCCGAGCTGCCCCGGGGTTTCGGTGGACATGACCGTCTCGGAGCAGGACCCGCGAGGGGCAGAAGGGGGGCGGACAAAGAGGCCGAAGGGATGGGTGGAATTGTTGGGGCTGCGGGCGGGCAATCGGGCTCGCCGTCGTCCTTCTGTTGATTTTCGCAGGCCAGCGGGCCTGCGCGTCGCTGGCGACGCATCACGGCGTACTGGAAGCCATGTCCGTTTTCCGACTAAAACGTCTCGGCCTAAAACGTCCCGGCGTTGACGGATCAGATCGAAGTCGGGCGAAAGAAGTGTCTGGCCGGGGAATCACCAAACAGGAGTGGGTCCGATGAGAAAGCGTGCAGCAGCCATCGTCTTCACCGGCGCGCTTGCGGCAACCGCCACTGCTATGGCGGGCGTCGCTGTGGCGGCCGATCCGCTCGTTGGCAATCTCGTCGATTTCACCGGACGCACCGCGCAGGTGAGCACGCCCTACAGCCAGGCAAAGATCGATGCGGCGAAGTGGATCAACGCCCACGGCGGGATCAATGGCACGCCGCTCAACATGCAGACGTTCGATTACGCCTACGAGGTTCCGCGCGCCATCGCCACCTACGAGAAATGGAAGAAGGAAGGCGCCGTCGCCCTTCAAGGGTGGGGCACGGCCGACACCGAAGCTCTCGTCAGCTTCGTCGCAGAAGACAAGGTTCCCTATTTTTCAGCATCCTATTCCGCCCATCTCACCGATCCCACCGGCAAGGGACCGGAGACCACGAAGCCGACGCCATACAACTTCATCATGGGACCGTCCTATTCCGACGCCATCCGCGCGTTGCTGCAGTGGGCGAAATCGGACTGGCAGGCCCGCGGCGGTTCGGGTGCGCCGAAGTACGTTCACATGGGCGACAATCATCCTTATCCAAATGCGCCGAAGAAGGCGGGCGAGGAGTACGCCAAGGAACTCGGCTTCGACGTGCTGCCGGCGATTCAGTATTCGCTCGCGCCGGGCGACTTCAGGGCGCAGTGTCTGAACCTGAGGCAATCGGGCGCGAACTATGCCTTCCTTGCCAACAGCTCGGATTCGAATGTCTCGCTGCTGAAGTCGTGCGCTAGCGTCGGCGCGCAGCCGCAGTTCATGGCCAATATCTGGGGCTTTGACGAAAGCCTGATGAAGGCGGCCGGCAAGGCGGCGAACGGTGTCGTCTGGCCGATGGGTGCGCAACCGTGGACGGCTGATGTACCCGGCATGAAGCTGGTGCACGACATCGCCCACGCCGCCGATCCGCGCATCGCCTATGAGCCAGTGCACTATATCCGTGGCATCTGCTCGATGTTCTACATGAAAGAGGCGATGGAGTGGGCAGACAAGAACGGCGGCATCACCGGCGTAAACATCAAGACCGGGATGTACCAGAAGAAGGACTGGGTTCCGGTGGGGCTGGAAGGCGTCTGCCCGAAGGCGACGTGGACCGCGGAAGACCATCGTGGTTTCACCGAAGTTTTGATCTATCAGGCTCGGGTTCCGGCGGACCCGCCGGCGGGCGCTGAAATCGCCCAGCTCGTCGCCGACGGCGCGATCGGAATGAGCCAGGTCTACGAGGTCGATATCCCGCGCCGGCCCGAGTGGCTCGGATGGTGAGTGACGCGGACGTCGACGGTGATCTCGTCGAGAGCGATCTATAAGAGCGACGATCGCGGTCGCGGGCCGTCGTCCATTCGGCCGGCGCCGGCCAGCGTTCCGGTCAGGAACAAAGGGACCAGGGTCGCAGGCGGGGTGAACTTCGGCCCCGCTCAGCACTTTACAAGCGGGCGATCAAAAACTAACGTGCATTTCGCACTTGCAGCACGGCACGCTCATGTCCGAAGGTCCCTTATCCGAATACCGTCGATGTCTCGAAACAGGCAAGATCCGCACTGATCCGGCGCAGGCACTCGCGGCCGAGAAGCTGGAAAGCCTGCATAAGGCGCTGATCGCCTATCAGCCGTCCGCCGGCAAGGTCGGCTGGAAGGCGCGCTTCGGGCTCGCCCAGCGCTCGACCGAACCGCCCCAGGGACTTTACATCTACGG
Organism: Rhodospirillales bacterium; assembly: GCA_016712595.1. NCBI lineage: Bacteria > Pseudomonadati > Pseudomonadota > Alphaproteobacteria > Rhodospirillales > Rhodospirillales bacterium. Next base: position 1,499,544 of record JADJQT010000001.1, read on the forward strand.
TGGCGTCGGTCGCGGCAAATCGATGCTGATGGACCTGTTCTTTCGCACGGCACCGGTCGCGGCGAAGCGGCGGGTACACTTCCACGCCTTCATGCAGGAGGTCCATGACCGGCTGCGGGTGATGCGCCAGACACCGGGCATCCGCGAGCTCAGGCCCGGCAAGCGCGCCAGGGACGACGATGTGCTGCCGGCGGTGGCCCGGCTGATTGCGCGCGACTGCCGACTTCTGTGCTTCGACGAGTTCCAGGTGCAGGACATCGCCGACGCGATGATCCTTGGCCGTCTGTTCGAGTGGCTGTTCGAAGCGGGCGTCGTCGTCGTCGCCACCTCCAACCGCCCGCCGCGCGACCTTTACAAGAACGGCCTGCAGCGCGAGAACTTTCTGCCGTTCATCGGCCTAATCGAGCGCAAGCTCGACGTCCTTCATCTCGATTCCGGCACCGACTATCGCCTTGAGAGCATGCGGGCGATGCACGTCTTCATCACGCCGCTGTCCCAGATGGCCGACCGCCGGCTGGAGGACTACTTTGCGCGGCTGACCCACGGCCTCGACGTTCGCCCGGAGACGCTCCGCGTGCATGGCCGCGACGTGTGCATTCCCCGCGCGTCCGACGATATCGCCTTCGCGAGCTTCGCGGAGCTTTGCGAACGGCCGCTGGGACCCGCCGATTATCTCGCCATCGCCGGGCGCTTCGATGTGCTGTTCGTCGCCCGCATCCCCGGCCTGAGCCCGGAAAAGCGCAATGAGGCCAAGCGGTTCGTAACCCTGATCGATGCGCTCTACGAACACAAGGTCAAGCTGATCTGCACCGCCGAGCGCCCGCCGGAAGCGCTCTATCCCGCGGGTGATGGCGCCTTTGAATTCGAACGCACGGTCAGCCGCCTGTGCGAGATGCAAACCGAGCAATACATCGGCAGCGAGCACATGTGCTGACAGCCGCATCGGCGCGGATGTGTTGACGACCGCATGCGCGGGGAGGGTCGGCTTCAGTCCAGCCGTCTTACACCCTTGTTGTGGGCGCCCTCGTTGTGGATTGGCAGCAACAGTAACCGGCATGCCGCCCCAGCCGTCCTTGATTTTGCTGCATTGCAGCACAATTCAGCGAAAGCAGTGACCGTCGGCACGGTCAGAAACAAGTCGACCCCGTGGGAGGATCCGTCCAGGTCGGTCAACCCGTGTAGGAGGACTCGATATGAGCGGATTGAAGCTTGATGAAACGATGGTTGGTAAAGGGCACAGCGTACCGGCCCATGCGATGGAGCGAGAGACGATTCATCGCCATGTCGCGCGCGGCCGCGATTTGCGGGCCGAACATATCGCGCAATGGGGGCGGTCGGTCGCCCGGACGTGGGCGAGCCTGTTTCGCGGACCCAGCCGCTTGCTGACGCCCAGCAAGGACGCGCGCAAACGGATGACAACGCTCGCGCAACACTGATGGGCCGCCCGTCGCGGCCACGCCGACGGTCTCCAGGCCGGTTTTTCCGGGCTTTCGTGAGCCGTCGGCCGCTCTCGCTTTAACGCGTTGATGCTTTAAACCGGGCGGTTCATCCCCCGATCGTCCCGTTCGCGCGCGCGTAGAGGATGTTTGCAAGGTCTCTGATCCAATCGGCGGACGGGGCGCGCTCATCCGCCGCGAACGCCTGATCAAGCGATGCTGGCAGCCGGTTACGGCTGAATTCGCCGGGACGAGACTGCTGTCCGCGCATCGCTTGCCCGCTTCGATAATTCGCGCTACTAACACGCGCTCGAACCTTGCACTGCGGCAATACCCCGATTTTGAGGGTCGATTGCGCCGCACAAATCTCCTTGAGGGGGAGTTCAAATGGCACGCAAAAAAATCGCCCTTATCGGCGGCGGCAACATCGGCGGGACGCTGGCGCACCTCTGCGCTCTGAAGGAATTGGGCGACGTCGTCCTGTTCGATATCGTCGAAGGGCTGCCTCAGGGCAAGTCGCTCGACCTGCTGCAGTCGACGCCGGTCGAGCGGATCAGCGTCTCGCTGAAGGGCGCGAACGATTACGCAGACATCGCCGGCGCGGACGTGGTTATCGTCACCGCCGGTGTGGCGCGCAAGCCCGGCATGAGCCGGGACGACCTGATCGGTATCAATACCAAGGTCATGAAGGCGGTCGGCGAAGGCATCAAGGCGCATTGCCCCAACGCGTTCGTCATCTGCATCACCAATCCGCTTGATGTCATGGTCTGGGTGCTGCGCGAATTCTCCGGTCAGCCCCACAACATGGTGTGCGGCATGGCCGGCGTTCTCGACAGCGCGCGGTTCCGCACGTTCCTCGCCGAAGAGTTCCAGGTATCCGTCGAGGATATCACCGCTTTCGTGCTGGGTGGCCACGGCGATACGATGGTGCCGCTGGCGCGCTATTCGACCGTCGCCGGTATCCCGCTGCCCGACCTGATCAAGATGGGTTGGACCACGCAGGAGAAGCTCGACAAGATCATTCAGCGCACCCGCGACGGCGGTGCCGAAATCGTCAGCCTGCTGAAGACCGGCTCGGCCTTCTACGCCCCGGCCACCTCGGCGGTTGCCATGGCGGAATGCTTCCTGAAGGACAAGAAGCGGCTGATGCCGTGCGCGGCGTGGTGCGACGGCCCGTATGGCCAGAACGGCCTTTACGTCGGCGTGCCGACGATCATCGGCGCCGGGGGCATCGAGAAGGTCGTCGAGATCGAACTGAACGCCGAAGAGAAGGCGATGCTCGACCATTCGATCAACTCGGTCAAAACACTCGTCGAGGTCGCCAAGGGCCTGATGTAGGGGCAAGGGTGAGGACCGTCGCGCATCTCAGCGCGGCGGTTTAAGGTCCAGGATGCGCGCCGCCACCCAGCGTTACGGCGTGGAAGAACGAGAGAGGGACGCATGAATATCCACGAGTACCAAGCAAAACAATTGCTGGCAAAATACGGCGTCGCCGTTCCGAGCGGGCACGTTGCTTACACGGCACAGGAAGCGGAAGCCGAAGCGAAGAAGCTGGGCGGCCCCGTCTGGGTGGTCAAGGCGCAGATCCATGCGGGCGGTCGCGGCAAGGGTGGCGGCGTCAAGGTGGTCAAGTCGATCGAGGAGGTCTTCCCGACGGCGGAAAAAATGCTGGGGATGACGCTCGTCACCAAGCAGACCGGCCCCGCGGGCAAGGAAGTCAAGCGCGTCTACATTGAGGAAGGCTGCGACATCAAGCGCGAGTGCTACATGTCGATGCTCATCGACCGCGCCACCTCGCAGATCACCATCATCGCCTCCACCGAAGGCGGTATGGACATTGAGGAAGTGGCGGCGAAGACGCCCGAGAAGATCCTCAAGGTCGCCGTCGATCCGGCAACCGGTATCCAGCCGTTCCATGGCCGCCAGATCGCCTTTGGCCTGAAGATGGAAGGCAAGCAGGTCGGTGCGTGCGTGAAGTTCGTCCTTGCCATGTACAAGGCGTTCACCGAGCTCGATGCCTCGCTGGTCGAGATCAACCCGCTGGTGGTCAGCGGTGCCGGCGATGTCATCGCCCTCGACGCCAAGATGAACTTCGACGATAACGCGCTGTTCCGTCACAAGGACATCCAGGAACTGCGCGACGAGGACGAGGAGGATCCGGCCGAGCTCGAAGCGGCCCGCCACGACCTCAACTACATCAAGCTCGACGGCTCGATCGGTTGCATGGTGAACGGCGCCGGCCTCGCCATGTCGACGATGGACATCATCAAGCTCTACGGCGGCGATCCCGCCAATTTCCTTGATGTCGGCGGTGGAGCGACGAAGGATCGGGTGACCGAGGCGTTCAAGATCATCCTGCGCGATCCCAACGTCGAAGGCATTCTCGTCAACATCTTCGGCGGCATCATGCGCTGCGATGTCATCGCCGAGGGCGTGGTCGCGGCCGCCCGCGAGGTCAGCCTCAACGTACCGCTCGTCGTCCGTCTCGAGGGAACCAACGTCGATCTCGGCAAGCAGATCCTCAGCGAATCCAATCTGCCGATCATCTCCGCCGACGATCTTGCCGACGCCGCCCAGAAAATCGTGAAAGCCGTCAAGGAGGCCGCATAAATGGCCGTGCTCATCGGGTCTGAGACCAAAGTTATCTGCCAGGGCTTCACCGGCGCCCAAGGCACCTTCCATTCCGAACAGGCCATCGCTTACGGCACCAAGATGGTCGGCGGCATCACTCCCGGCAAAGGCGGAAGCACTCACCTCGACCTGCCGGTGTTTGACACCGTGGCCGAAGCCGTCGCCGCGACCGGTGCCACCGCCTCGGTGATCTACGTTCCGCCGCCGTTCGCCGCTGATGCGATCCTCGAGGCCATCGACGCCGAATTGCCGCTGGTCGTCTGCATCACCGAGGGGGTGCCGGTGATGGACATGCTGAAGGTCAAGCGGGCGCTGGCCGGTTCGAAGACCCGGCTGGTGGGTCCGAACTGTCCGGGGGTGATCACGCCGGGCCAGTGCAAGATCGGCATCATGCCGGGACACATCCACACGCCGGGCAAGGTCGGCGTCGTCTCGCGGTCGGGCACGCTGACCTATGAGGCTGTGGCGCAGACCACGGCCGCCGGGCTTGGCCAGACCACCTGCATCGGTATCGGTGGCGATCCGATCAATGGCACCAACTTCATCGATTGCCTGGAAATGTTCCTCGGCGATCCGCAGACCGAGGCGATCGTGATGATCGGCGAAATCGGCGGCTCGGCGGAAGAAGATGCCGCTCAGTTCATCAAGGACTCGAAGACCACGAAGCCGGTCGTCAGCTTCATCGCCGGCCGTACCGCCCCTCCGGGCCGACGCATGGGCCATGCGGGAGCCATTATCTCTGGCGGAAAAGGGACGGCTGCGGATAAGATCGATGCCTTGCGTTCTGCAGGGATCCATGTCGCTGAATCGCCGTCAGCGATGGGAAGCACCATGGTCCAGGCATTGCGCGGTTAGATCTGGGTCTTTGAACAACAGAAAGGGGGCGCGGCGAACAAAGCCGCGCCACTACCGGGCAACATGGCTGTCACGACGGACACCTTCCTTTCGGGAGCGAACGCCCCATACATCGCTGACCTCTATTGCCGCTTCGTCGACGACCCCAGCTCGGTAGATCCGAGCTGGGCGTCTTTCTTTGCGGAGCTGGGCGAGGAAGCACGGATCATTCTGGGAGATGCCCGCGGCGCCAGTTGGGCCCCGCCACCGGCATCGTCCGACAACGGTGCACCCGCCGCGCTCCCCGCCACCTCGCCGCCGGCGGCGCTGCGGTCGTCGCTCGCCGAATCCCGAGCCGCGATCATTGATTCGGTGCGGGCGCTGATGTTCATCCGCGTCTACCGCGTGCGAGGCCATCTGATGGCCCGCTTCGATCCGCTCGGCCTCGAAGGCAAGAAATACCATCCGGAACTCGATCCGGCGACGTACGGCTTCACCGAAGCCGACATGGACCGGCCGATCTTTCTCGACAACGTTCTCGGCCTCGAAACGGCGACACTGCGCCAGATCGTCGAGATCCTCAAGGAAACCTACTGCGGCTCGATCGGCGTCGAGTTCATGCATATCATGCATCCCGATGAGAAGGCGTGGATCCAGCAGCGCATCGAGGGCATCCGCAACCAGACGCAATTCACCGTCAAGGGCAAACGCACCATTCTCGAGCGGCTGATCGAGGCCGAGGAGTTCGAGCGCTTCCTGCACGTCAAGTTCACCGGCACCAAGCGCTTCGGCCTTGATGGCGGCGAGTCGACCATTCCGGCGATCGAGCAGATCCTCAAGCGGGCGAGCCAATTGGGCGTGCAAGAAGCCGTCCTGGGCATGGCTCACCGCGGGCGGCTCAACGTCCTCGCCAACATCATGAATAAACCCTACGTCGCCATCTTCTCCGAATTCCAGGGGCGTGCCATCCATCCCGACGACGTCCAAGGCTCGGGCGACGTCAAGTACCACCTCGGCACGTCCGCCGACCGTAGCTTCGACGGTGACGAGATCCATCTGTCGCTGGCAGCGAACCCCTCCCACCTCGAGGCGGTCGATCCCGTGGTTATCGGCAAGGTGCGCGCCAAGCAGACGCAGCGTGGCGACACCCAGCGCAGCCAGGTGATGGGAATCCTTCTGCACGGCGACGCGGCGATCGCCGGCCAGGGCCTTGCCGCCGAATGTTTCAGTATGTCGGAGCTCAAGGGCTACCGGGTCGGTGGCACCATTCACATCGTCATCAACAACCAGATCGGCTTTACCACCAGCCCGTCTTATTCGCGCTCCTCGCCCTATTGCTCGGACGTGGCGAAGATGGTTCAGGCGCCGATTTTCCACGTCAACGGTGACGATCCCGAAGCGGTGGTCCATGTCGCCCGCATCGCCACCGAGTTCCGCCAGGAATTCAAGCGTGACGTCGTCGTCGACATGTTCTGCTACCGCCGCTTCGGCCACAATGAAGCCGACGAGCCGTCGTTTACGCAACCGATCATGTACAAGGCGATCGCCAAGCATCCATCGACCCGACAGGTCTATGCTCAGCGGCTGATCGACGAAGGGACGTTGGCGGCGGCAGAGGTCGACCAGATAGCTGCCGAGACGCGCGGACGTCTGCAGCAGGCCTTTGACGCGGCGCCGCAGTACAAACCCAACAAGGCGGATTGGTTGCAGGGCAAATGGGCTGGCCTGCGCACACTGATGGGCGAAGAGGAACTGCGCGACGACGAGACCTGGGTCTCGAACGAGCTGTTGCGCGATATCGGCCTGTCGCTCTGCCGCTATCCCAACGACTTCCACATCCATCGCAAGCTCATCCGCCTGCTGGATTCCCGCCGCGAAATGATCGAGAGCGGCGAAGGCGTCGACTGGGGAATGGGTGAGGCCCTGGCCTTCGGCTCACTGCTGGCGGAGGGTGTTGCCGTCCGTCTTTCCGGGCAGGATTCCGGGCGCGGGACCTTCTCCCACCGCCATGCGGTACTGATCGACCAGGAGAACGAGAGCCGCCACATCCCGCTCAACAACATCTCCGATGGCCAGGCGATGTTCGAGGTGATCGACAGCCAGCTGTCGGAAGCCTCGGTGCTCGGCTTCGAGTACGGCTACTCGCTGGTCGAACCGGATGCGCTGGTGTTGTGGGAGGCTCAGTTCGGCGACTTCGCCAACGGCGCCCAGGTGATCATCGATCAATTCATCGCCCCCGGCGAGTCGAAGTGGCTGCGGCTGTCGGGTCTGGTGATGTTGCTGCCGCACGGCTATGAAGGTCAGGGACCGGAGCATTCGTCGGCACGGGTGGAGCGCTACCTGCAGCTCTGCGCCGAGGACAACATCCAGGTGGTCAACTGCACGACGCCAGCCAACTACTTCCACGCGCTGCGCCGGCAGATCCGCCGCAATTTCCGCAAACCGATGATCGTCTTCTCGCCGAAGTCGCTGCTCCGTCATAAGCTCGCGGTCTCGCCGCTCGCCGACTTCGGTCCCGGCACCCGCTTCAACCGGCTGATACCCGAAACCGATACACTGGCCAGCGACGAGAAGGTGCGCCGCATCGTCTTCTGCACCGGCAAGGTCTACTACGACCTGGTGCAGGAGCGGCGGACCCGCGGCCTCGACGACGTAGCGATCGTTCGGGTCGAGCAGCTTTATCCGTGGCCGCGCCTCAGGGTCATCGAGCAGTGCCGGCGCTACGCCAATGCCGAGGTCGTCTGGTGCCAGGAAGAGCCCGCCAACATGGGGGCATGGACGTTCGTGCTGCCTCGGCTGCACAACATTCTCGAGGAATTGGAACGTGACCCGGTCCTGCCGAGTTACGTGGGCCGTGCAGCCGCGGCCTCGCCCGCGACCGGATTGCTCAAGATGCACGAGGCGGAACAACGCACCATTGTCGAGCGGGCGTTGGTCCAAAAATGCGCCGAGCTGCCGCAGCCCTTCCGGCGGACTGCACGTTAGTCGACGCCTCAAAGACGAGGAATGACATTGATGGCGACCGAAATTAAGGTGCCGGCCCTAGGCGAGTCGGTGAGCGAAGCAACCGTAGCGAAGTGGCTAAAGGCTGTCGGCGATCCCGTGGCTGTCGACGAGCCGCTGGTCGAGCTGGAAACTGACAAGGTCACGGTCGAGGTGCCGTCGCCCGTCGCCGGTGTGCTCGGCGAGATAATCGTTGAAGCCGGCAGTGACGTCGCCGTCGGCGCCGTCCTCGGCTCGATCAGTGAGGGTGCGGGCGCCGCTGCCGGTGGCAGCGCCAAGCCGCCAGCCGCTGAACCGCCGCAGCCGCAAGCACCGGTCCCCACGCCCGCATCGACATCAGCACTGCCGACGTCCCCAGCGACCGCTTCCGCCCCTGCCGCGGCTTTGGGGTTGTCGCCGGCGGTGCGCAAGCTCATCGACGACCATCGGCTCGATGCCGCAAGGATTCGGGCGAGCGGCAAGGACGGCCGGCTGACCAAGGGCGATGTGCTCGCCTATATTTCCACCCAGGGCGATGGACCCGCGCCGGCCGGCGAGGCTCCATCGCAACCTGCGCCCGCCATCGTCTCGCCTGCCGCCATGAGCAGTGTGGCTGCGGCGCCGGTCGCGGCCGGACCCCGCGAAGAACGCGTGCGGATGACCCGGCTGCGCAAGATGGTTGCCGCTCGCCTGAAGGATGCCCAGAACACCGCGGCGATGCTGACGACCTTCAATGAGGTCGACATGACCGCGGCCAACGCCCTGCGCAGCCAATACAAGGACAGCTTCGAGAAGCGGCACGGCGTGCGCCTCGGCGTGATGTCGCTGTTCTGCAAGGCTTGTGTCGTCGCGCTCAAGGAGTTCCCGGCGGTCAATGCCGCGATCGATGGCGACGATATCGTCTACAAGAACCACTACGACATCGCGATTGCCGTCTCCTCGCCGCAGGGCCTGGTCGTTCCGGTCGTGCGCGATTGCGAAGCGTTGTCCATGGCCGACATCGAACTGAAAATTACCGACTTCGGCAAGCGCGCCCGCGCCGGTCAGCTTGCCATCGACGAGATGCAGGGCGGCACCTTCACCATCACCAACGGCGGCGTCTTCGGCTCGCTGATGTCGACGCCGATCCTCAATCCGCCGCAGTCGGGCATCCTCGGCATGCACAAGATCCAGCAACGCCCGATGGTTTTGCCGGATGGGCGGATCGAGGCACGGCCGATGATGTATCTGGCATTGTCCTACGATCATCGGATTATTGACGGACGCGAAGCGGTGAGCTTCCTCGTCCGCGTCAAGGAATGTGTCGAGGACCCGCAGCGGATCTTGCTGCAAGCATAATCCGCGCGCTTTTCCCCAGTGCGGACGCCGCGTCACCGCCGAGGTGGTGACGCGCGCGGCATGCGCGCCGGCGATCGGGCCGCCGCGCGCTTCAGGTTGCGGTATTGCGCCAGGCGCGGAGAAATTCGGCGACGCTCCAGGCCTGAGCAATGCAGCCCCGTGGCGTGAACGGGGGTTCGGCATCGAAAACTTCGCTGATCGAACCGACACACGCTTCGTCGAGATGCGATTTGAAACCGTCGAGAAATCGCCGGGCCTCGTCGCGCCGGCCAGGATGGACTTTCATCCAGGCATCGATGAACGGGCCGATCAGCCAAGCCCATACCGTGCCCTGGTGATAGGCCGCGTCCCGCGATCGCAGATCGCCATGGTATTTTGGCTTGTAGTCCGGATGATCGGCGGACAATGAACGCAGGCCGACCGGCGTCAGCAACCGCTGCTCCACCACGGTCATGACCGCTTCCCATCGGTTCTCGTCGAGAATGGGGAAGCGGAGCGCGATGGCGAACACCTGGTTGGGCCGGCAGCTCGAATCGTCACCGTTCTCGCCGTCGATGACGTCGAAAAGATAGCCGCCGTCGGCGTACCAGAAGCGCTGATTGAACGAGGATCGCGCAAAGTCTGCCATTTCGGTGAGGTTCGGTATGTCCGTGTTTCGGTACTGAAACTCTTCGACCCAGACGGCCAGCGTGCGCAGAGCGTTGTACCACAACGCGTTAATTTCGACCGCTTTACCCCGGCGCGGGGTGACGACCCAATCGCCGACCTTCGCATCCATCCAGGTAAGCTGATAGCCGTCGGCCCCTTGGCGCAGCAGCCCGTCATGGTGATCGACGCCTATGCCGAAATGCGTTCCGCGCTGGTGATGATGGACGATATCGATCAGCCGCGGCAGCAACTCTGCCAGCGTGTCTCGATCGCCGGTGAGCTCGACGTAGCGATCGAGCGCATGAAAGAACCACAGCGTCGCGTCGGCGGTGTTGTAAAGGCCCGTTCCCTCGCGTTCAGGAAACAGATTGGGGATGAGGCCATCGCGAATATGGTTGGCGAAGGTCTGCAGAATGCCGCGGGCTTCCGTATGTCGGCCCGTCAGCAACGTCAGACCCTCAAGGCTGATCATCGTATCGCGGCCCCAGTCGGTGAACCAGTGATACCCGGCGATGACCGTGCGCGGTGGCGCGTCGATGTCGTCGAGTGCCATGGCCTCAGCGCGCGGCGGAGCGATCACGAACGTATCGGCGGCAAGGATCAACTCACTCGCCGGTTCCTCGCGCAACGATGCGTCCGCCTGGGCGATCAAGGCCTGCCGGCGCGCGCGTTCATCCGTCACCGCTTCGCCGGAGCGCAGCGCCGTGATCGTTGACCACGGCTCTGTCGAGGCGGTCAACGAGATCGTGTGATCGCGCCGGAGCTGCACCGAAAAGTGCCCAGGGCTCCAAACCGAGCCGCGGCAATCGTAGCCGCGATCGGCTTCGGTCGCATAGTACACCTCCTGCCTCGCGCCGTGGTCGAGCGTCAACGTCGCCCCTTCGCTCCGCAGCAGCAGGTGCAGGGTCGGCAAGGCGCTATCGGCGGAGATCTCGTAGCGGTCGCCGACCGCCGTCAAATGATAGGTCCGCGCGACGCCGTCGGTGACGCGGGTATCATGGCCACGAAAGGACAGGAACGGTCGCAGCTCCAGATCGATCATCTCGGCGCCTTCAATCAGCCGCCAATCGCAGATCGCCGTGTTCTGGCCGTGCAACAGGGTCAAGCTTCGCTCGAGAATGATCCCATTGAGGTCGTATCGCCAGACCGGCAGACCAAGGTCAAGGCGGAACTGGCACAGGGTCCCGTGATCGACCTCCTCGTCCTCCGTTGTCACTTGGCCGGCACCGAGGCCGACAAGGCGACCATCGTCGAGGCGTACGTGCTCGGCGAAGAGCGTCAGCATCACCAGACGCCCCAGCGGTACGGGATGCGCGGCAATCAGCAGTCCGTCGAACCGGCGGGTGACGAGGCCAGTTATCGTTCCGCAGGCATAGCCGCCCAGTCCATTGGCGACGAGCCATTCCGGCGCGCGTCTTTCATATGCATCAGCGCGCGTTCGCCAGTCGATAATTCGCATCGGCTCATTCATCGCTCTGCCTTCCCCCGTTCTAGCCTTTGCTGGCCGCCTGGATTGTTTCTGCCGATTGCGAGTCGTTTGCTATCGACTGTAAGTCGGTTGCCGTCGACTGTAAGTCGCTCGAAATTGGCGTCGGCTGCATCACGACGGCGCAGTTTCCCGGCATTTTCCAGTTGTCTTCGGAGTAGATCGCAGGCGTACCAAGGCCTCCATAGCGGGGATCCTCACTCGACCAGGCGAGCGACCAGGTGCATCCGACCGGGGGGGCCAGCAACGGCTCAGGCGCCGGATCTAAATGCAGATCGGCGCCGAGATTGACCAGCAACAATCGATCATCGCCGTCGGCGGTGAAGAACCGCAGGACGAAGGCCGCAGCACCCAGCACCGCGCCATCGCACGGCTGCGGGCTTCCTGACCCGAAGGCGCCGTGGTCGCGGCGCAATTTCAGCAGGTCGCGGTGCAGCGCGTACACCTCGCCGTGGCTGTCACGCTCCGAGTGATCGAGCTTGGATCGCTCGAAAGTCTGCCGGTCGTCCGGGTGGGGCAGTGCCTGCTGCATTTCCGGCGTCGCCAGGCTCGGGAACTGCTGGAGGAATTCCTTGCGACCGTTGTGCACCGCGTCCGCCAGGCCCGGATCGTGATCGGCGAAATAAAGGAACGGTGCCGATGCGGCGAATTCCTGACCCATGAACAGCATCGGCGTTCCCGGCGCGAGCAGAATAAAGGAGGTGAACGCCCGCAGGCGGCCAGGATTGGCCAATTGCTGGATGCGCTGTCCTAGACCGGAGTTGGCGATCTGGTCGTGATTTTGAATAAAGGTGACGAAACACCGATGAGCGATGCCGAACGTCGGTGTGCCGCGCGGTTGCTTCTGCCACGCGTAGCGTTGGCCCTGATAAAGGAACCCATGCTTGGCAGCTGAAACGAACTCCTGGGGCGATCCCCGGTAGTCGGTGTAATAGGCCTCGCTCCGGCCGGTCAATGCGACCATGGCGGAATGATGGAGGTCATCATTCCACAACGCATCAAGCCCATATCCGCCTTCTGACGGCGGACGCAGCAATCGCACGTTCTGTGGTTCATTTTCACCGACGACGAAGATTGCTCGCCCGGGCGCGACCTTTCGTGCCTGGCGGGTCACCGCCGCGAGGATATGCTCGTGCTGTTCGTCGAAGTCATAGATATTTTGCGTCGCGTCGAGCCGCAGGCCGTCAAGGTGATATTCAGCGATCCAATGTTCGGCGTTAGCCACATAAAACTCGCGTACGGGGCCCGAGTGCTCGCCGTCGAAATTGATCGCCGTTCCCCAGTCCGTGTCATGTTTGTTGGAAAAGTAGTCGGCGGAGAAGCGGGAAACGAAGTTGCCGACGGGGCCGAAGTGATTGTAGACGACATCAAGAACAACGCTGACGTTGTGCCGATGGGCGGCGTCGACGAATGCCCGGAAGTCATCCGGGCCGCCATACAAATGCGTGGGGGCGAATAGGTTGACACCATCGTAGCCCCAGCCGAACGTGCCGGCGAAATCGGCGACGGGCATGACCTCGATCATGGTGATTCCGAGCTCGGCAAGGCTCGCAATGTGCTCGATCGCTGCCTGCCAGGTGCCTTCCCGGGTGAAGGTGCCGATGTGCAGTTCATAAACGACGATGCCGTTTCGGTCTGGCCCCGTCCATGCCCCGTCCGTCCAGTTGAAGGTATGCGGATCGACAATTTGCGACGGACCCAATGGACCTTCCGGCTGGAAACGTGAGGCAGGATCGGCAAGGAGCTCATCGTCGCCGTCGAGCCGAAACCAGTACAGGGTTCCAGCGCGAGCGGACGGCACGATACCCGAGTGGTAGCCGTTGGCTTCGGCGGTCAGCGCGTAGGCGGTGAGCGTTTCGATCGTCTCGGCGATGACGACCTCAACGAAGCTTGCCGAAGGTGCCCATACGCGAAACGCGCACCCATCGCCAAGGACTTCGGCGCCGATTGGCAAACGGTGATGTGCAGTGCCGGATGCGGCAGCCGATGGCGTGTTTGACGCGAGCGGCGTGCGCTCGATCGGCGCGACGCCGGTTTGGGGCTCGACCAGGGAAGAAAAAGGACTCATCGGGGAACCTGCAGACAGCTGCGGATGATTGAGGTGGACAGGGGACGGAGACAGAAACCGTGCAGGCGTACGGGAAACCCACACCATGTCGTCGGCATTTTTGCGACACCTTACCCTGCGAACCCAAGTAGTTGCGGCGGGCGCCCGCTATTTTCCAAGCGCTTCGCCCTTCACCGCGGATGAAACCGGGCAGCGCGAGTAAAGTTCCGTATCGCCATTCAAGCGGGCAGAGGAAGCAGACGCAGATCGCACCCCGCCGCCTCCAACCCGTTCCCGTCAAATCCCCAAAACGAGGTCCCCGATGGCCGTTGCGTCATTCGACCAACTCGCGTTATTCGACCAAACTGAAGGTTGACCGAAGATCGGCGACACTGTCGTAGTGCCGATCCGGCAGTTTTTGCAGCACCTCGATGATGCCCTGATGAGCGCCGTTTTCGCGCGCCTGGGCGAGAAGTTCCTTGGGCGTTGCCGGAAACGCCACGCCGGTTACGAAATCACTCAGGCTGGCCGGCAGATGACCCTCGGTCGTCATGGTGTAACTCCCTCTCCTTAGCGGAGACCCGCAAAAGCGCGGATGTCCGGGTTCCGTATCCCGCTGGCACCGGAACGTCCCGGTGTCGCCGCGCGCCAAATGCGCGAACGATGTCGCCAACTTTTCACCTGTTAACGTACACCCACGGCAAGCGATCCCCACACGGATTCAATAAACGCAACGGCCTTCGGAGATTATTCGCACCCGGCACGCATCCTTGCCGGCGGTCACCGACCGGACCGCAAGCGCCGGGACAGAGAATCTGGCAAGGAACCGGTTTTGAGCGGTGAGCGTTAACGCCCGCGCGGGGTTTCCCTCGCCGGGCGCGTTACGGCCGCGCCGAAACCCCCGTCTCGAAACAGGGGAAAACGCGGAGACGTTGTCGAAGACGGCCGCGAAACCCGTCGTCAGGAAAGGAAAAAAGGCGTGACAGCAGGTCGTCTTCTCGGTGCCGGCGTGGCCACGGGCCTCGCCGTGGTGGTAACGGCGATCGGCTCCGTTTTCGCCGCGGTCGCCCTTTGCCTTATGATCTACGATAAGGCGGACCTCATTCATCTCGCCGAGCGCTTGACCAGCGCCGCCGTTGGTCGCGACGTCCGCATTGCCGGCGACGCGGATATCGATGTGGGCTGGGTGAGCCGCCTGCACCTTTCGGACGTGAGCGTAGCCAACGCCGCATGGGCAAAGCCGGCGGACATGGTCGAGCTTGCCAGCCTTGATATCGCACTCGATGTCCGTAGCCTGTTGACCGGTCATCTGGTCTTTCCAGCGATTTCGCTCGAACGGCCACGCCTGTTTCTCGAGAAGAATGCCGATGGAGCGGCGAACTGGGACGTTTCGCGCGGCGCGAAAGCTGCGGCGGGTGCCGCAGCGCCTGAACAGCGCAGTGAAATCCCGATCGTGCGGGCGTTGAAGGTTGCGGGGGCGCAGCTTCGCTATCGGGATGCGACGACGGACAAGTCCATCGCCCTCGACCTTGACAACTTGACCATTTCTGAGGCGCCTGCCGATCGGTCCGTGGAGATCGCGGCGAAGGGCCGCTATCAGTCGCAACCGTTGCGTCTGACCTTCAAGGGCGGGGCTTGGTCTCGTCTTCGCTCGTCCGATGAAGCTTATCCTGTTGACGTTGCTCTTGTCGTCGGCGACCTGAACGCAAAAATCAAGGGCACGCTCACCGATCCGGTTGCGATGAAGGATCTTGACCTGTCTTTCGACGTCAAGGGTGACGATCTGGCGAACCTGTTTCCTTTGTTGGGAATAGCCTTGCCACCGAGCCCGCCCTACGCGATGGCGGGACACATCGATCATCAAGGCACCAACTGGCAATTCTCCAGCCTCGCCGGCCGGATGGGGGACAGCGATCTTCGTGGATCGGCCGGCATTAATCTCGGGGGTGAGCGGATGAAGCTGACCGCCGACATCACATCCGAACGCCTGGCGCTGAAGGATCTCGCCCCGGTCATCGGTGCCCGCGCGGGCGGCGAGAAGGGCCAGCAGGCTGATGCCAACGCCGCCGGCGCGCGGACTGACGGAAAAATCCTGCCGAACAAGGAGATCGATCTCAGCAGGTTGAACGCGATGGACGCCGAGATCGCCTTCGTCGCCCGGCAGCTCGACGCACCTGACCTGCCGGTCACCGGCCTCGACGCCAAGGTGTCGCTCGAAGACGGTGTCCTGCGCATCCACCCCGCCGTCCTCGACGTCGCCGGCGGCAAGGTCCGGACCTTTCTTTCGCTCTACGGCTCACGCAAGCCGGTTGAGGTCGATCTCGATACGGCACTCTCGCAAATCAATCTGAAGGCGCTGATGCACGGTCACGATTTCGCCGAACAGAGCTCCGGGACCCTTGGCGGGCGGGTTGAGCTGCACGCCACCGGTGCCTCGGTCGCCGCATTGCTGGGATCAGCGTCCGGGCACACGTTCGTCGTCATGTCAGGTGGCAAGATCAGCCACCTCCTGGTCGAGCTCGCCGGGCTTGATATTGCCGAGTCGCTGGGGGTTCTGATCGAGGGTGACAAGGCGATCCCGATCCGGTGTCTCGTCGCTGATTTCACCGCGCAGGACGGGCTGTTTACGACGAATACGATGCTCGTCGATACCACGGACACGAACATCGGCGGCAGCGGGACCATCGATATGCGCAACGAACGCCTCGACTTGACGCTTTATCCGCTGTCGAAGGATTTCAGTCCATTGAGTATTCGCGCGCCGATCACGATCGATGGCGCCATTTCCAGTCCGACGGTGTTTCCGGATCCTGCCGGAATCGGCGTCGATACGACGATTAAAAAGATAATCAATGGCATTCTGACCCCCGTGCTGGGGCTGCTTCCGCCCATCGATGCCGGAGTGGGCGAGAACAGCGACTGCGCCGGACTGATCAAACGGGCGAAAAGCGACCTTTAGGCGGCTGCGGCAAGGGCTTAACCACGGGCACGCCATCAGCCGCGCAGATGCGGTTACGCCCCTGCGCTTTAGCGCGATAAAGTGCGGAGTCGGCCGCAATCAGAATCGACTTGGCATCCTGGCCGTGGTGCGGTTGACAGGCAATCCCAATCGATGCGGTGATCGCAGGCAGGGCTATGTCGCCGTCGAAAAGTTCAAGACGTTCGATCGCCACGCGGATGCGCTCGGCGATCATGTGCGCGCCGGCGAGTCCGGTTTCCGGAAGCAGAAGCGCGAACTCCTCTCCGCCGTAGCGACAGAACACGTCGCTTCGGCGGGTCAGATCCGCGATCGTTGAGGCTATCCCGATGAGCACGTGATCGCCGGCAACGTGCCCGTATACGTCATTCACGCGCTTGAAATGATCAAGATCGATGAGCACGAGGGCAAGGTCGCGATTGTAACGCGCGGAGCGGGAGACCTCCGCGGTCAAGGTCTCGTCGAACACCCTGCGGTTGAGCACGCCGGTCAAGGGATCGCAGTCGGCCTGGGTCCTCAGCTTCCGGTTCGCTTCTTCCAGTTGGCTCGTCAATGCGCCGATAAATTGGAACAGCCGGCTGGTCGCGCGAATGTGGCGGACACGATAGGGGTCATCGCCGAGGTGGTCGAGCGGGTCACGGCCATCGCCCGGCTGTCGTCCAGCGGCTGGCGCATTCCCTTCCCGCAAGCCGACCACAACCATCGTTGAATTGAGCACCTGCAGGTGACCATCTTCGCTGAAGTACTCGCCGAACGTGAAAAAGCCAACCGTGGGCGCGATTGCCTGGTAGGGCATCGTTTCGAGTAGCACGTCCTGCTGGAGCGCAAATCGCCGACAGACGCACGAAAAAAGGAAGATCGCCTCCGGTGCGAACTCGGCGAGTTTGGCGACACCGCCGCGGGTGTCCTCGATGATCGCATCCACGTCGGCGTACCCGAGCCTTACGTGTTCGCCCACATAGAGATCGGCGATCATTTTCAGGCCATCGGTTCCGGCTGTGGACACCGGGTTGCGGGCAATGATGCGGCCGTCGCGCTCGACCAGGAGAGGAAATTCCAACAGGTGCAGATCGCGAAAAGGATCAAGACCGAGATAATGGCGGTACACGTCGGCGGCAGGCTGATCGTTTATGGTCTCGACGACGAAATCGCTGATTTGCGTGATGGCCATGCTTGGCCCAAGTGCCTTCCAGCCGAGGTAGGGACGGCAGACGACTTGTAACTCTTCCCCGCAGAGGGCGACGACGACGACGCCTTGAGTGACGATGTCATCGCCGAGGAAGACCAGCGCCGTATCGTTCGCCCGGTTAGTTCCCACATAACCGCCCATGATTTGAGCGTGCGGAAATTGTGCTATCAGCCGCGCGAGCGAACGTGTGCATTCGGAACTCACAGACGGCGCCAGGGCCAGCAAGGCCTTGGCGTCATGATAATGACCGCCGAGAATCTCGTCAGCGGCAGGGGCGTCGTAAGTCTGCATCGGCGAAGGACGGAGTAGCGCTGAGCGCAATACCGTCGATGAAAATGCCGAAAGCGAAATGATGGTTGAGCCGACGGAGACACGACCCTCACAGATCTCGCCGGCGGATGTCGCGCCGGCAATGATCGCCCCGGGGGCGGCCGACCGAACTGCTTCGACGAGAAGAGCAATCCAATTCAAGTCGGGAGTGCTGACGTAGATCTGAACGAGGATTGATCGAGCTTCTGCGACGGCACACGCAACGTCTGCCTGCGCTAGAAACGCGTAGGCTTGGTCTGCTGATTCCACGTTTGTCGAAAAATGAATCATCTCTGCCATCGTTGGCGACGAGGTTGAAATATACTCTCAGTTAACCGCTCTGACAGTGACATCACGCCCATAAGTTGAACGGCGCCAATTCAGCCACATTGTTTATTGGCCTGAGGTCAAACCCTGCTTGAGCTCGAGGCCTTCGGCGATTCGCCACCTCGGCCGACGATGCGCGCCAGCCGCTCAGGCTATGAAACTTTCCGCCGATCGCCGCGTTTTGAGAACGGATCTCATTCCAAATATGTTAGAATTGTGAAAACGATCGCGGAACTGACGCTCGATCACATTTGCCGCCGAATAGGGTCGGCCTTCTCGAATAAAACGGGAGCCGGCCGGTGACTGGCACGATCGTGGAGAGTCGATGGCGCGACGACGGGTGGCTAGGAAACGTACGATGTATCTTCCTCACAACTTTCCCTTGTGCACTCCGCACATCATGGTTTGGGCGGGCGAAAGCGGAAAACGCTACGATTTCGCCGTTTCTCGCGCCGCCGTGGGCTGGCTAGACGAGCCCGCCGTGTTCATCTTCGCCCGACACGAAGGCAATTGCACGACACCTTTATTCGTTGGTCAGACGCGCAGTCTGCATCGCCGCTTCGGCATGGCCGACTCCCCGTGTCCCGACGTACTCAGCCGGGCGCAGGCGATGGGAATGACGCATGTGCATGTCCGCTTCGAGGCACGCTCGGAGCGTGTCCGTCAGGCGGAAGTGCGTGATCTGGTCGCTGCCTTGCAGCCGGCCTTAAATTCGTCCGCGATTGCCGATGCGGAATCGGCGAGCTCCACTGTCGCTGAGCCGATGCGCGACGCTGAGATGCGGGCGCCGGCAGCACGGTTGCGCATTGTTTCGTCTGCCAGCCGGAGCCTTGAACAGCATGACGGCGTGCTCGCGACCTGCGCTCCCGCACCTATGAACGCGACGGCTGCGTTACCCGACGCTGACAATCGTGTGGATGCCGCTTTTGAAGGTCGATCCGTTTCACGTTCGTCATTCCCGCTGTCAAGGCAGGCCTTGCGGGCGGACCCTGCTCGCGAAGAGGATAACGAACCCTACGAGGACGACGCAGGCGTCCTATCGACTTTCTCGCCGGCGACGCCCGCAACGGGGCCTGATGAGACGTTCGAGGAATTCGATCGTCCGGTGCAAGTAGTCGCGGGGTCAGGCGATAGGATCGTCACGGCTGACGAATCTGGCGGCGGTTCCCTTCCCGGCGCGACGCAAAAGGTGCCGGCTGATTCACCGTTGGTCATCACCGCGGGCGATGGTGCGTACGCACGCGAGTCCGATAAGCTTGGTGAGCTAGATGAGTCTGGCAAGGCGGCGGACGTGACCACCGTTCACGACCAAATCGTTTGCGAACCGACGACTGATAAAACGGAAGAAATCGCTGCCAGCGCGGACGTCCGGGGGCATGGCGAGGGCGCGGAGACGGGCGTGTTGGGTGTGGCGGAGAATTCCTGCCCGCAACGCGTATCGTTCTTCCGCCGTCTTGTTCGCACGCTCTTCGGGCAGATCGGAACGGGGGCGCCAGGTTCTGACATCGAATCAACGCGAGCAGTCGAACCAAGTCCGGCGAGCGTGTCGCCGGCGAGCGGTTCGCTCGCCGGCGACAGGGCGGGTGCTCCACCCGAGTCCGTCGTACCGAACACCGATCCGTCGCCGACGACTTTGGCTGATGGCAGCGCGCCCGGCCGTCGTTCAGCGGAGCCGGATATCACCGCCGCCGCCGGGACGGCCGAGGGCATGGAAACGGCACCAGTGGAAATAAGCGATCATCGCCAGGAGAATGCGCAGCCAGCTTCCGCTGTCGAGTTCGTGGCTATCGCGAACGCAGACGAAACGGATGTGGCCGGTGTCTTGCGCAATCCGGCCCGCGGGGGCGCGGTAGAGGAGCGCCAGCCCGCGTTTGCCGACTCCGCAGCCGAAGAAGGCAGCGGCGAGCGGGACGTGCGTTCGAGGCGCCCGCGCGAAAGGGCCCCTGCCCAGCCAGCAAGTCTGGCGGCGGATCGACAAGTCGAGGCGAAGCGGAGCCTTGGTCTCGATCCCGCGATGCCGGTCGGGCTATTCGCGGGTGAGATCAGCTATACCTCCGGCGTCGACCTTTTGATTGAGGCGATCATCACCGTGCGCCACGACAAGCGGCAAGCGCAGTTCGTGTTCGCGGGGGAAGGGACCGTGAGGCACCGCTTGGAAGAGCGCGTGCGCGCCGAAGGAGTTCAGCGGTCCTGCAGGTTTCTCGGCCACGTGTCGGCTGCGGTTTTTGAACAGCTTCTCGTCGCCTGCGACTTCGTCGTCATACCCGCCCGCGCGCCGCAAGACGGTGAATTGGCGCGGGCTTCGATCGCTCACGGCAAGCCGGTGCTGACGACGCACCAGTCGGTATTGGATTGCGTTCAGCACAATCGCAACGGCCTCGTCGCGTACGACAACCCGGGATCTCTCGTCTGGGGAATCCGCGAGATTCTTGGCCCCCGTTATGAAGAACTGCGCCGCTGCGTTGATGCTGCCGCCTGACAGTCCCGATCCGGGCGCGCGCCGAAGGGGTGGGCGGTGCGGTTGGCAAAAGCGGCGGAACGCCGCTGCGCGTACGACGATGGCGGGCCAGCGCCCAGCCATCGAAGGCGTGGTCATTTTTTCGCGATAATCCAAACGGCGTGGATGAGGCCGGGGATGTATCCGAGAAGCGTTAGCAAGATGTTCAGCCAGAATTGGCCGCCGAAGCCGACCTGAAGGAAGACCCCGAGCGGTGGCAGGAGAATAGCGATAAGGATTCGCAGCAAGTCCATGGTTGCTTCCTGTGCGAGGTAATGGAGCGCTCTGGTAAACCGCACGGGGACGAATGACAACCCTTACGGCGGCAATCACGCGTGTGCATGGAGCGCGCGTTCGCACACGACCCGAGCATATATAAGGTCGCGAGGCGTTCGGCGGTTGACGTTTGTGAGGCTCGTTGTGGCCGTTTGCGCGCGGGCGCCGGCGGCGCTGGGCCACACCGACGATACGAGAGCAGGTCTTCGCGTCGCTCGAAAGACCCGGATACGTAACGGAGGCGGATATGTTCAAGCTGAGGACGGCTGTTGATTCCGCCAATGACGCCGTGATCATCGCCAATCAGGGGGCAGACGGCGCTCCGCCAACCATCGAATACGTCAACGCCGCATTCGAAGGGCTGTACGGATATCGTGCCGCCGAAGTAATTGGCAAAAGCCTCGATATGCTTCATGTCGACGGCGCCGTTGGTTCCGGGGCGCGTCGTGTCGCGGACGCCATGGCCGCGCCTGACGGTTATCGCAAGGAGCATGTCGATCGCACCCGTGACGGAGCCGCCATCGCGACGGAATGGCGCTTAAACGCCGTCCGGAACGACTGCGGTGTGATCACCCACTGGGTCGGCATCATCCGCGATATGGCCGACAAGCACCGCTACGAGAAAGCATTGAAGGAGAGCGAGCGGCGGGCCTTGAATCAACTGGCTGAACTCGAGACGCTCTATCACGCTGCGCCGATCGGCCTTGCGATGTTCTCAACCGATTTGCGCTATATGCGCATCAACGAGCGGCTGGCGGAAATCGATGGCGTGCCCTTGTCAGAACACCTTGGCCGGACGCCCCGCGAAATTATCCCGGTTCTTGCCGATCAGGCCGAAAAGCTGATGCGCCAGGTGCTGCAAAGTGGCGAGCCGGTTTTGCCCATCGAGATCGAATGGGAACCACCCGAAGTGCCCGGCGACCGCAGAACATGGCGGGAACAATTTTATCCCGTGCTCGTGGACGGCGTGATCGAAGGCGTCGGCGCGGTCATTGAAGACATCACCGAGCAAAGGCGCGCCGAGACGCACCTGCGGTTCGTCATGCGTGAACTCAACCACCGGGTCAAAAACTCGCTCGCCGTCGTTCAGTCGATGGCCTCGCAGACGGTGCGCGCGAGTTCGACGCTGGCCGAGTTCGAAGAGGCGTTGATCGGCCGGATCCGTGCGCTGGCAAACACCCACACGTTGCTGACCGAGAGCAACTGGCATTGCGCCGATCTGCGCGACGTCGTGCGCGGGGCGGTTCGCCCGTATTGCCGGGTCGCGAATTGCGAAGATGTCGATATCCAGGGGCCGCAGATCTCGCTCACGCCTTCGGCGGCGCTCGCGTTCAGCATGGTGTTACACGAATTGACGACCAACGCCGCCAAGTATGGCGCGTTGTCGTCGTCGGACGGCCGCATTTCCGTGCACTGGTCGTTAGTTGATGGTCTCGACGGATGCCGCTTGGTGCTCAATTGGGCGGAGAGCGGAGGCCCTCTGCTCGAGCCACCGCGCCGCACGGGCTTTGGCAGTCGACTCATTGATTTTACGATCGCGCACGAATTCGGCGGTAAAGCGACGATCGACCACCGCAGACACGGCATTGCCTGCCAGATCGTCATTCCCTGGAATAACCGGACGGAATCAAAGCCCGGTTAAATCCTGATATGGCAGCGGATTTTTAATCGCGACTGTCTATACGAACGCGGGTGCGCTTATTACCGTTCAGGTTTCAAGCAAATCCGCATCGTCACTACCAACGACTGTGAGGGCCTGTCCGATCGCCGCTTTGAGCATCTGCGGACTGAAGGGCTTGGGAATGACAAACGCCGGCTCCAACGCTTCGCCCGTCAGCAACCGCTCAGGGTACCCGGTAACGAAGATGACCGGTACATCGACGCTCTGTAAAATCTCCTGCACGGCGTCGATACCGCTGTCATTGCCCTTGAGTTGGATGTCGGCCAGGATCAACGACGGGCGGGACTGAGCCGCCAGCGCAACAGCTTCGGACTGACGCGAGGCCGTTCCGCACACGTGATGGCCCAGTTCGCGGATGATCCGCGCGAGTTCCATCGCGATCAGCGCCTCATCTTCGATGATCAGAATCGAGACGGAGGATACGAGATTAAGATCGTCGCGGGCGCGATCCAATAACTGCGAAACCGCATCGATCGGAAGCCGGATAATCTCGCCGATGTCGGTTAAGGTGAACTCTTCGAGATGGGCGAGCAGCAAGGCTTGGCGTTCGACCGCGGGCAGTGCCGCAAGACCGCTTCCTGAGCGTACGCGCGAACGATCGGTTGCTCCCGGAACCGCGCCGAAAGCCGTCACCTCTTCGCTATCGACTGCCCGCCAGGCATCGTGAAAAGCCTGGAAAAGTCGGAGCTTGGCATCGCCGTGCTCCATGCGTGCGGGTTCGGCAAGAATTGTTTCGATGCACAGACGCACGTACGTATCGCCCCGGGTCTGGGAGCCCGTGAGTGCTCTCGCATAGCGCCTCAGATAAGGCAAGAGACTGACGATCGACTTCACTTCGCCGCCCATGCCAACAATCCTATCCATCGCAGTTACCAAAGGACGTCGCCCGAGCGACCGTTAATCGCCAAGCGATCCATTGTTGGCAGCGATTATCGAAGGGTTATTCCCCGCGAGCAATGCCATTTTGCGCGCGGGGTACTGCCGCGCTCATCGGCGACATGAACCTAAGAGGGGTGATTGCGGCGAGCGCCGGGCTCAAAGTGGATGAATCGGCGCCCGCCAGAACGGGAGCTAAGCCGCGCGTGCGATTGGGTTCCCGCTGTTCTTTTCCTTGAGGGCCGGGTCCTCGATCGCCGGCTTATCGGCACCGATCGCGCGGGCCTGATCGAACTGCACATGCAAACGCGCCTCGTCCGGTCGATATGTGACAACCTTTCCCGTAATCGGCTTGCTTTCGCCGGTGATTTGTAGCGTGAGTGCTTCGCCGGGCGAAAATTTACCTTGAACGGCGATGCTGGCACCGCCGGCGGAGATGTTCGCGACCCGGCCATCCACGCGCGCGCCTCCGGCAACGACGGTGACGGGAAGGTTCACGTCCCGTCGTTCCGACTCCCGACGATCGGCACCCGCACTGGCGCGAGTCATGTGGTTGATCGTCTGGCGAAGAGCGGCGACCGAAGCCTGCAGCGCTTCGGAGGTCTGCAAAACCCCGCCCGCAAGCTCGCTGGATGCCTTGGCAGCGTCGGAGACGTCCGAGATCCGCTCTGTCACCTCGCGCGAGCTTTGGGCGTTCTGCTGCATATTGACACTGATTTCCTGTGTGGCTTCGCGCTGTTGTTCCACCGAACTGACGACGTCGCTAGCGATCTGCGCGACCTCATCAATAACCCGGGAAACTTCCTTGATTGCCGTTGCCGAATCGGAGCTGGCCACGCGCATGCCGTGAACCTGGCTATTTATCTTGTCTGTCGCCTTCGCCGTCTGGTCCGCAAGCATCTTGACTTCCGTGGCAACCACGGCAAATCCGCGACCGGCCTCACCGGCGCGCGCCGCTTCAATGGTGGCATTCAACGCCAGCAGGTTTGTCTTGTCAGCGATTTCCTTGATCAGGTCGAGAACGCTGCCAACGTTGTTGGCGGCTTCGACGAGTGTCGAGATGGTTTGCGCCGCCCGCTGCGCCTCGCCTGTCGCCGACCGCGAAATGTCGCCGACCGTGCTTGCCAGACGGCGGATATCGTCCGATGAGGCGGCAAGTTCCTCGGCGGCGGCGGCGACGGTTTCGGCGATCGTCAGCATCTCATTCGAGGCGGCGGCAACGTGCTGAGCGTTGACGCCGGTCTGTTCCGTCAGCCGCGACATTTCCGCGGAGACGCCGGCCATCCGTTTGGCCTCGTCCTGGACATGGGTCACCGAATCTTTCGTTTCGCGCTCAATGCGGTTGGCCATCTCCATCACCGCATTGTTGCGATCGGCAAGGTTTCGCGCCTCTGTTTCCTGGCGCTCGCCTTCAAGGCGGACCTTTTCCACGGCATTGTCACGGAACACCTTGAGGGCGCGGGCGATGGCGCCGATTTCGTCGCGTCGGTTGGCGCCGACGACCTTGACGTCGGTATCACCCTCGCTGAGGCGGCGGATGGTCGCGACGATCGCGCTGATCGGCGCGGTGACGGTGCGCGCCATGGCTAGGGCAAACCCGATCGTCATGAGGGCGATGATCGTTGCCCCGATCAGGATCGCGTTGAAATCGTAGCGCGCATCAGCGCGCAATTCTTGGGTGATCTGGCGCAACTCATTGTTCTGGAATTCCTCGGCCAGCCGCAGGAGGTCGATCTTGGCGGTAATCTGCTTAAACCAGTCACCGGCCTGGATGCCTTCCGTCGTCCCGGTGCGAAGGCTGTCGACTGCAACCCGCTGCATGCGCGCGACCTCGTCGACAGCGGGGCCGGAGACCGTGTCGCTGAGAAATTTCTGCGCCGCGTCGCTGGCAAATCGGTGGAATTGCTCGAAATAGGTTTCCTGTCGCGCGATCATCGCAAGAAAACGCACGTAGACGTCGTGTTCGAACTTTCCGGCGCCGAACCCGGCAGCGCCCATTGCCCGTTGAAGGCCGGCTGCTTCTTTCGCACGCAAGAGTGCCATGTAGGCGACGACCGCACGAGAGACGCGCGGTTGGTCGCTGACAACGGCGAGTTGCTCAATCATACCGAGCAGGCTGGCGATCGTGCCTGTATAATAGGCGGCGGCATCCTTGACGGGAAGCTCTAGGCTGGAAATGCGCTTCCGCATCGCGGGCAATTGGTCGAGGCCCTGCCGCGCATCACGGATAAACGGCGAAAGACCGGATTCGCTCAGGCCAGCGGCATCACCGGCAAACGCGGCGTTGACAGCCGTCAGCGCGCCGTCGCTGTGCTGGCGCTGCGCGGGGATGTCATCGGCAAATTTGGCGCCTTTTGAGCTGATGAACCCGGCGGACATCCCGCGCTCTTTTTGCAGTTCGTGTATCAGGCTGCTGATCACCGGTGCGAGATCGACCAGCGCACTCAGCCGGTCAATCCGACGCGTCTCGGCAAGCTTGACGTTAACCTGATAAGCGGAGAGGCCGACAAGTACAATGAGGGGGAGAAACACGGCAAGGCCGATACGGAAACGGATTTGCTTATTCTCGAGGAAATGCCACATTCTCGCTCACTGTACCTGTTGAGTGCGACAAGCGCCATTTTTGGATGGCTGCGAATGACTATCGCAAGCCTAAAGGGCGAGGGTTAAAGAAGCCTTATTGACGGCATGGATGGCGCTCGGCGGAGTCAAGCGGCGTGGGGTCCGGCGCGAATTCTTTAATCTTGCTTGACCGTCATCCGCTTTCACCCGACCGCAAGGTGCGCCAGGATGTATTGTTTGTCAGAGCGGGTACGGTTAAAAGGTGAGGTGAAGCGCGGTCGGCGGGGACTGCTGCGAGCGGACGATTAGACAGGATCGAGACAAAGGCATGCATGCGGCGCGCCGAAGGGGCCGGCCCGGATTTCTACGCGCGGAATGGCGAGCGCTGACGCATCGATGTCCGCGATGCGGGCAAGGCGCTCTCTTTGCCACCTATTTGACCCCTGTCGACCACTGTGCCGTTTGTGGCGAGGCGTTCGGTCATATCCGTAGCGACGATGCGCCGCCGTGGTTGACCATTCTCGTCGTCGGCCACGTTGTCATTCCGCTCGCCGCGACGATTGAGGCGATCGCGACTTGGCCGGCATGGGTCGGCATGACGTTGTGGCCAACACTGTCTTTTGTTCTCGCCGCGGCCGTCCTGCCGCGGGCCAAGGCGGTGTTCCTTGCAGCTATATGGCATACGAAGGCTCCGGGATCGGAACCCGTCTGAGCGGGGCTGCGCACTTGCCCACATGCGTCGGCCGGCGTTACCTTGCTTGGTTGCATGCCATAGGCAGGCGGGCGCCGATCGGCGGCACGCCTCGCCAAAAAGCCGTGCTGATGTCCGGCCGGGGGATGAAGGGTGAGCGACGACGTCTATACCACGCTGATTGGTGCCGCCACCGGCTTGGTTATTGCCGTCGTGACCAGTTTCATCATTCCCTTTGTGCAAAGGCGTCAGCAAAAAGTCGAGGAAAGGCGGGGGATATACGAGCGTTACGCCCAGCCCCTGGCTGCGGACGCCGGCAACCTTTTATGGCGGCTCGACGAGATCCTGGTCAAAAGACGCTGCCAATACCTCCGTTCGGATGCGCCGCCGACGACGTTTAATCAGTACAAGTTGATCAGCACCTGCTACCGCATCGCCGCGGTGCTTGGCTGGATCCGCGCGATCAAGCTCGAACAGTCGCACCTGTTCTACGGCGATCAGGATTCGGTTGAAGCGCTTCGCTGCGCGGTGGTTTCGCTGGAATCCGCTCTTGCCGACGCACCCGAGGTCGAGTTGCAGGTGTTGCGCAACCTCGCTTTGCTCTGGGGGATCACCCTTTTGGAAGACCGTCCTCTGCTGGAGCGGATCGCGGCCCAACTTGTCGCCGACCTCCAGCATGACCTGTCGCGCCACCAGATCGTCGATCCGATCGGATTTGTCGGCCTTGCGGCGGAGCAGCAACGTGACGTCTCCCGTCGTCTTGCGCAAACGATCGTCCGCATGCTCGCATGCCCGCCAGTGGACGAGAACCACCTCGCACAGAGCTGCCCGATGGCGATGCGCGCGCTCGGCGTCAGGCAGGCATGGATTTACCGCGACTGGCAGCAGGCGATCGGCGACGGCATGTTGCGCGAAATCGACGGCGCATCGCGCAGGTACGACATCGTTGGATATTCTGTCTTCGAGGAGCGCTTCCGCGATCCGAAGGAAGTGTGGAGCACGCGTCTGCGCGATGTCGTCATTGATGTCGATGCGACCGACAATCCCGATCCCGCCGACTGCCGGCTGCAGCAGCTTCGACGCGTCGCGGGTGCGATCGCCGATCTGATCTGTGCGATCGAAGACCTTGCGCTCGAGCGCAAGGTGGTTGACGGTCCGACCTGTGCGTTGGCGCGCCGCATGAGAGCGGATCTCTCGGCGGAGGCGGCATGCGGGAGGTAGCCGCTTCAGGCCTTGAGCTTGTAGCCGGTGGCGAACATGCGGTGACAGAGGTACCACAAGCCACCGCAGCTCGCCGACATTACCGCCATGCCAAGCCCGATATTGATGTCCGAGTGTCCTGTCCACGCGTAGCGGAATCCATCGATCATATAGAAGAACGGATCGAACTGGGCGACGTGACGCAGGGCCGGCGGCAGCCGGTCGATTGAATAAAACGTACCGGAGAGAAATGACAGCGGAACGACAATGAAGTTCGTGACCGCGGCGATATGATCGAATTTGTCCGCCCAGATTCCGCCAGCCAGCCCGAGCAGTGAGAGCATCAGCGAGGCGGTGATGGCGAAAAACGCCATCACCGCCGCGTCGTGGATGTGGAACGGTACGAACACCGTCATTGCCAGCGATGCGGCAACGCCAACGGCGAGGCCGCGGGTCACACCGCCCATGGCAAGTCCGAGCGTCAGTTCATGCGCGGTCAAGGGCGGCATCAACGTATCGACGATATTGCCCTGAACCTTGGCGATGATGATCGAGGACGACGTGTTGGCGAAGGCGTTCTGTGTGATCGCCATCATGACCAGCCCCGGGGCGAGGAAGCTGAGGTAGGCGGCATTGCGTTCTGGATCGGTGGTATGGCCGAGCGCCAGCGCAAAGATAGCGAGAAAAAGCAGCGTGGTAACGACCGGCGCTACGATCGTCTGATTATAGACCTTGGCGAAACGCCGGACTTCGCGGGCGTATAGCGTCCACAGGCCCAGCCAATTCTGCTCCTTGGGTGTCGACATCCGGTCGTCCGATCGGCGAGGCTCCAATTCCTCGTGCGATTTAACTCGCTGAGGTGGTGAGGAAGCACATTGGTCACTGATAGGTATTGTTTATCAGACAAGCCACACGTATGATCACAAAAAAGAGCAAGACATCGAGAACGCACGCGGGACTGATCCTCGATAAAGAGGGCTGGGCGTGAGATCGGATAGGGTGTCGTCGAAGGAGCGGTCGTAGGCCGTTCGTGAAAAAGCAGCGCCGCTCCCCCGCGGTCGCTGCTTTTTAGTTTGTGGTGCGAATTTGCCGATTAACTCGGCAGATCCGGCGTCGTTCGGCGCACGGTCCGGCTCGGCCCCTCAATTTTGTCCGCATCGACCTGTGGCGTTGCCGCGCCGCCCGTTGCCTGCCGTAATTTGCCCGTGGTGTCATCGCTGATGACGTCATCGGTCGCGGTTGTGGGGGCGGACGGAAGTGCTGCGGCCTCCGGCCGGTTGCCCGGGGGGGCGGGCGGCTGGCCGGGCTCCCCGGTCTCCGGCTGGTCCGGCGCCGACTGCGATGCAGGCGAGGCGGACAAGGCGGGATCGAGATGGACGAATGCGGGTGGGGCCTTGCCGCGTTTGTCGACGCCGAAGTAAATCGTCTGATGGGGAAAGGGAATTTCGATCCCGAGTTCGTCAAAGCGCTTTTTCATGCGCCGGTTGAATTCACGACCCACCGCCCATTGCTTGATCGGTCGTGTCTTGATGCGGGCCTTGACGATGACGGCCGAGTCGGCGAATTGATCGACGCCGAGGACTTCCAAGGGCTCAAGGATATCGGCAGCGAAGGTCTCTTCGGCGCGCAGTTCCTCGACGATTTGTCGGCACACCTCGGCGACTTCATCCGTGTCCTCGCGATAGGCGACGCCGATGTCGAGCAGGTAGTACGAAAAGTCCTTGGTCATGTTGGTGACGGTGTCGACCGTACTGAACGGTACGGTGTGGACATTTCCGGATAGATCGCGCAGGCGGATCGACCGAATGGACATATCCTCGACGAGGCCGCCGATGCCGGCAACGGTGACGACGTCGCCAACGGCGAGCGCGTCTTCGATCAGCAAGAAAATGCCAGTGATCACGTCCTGGACCAATTTTTGCGCGCCGAAGCCGACCGCGAGGCCGAGCACCCCTGCGCCGGCGAGAAGCGGTGCGATGTCGATGCCGATTTCGGCCAGCGATATCAGCGTGACCATCACGGTCAGCACGATAAACAGCGCCTTGCGGAGCAGCGGCAAAAGGGTGCGGACGCGGGCACTGCGCTGCACGGCCGTGCCGTCCCGGCCACTGATCGTCAGATAGTGTTCAATCGCGTTGCTTGCGATTTCCCAGACGAGGATGGCAAACGCGACAACGAGCAGAATATCGAACCCCGCGGTCATCGCCCGCTGGCTGAACGGCCGTTCCAGGGCGGCGAAGGCGCTGAAATTCCATGCCTCCAGAAGGCACACGATCGTGGCTGCGCAGACGATGAGGCGAATGAACGTGTGTGCAAGCGGAACGTAGTACAAAGCGCGGTTCCGCAGCGTGGAAGCCCCAGTCGGGTCCGTCGCCGCGGCATGCCTGAGGTGTTCGGCGAAATGACGCGTGGCGATGAGAGCCAGCCATGCGCCGACGGCGATGGCGATCGACCAAAGGGTCCCATGCATCATAAAGGAAAACCCGCCTTGAATCTGGAAGGCGGCGACGATGAAAAAACCTGCGATGTAGGCGATCACCAGGATGTGCCAGATGGTGGAGAGGCCGTGGAGCAATTGCGCCGCGCCAAGTCGCTTGGAGGCTGCGCGGGCGTGGGCGTGCAGCCAATCCGCAACCGTTCGGCGGTATCGCAACACGAAAACGATCGCTAAGACCGTCAGAATCAACCCGAGGGCGACGAGCAGCGCCTGGGCGCCACGCTTCGGCATGCCGAACAGCACCGCGGCGCCGATCAGAAAGAAACCCGCGACACCGACGATGACGAACAGCCTGGACCAGCGACTTAAGGTTCGCGCGGCGGCATCCCCGATGGGCAGGAGCCGCAAGGACGGCGCGCTCGGCGCCAGCAGCATGCGCGATCCGGTTATGAGCACACGCCCGATGACGTAGGCATTGACGAAGTTGAGACCGACTGCACGCACGTTGGTCGCGGGTTCGATTAAAGCGGAAACCCCGTAACCGGCGGCAAAGAACGCGCACATGGGAAACAGATCGAGCAACGTGCGGGCAAGAATGGCCAAAGCACGCGCCATCCCCGGCCGCGCGCTCGATCCGAGTTGATGCCGCTTTGGCGACAAAAGGCGCCAGACGACATATTCAGCGATCCACCCGGCGGCAAAGATTGATATGAACGCGAGAATTTGATCGATGCTTCTCGACCGCGCCTCTGGAGCGTTCCAAGTGGTATTGATCCAGCTCGTGAGCAGTGGCCAGTTGTTGAAGTAATTCGCGACGTCTGTTAAGGCTACATGGGCTTCGTCGGCAATATCGGATACGAAGCTGAGAGCGCTCGCGTTGACGACATCTGCGGTTTGAAGCGGAGGTTCGGATTCTTTCGCCGCGATCAGCGCGTTGATCGTTGCCAACAACTCCTTGCGCTTGCCTTCATCTTCGATACTGCTTGCAAGCGCGCGCAGGTCTTTGGTGGATACGCCTTGCGGTTCATCCGGCGCGGCGGCGCCAGCCGGCGCGATCGTCATAAACAAAGCGATGAAAGCGCCTGCGATCAGCAGCAGGCGAGAACACGTCCATAGCGAAAATCGCATGACTCCATCCGAAGTTGCCAATTAGATTTGGTCTCGGGTCAGGAAGCGAAAGGCTGACATGAGGGGCCGGCCACACAGTGCTTCCGCTCATATAGCGAGGAAGAATGCCAAGCGTGTCCGCAACGATCTACCATAATCCGCGCTGCTCGAAATCCCGCGCCACGCTGACGCTGCTGCGCGAGCGCGGCATCGAACCGCGCATCGTCGCGTATCTGACTAATCCGCCTGAGCGTGACAAGTTCCGCCAGATCCTGATGATGCTCGGCATGCGGCCGCGCGAGCTTCTGCGCAAAGCGGAAGCGAAAGCGGCGGGATTGGACGATTCCGCGCTCGACGACGAGGCGTTGATCGAAGGGATGCTCGCTCATCCGGAGGTCATCGAGCGTCCGATCGTCGTCATCAATGGCGCGGCACGTCTCGGGCGCCCGCCGGAACGGGTTCTGGAAATTCTCTAAATAGCAACGTCATCGGAAGCGGGCCGGCTCAAGCGCAAGGCCCGCCGATCGATAGACCTGCCGATCGATAGACCTAAGGAGAAGGGGTCTTGTCGAACGCGACGTAGACCCGGCAGGTGGAAAGACCGTCATCGGCAAAATGGTAGGTCGCGTGATCAACGCCCTGCCGGTCTGGATCGCGCAGATTCCAGCCTTTCTTGGCGATGCCGGTGATGCCGTCTCCGACGTTGCCGAGATAGGCGATGAAACGTCGCTGGTCGACAATCTGATTGAACCGATGCTTGCGGCATGCAGCGCTCAGCGCTGGGTTGACATCACCCACGCGCCAGTGCGGGCTCTGCGAGGTGGCATAACGGTCAGCGGCCAGCGCTACCTCTGCGCCGATCAAGCCCATGCACACGGCGGCGGCCGTAAGCTGAGTGATGAGCCGTGCGCGCCGCCGGCGGATGCTCTGCGCGTTCTGCCGGAGGGATGACGGTCGACTTCGCTCATGACCGAACACAGGCATCTGATCTCCGCATTCTTGACGCATCAAGATAGGCCCAAGCAGAGCGTGCCGCTGTGACGGCGGGCGACGCGCCGCGCTTTTAAAGCGTTCGCCACCATTCGCCGTGCCCAGTTTTGGTGACGGCAGGCTTTCGTGTCCGCTGGTTTCGAAAGGGCGCGCTTTGCCGGCGTTGGAGCGTGCCCTATAGTCTTGCCAGGGGCGGACGCGCCGCAGGACCGGGTCGCGCCGCCGAACGGGGCCGCGCAACCGGGCAGTTTTCGAGTCAGCGGCGAGCGAAAGCCAACAGACGATAGGAACGGGCTGTGACGGATTGGGATGAGTTCCGCGAGTCGGTCGACTTCGGCGCGCTTGTGCCACCGGCATTTGCGCGCTTTCGGCCGGCGATCGTCGACGGTTTGGCGTATTTTCTCGAGCATCTCGACTCCGGCCGCGCCTTCGAAATCCTGTGTGAGCAAGCGATGCTGCCGGCCTCGGCCAGCATCGAACAGCGGCTTGTGGCGATCGCCCGGCACTGTCCCGTGCTGCACAAGCTGGGGCAGGTGCTGGCGCGAGACCGGCGCTTGCCGAGCGAATTCCGTCGGCTCCTGCAGGACCTGGAAACAATGCCGGCTGATCTCGGTATCGACGATGCGCGCCGGATGATTGAAGCGGAAATCGGGCCGCTCGCAGCGCAGGGGCTTTCGATCGACGAGCCACCGCTGGCGGAAGCGAGCGTGGCCGTCGTTGTGCCGTTCTCGGTCTCGCCACCGCCTGAGGGAGGGCCGGATCGTCGCGGCGTGTTCAAGCTGCTAAAGGACGGGATCGAGGCAAAACTAAACGAGGAGTTGGCGCTGCTGCGGCAGATCAGCGTGCTGCTCGACGAACGATGCGAAGCCTACGGTCTGCCGCGCATCGACTATGAGGGCACGTTCGAGGAAGTCAGCGCGCTGCTTGCGCGGGAGGTCCGCCTCGATCGCGAGCAGGCGCACATGGCGATTGCCCGCGAGACGTTCGCCGATATGCCGTCGATCGTCATCCCGGAGGTCTATCCGTTCTCGACACCGCGCCTGACGGCGATGCAGCGTATCGACGGTCGCAAGGTGACCGAGGCGAAGCCGGCATCGGTGCGCGCGCGCCGCAAGCTGGCGAGCCTCGTGTTCCGCGCGCTGGTTGTCCATCCCATCTGGTCGACTGGCGAGTCGAGCCTGTTCCATGCCGATCCGCACGCCGGCAACCTGTTCAGCACCGATGACGGCCGGCTGGCGATCCTCGACTGGAGCCTCGTCGGACGTTTGACCAAGAGCGACAGAGTATGCCTGACCCAGATTCTGGTGGGAGCGCTCACCCTCGATTCGCAACGCATCCGCCAGTCCGTCAGCGACCTCGCCGGCGGCCGTTGCGATGAAGGTGCGTTGTGCGCCCTGGTCGACAATCAGGTCGGACGCTTAAGTCAGGGCGCCTGGCCGGGCCTGACCTGGGCGATGGATCTGCTGGACGACGCGGTCACCCAGGCGCGATGCCGATTCGGCGGAGACCTGGTGATTTTCCGCAAGGCCCTGCAAACATTGGACGGGGTCGTCGCCGACATTTCCGAGGACTGTCACCCCGATCGCATCTTGACGATCGACTTGCTGCGCCATTTGACGGCGGAGGTGGGCTTGCGTGCGTGGGCGCTGCCGTTCTCGCGCAATTTCGCGACGCATTTCTCCAATCTTGACCTCGCCCAGCTGATCGCCTCGGCGCCCCTGATCGGAACGCGGCAGTGGTTCGGCGTGCAAGCGCGGCTCCTTGCCGGCTGGCACAACCGCTCGGCGGCTTAGTGCTCGCCGGTGCGCGAAATCACTCGTCGCGTGCCGGGTCCAGGCGTTCGGGAGCGGCGGGCTCCGTCGCTGGCTTCGAGGTTCCAACGGTCGCCGATGTCGCTAGGTCGAGGACAAAACCACCGTGTTCCGAGGACGGTGTTAGCGCGCTCGCCGGCACGATGTAACGTTCGCGGCGCAAACCCAGCAAGCGCGTGCGCGTGAGGATGACGTAGGTGATCGTCTGAGATCGGCGGCTGACGACAGCGCTGCCCAGCGCTCCCAGCTTCGTTCCGGAAGGCGAGAAGACGGCGACACCGGTCAGGCTATCGATCTCGGCGAGATATAGCTGCTCGTCGATAAACCCCTCATCGTCGCCGCGCATCTTCGTCTCCAGCCAACAACCATCATAGTGTACGCGCGTTGTGTTAACGAGAATGTGGGATTGTCATAAGGAATCATTATTATTCGCACTGTCCGCGATAGCGGAGCAGGTGATCAGCAAGAACCAGCGCCATCATTGCTTCGGCGACCGGAACGCCGCGGATGGCAACGCACGGATCATGCCGGCCCTTGGTGACGATCTCGGCGTTGGTGCCGCTGAGACTCACCGTCTGCTGGGACGACGACAGCGAACTCGTCGGCTTGATCGCGAGGCGGGCGATGATGTCCTCGCCGCAGGAGATGCCGCCGAGAATGCCGCCGGCGTTGTTGGAGAGGAAGACGGGATGATCGCCGTCCATCCGCATGGCATCGTTGTGCGCGCGACCCGACATCGCCACGGCGGCGAAACCAGCGCCGATTTCCACGCCCTTGACCGCCGGTATGCTCATCAGCGCCTTGGCGAGATCGGCATCGAGGCGGTCGAACACCGGCTCCCCCAGCCCGGCGGGCACGCCGCTCGCCACCACCTCGACGATGCCGCCAGCGGACGAGCCGTCCTTGCGCACCGCATCGAGAAAGCCGGCCCAGCGTTCGGCCATCGCCTTATCCGGGCACCAGAAGGGATTGTGCTCGACCTCATCCCAATCCCAGCGGTCGCGTTCGATGGCATGTGGGCCGACTTGAATCAGTGCGCCGCGAATGCGCACGCCGTCACCCAACACCCGCCGGGCGATGGCGCCCGCCGCGACCCGTACCGCGGTTTCCCGTGCGCTTGATCGGCCACCGCCCCGGTAATCGCGAATGCCGTATTTTGCCTGGTAGGTAAAATCGGCGTGGCCAGGGCGGAACAGATCCTTAATCGCCGAATAGTCCTTCGAGCGCGCGTCTTCGTTGACGATCAGAAGACCGATCGGTGTGCCGGTAGTACGGCCCTCGAAAACGCCGGAGAGGATCTGCACCCGGTCGGACTCGCGCCGCTGGGTGGTGAAACGTGACTGACCGGGCCGGCGGCGATCGAGCCACCACTGGATGTCCGCTTCGACGAGCGGCAGGCGCGGGGGGACGCCGTCGAGGATGCCGCCGATCGCAGGACCGTGACTTTCGCCGAACGTCGTAAGGCGGAATTGCTGGCCGAAGCTGCTACCCGGCATCAGGACGGCTGGGCGCGAACGAGGCCAACATATCGCGAATCGGCTCCGCGGCATCCGGCGCCAGCATGCCGACGACGTTGAAACCGCAATCGACGTAATGGGTCTCAGCGGTCACGCCGGTGGCCAGGTCGCTTAGAAGGTAGAGGCCGGAGTTACCGACCTCATCGAGCGTGACATTGCGCCGCAACGGCGCGTTGTGCTGATTCCATCTCAGGATATAGCGGAAGTCGCCGATGCCGGAGGCCGCGAGTGTCTTGATCGGCCCGGCCGAAAGGGCGTTGACGCGAATCTTCTGCCGTCCGAGATCTTCCGCGAGGTAACGCACGCTGGCTTCGAGCCCGGCCTTGGCGACGCCCATGACGTTGTAATGCGGCATGACCCGCTCCGAACCCATGTAGGTGAGGGTGAGCAGGCTGCCGCCGCGCGGCATCAGCCGCTGCGCGCGCTGACAGACCGCAGTGAACGAGAAGCAGGAGATCAGCATCGTCTGAGTGAAATTCTCCGCCGTCGTATCGACATAGCGGCCCTTGAGCTGTTCCTTGTCCGAATAGGCGATGGCATGGACAACGAAATCGAGTTCACCCCAACGCTCGCCAAGCGCAGCGAATACAGCGTCGACGCTGTCCGCATCGGCGACATCGCAGGGCAACAGCGTATCGCAGCCGATCTGCTCCGCAAGCGGGCCGACGCGCTTTTTCAGCGCCTCGCCCTGATAGGTCAACGCCACCTCGCCCCCGTGGGCATGTACCGACCGGGCGATCGCCCACGCGATCGAACGGTCGTTGGCGACGCCCATGATCAGGCCCTTTTTGCCGGCCATCAGCCGTGCGTTCGTCGCGGTCATCGTCAATCCATTCTCGAATTCGTCGAAATCGATACCGTCGCCGACGGCTCCAAGCCGACCGCATCGATGAAACGATGTGATAATTCCGATGATCCCAGGCCATAACGGAAGCGCGGCGGCACGTCAATCGCTTCACGCGCGGATGCCGGCACGCTGCACCCGCCGACGGGCGCCCGGCTTCTCGTACTCAGCTTCCTGGCGTGCTCGCTGTCTGGCCCCCACCTTGGGCGCCGGCGGCGAATCCGCCGAGGCATTCGTTGGGCAGGCGAATTAAGCCCCAGATCTTGTTCAGCGCCGGATCGGCGATGGCGGCGGCTTCCTGCGCCTTGCCGGCATCGGCGTTCATTTCGGCGGCTTCGCGGGTCACCTGTGCTGCTTCCGTTCCGCCTTGCTTTGTCGCCGC
Source organism: Rhodospirillales bacterium (assembly GCA_016712595.1). Taxonomy (NCBI): domain Bacteria; kingdom Pseudomonadati; phylum Pseudomonadota; class Alphaproteobacteria; order Rhodospirillales; species Rhodospirillales bacterium. The sequence goes on from JADJQT010000001.1 coordinate 1,536,619, forward strand.
CTGCTGCTTGTCGCTGGCGACGATCGATGTGGCCGCCGCTTCGTTGCGCAGCCGGCGTGTCTGTGCCCGCGCCAAGGTGACGTTTTCGGCCAAGGTGGTGAGGAACGGCGCGACCGCGCCGCCGGCGGCCTTCGTCGCCTTATCAGGATCGACCTCGGCGGCGTCGAGCTGATCCTGGACCGCGAGGTCGATGGCCATCAGCGCGGCATCGAGAAGCTGGGCACGCTCGCCGTCGGTCTTTGACGGGCTGACCGAATCGGCAAGATCGGCGACGCTGGCCGCGAGCCCGCCAATCGTTTCATCGATCGCGCTCTCCCGCCGAACCACCGCCGCCTCGCGCTGGCCGGATGATCCGCTCGTTGCTATTTCACTGCGGATTTTATCGAGGTCGGCTTTGAGCCGGATGAGGTCGGACTCGTAGCTCGTACGGCGGGGCGCTGAAGCGAGCATCAGCGCGCCCTCGGTTTTCTTCTCGTCCGATCCGGTCGTTTGCAGGTCACCGCCCGCCGGTCCCGCTCCTGTGGCAACGCCCACCTTTGGCGGCTCCACGACACCAGCCACGCCGGTCTCGCCCAGTGACAGCGCGAGGACCGAGCAACTGATCGCCTTCTGGCCGCTGGCGTAGGCTTTCTGCCGGGAATCGAAGGGTAGGAGCGCGCGCAGCCCGCCGATGCCAGCCCCGGCGAGCCCCACGCCCAGCAGCGCATTGTTCGGTGCCTGGAACAGCGCGAGGCCGAGCCCAGCGACCACAAGACCATAGAGGGTCACGCCGGTGGCAAGTGCGTAAAGCCGCATCTCGGAGCGGCCATCGGCGTAGGTGGTGAACAGATCATTCGAACGCGCCACCGCAGCGTTGAACTGCTTTTGCTCCGGATCGCTGCCGGGCCTCGGCGGAAAGTATTTCGGATCAATGACGCTGCAGCCGCTCAAGACTACCGCGGTCGACATCGCTACGAATTTTCTCGTCCCAGTTCGCATCTTTCCCCCCGGATTTATTTGATGCGTTGCATTGCGAGTAGCTCGCATCGGTAAGCGACGATGAGTTGGTCCCGTCAGAGGAAGGTGGAGATCCACCTGAAGATCTCGGCGTTGATCCGTGTGCCTGAGTTGCCGTCGATGGCCGATGCCGCGAGGGTGAGCGCTCTCGCGCTGGTATGGACGGCGACGACCCGCGTCCGAGCGGGATTGTTGAATACCATCCACACCGGCGCCCCGCTTTGTCCCTCGTAGGTATCGACCGCATAGACGATCCGCTGCGGGCGGAGCCCGATGATCGTATCGCTATGGTGGTAGAGGAACTGGCTGGCGTCCTTATCTTTGGGATAGCCGGCGATGTTGACCGGCTGTCCGGTGAGCGCGGCGTCGTCGGCGCTCCACATCCCGAAGTATGCGGCGCCATCGATCGGGGCGTCGAGCTGGATGCAGCCGATGTCGTAATCCGGCTCCTGAGCGCTTTCGTAGCGTGGATGTACGGCGATGCGCTGGCTGGTGCGCACCGCGACGTGGTCCGATCCCCAGCGGGCGACAATGAGGGTAACGCCGGTCGCGCGTCCGCCGAGGCTCTCCTGGTCGAACAGGACGTGGCCAGCGGTGACGATGGTGCGTGGGCTGGCCAGCCAGCCGGTGCCCTGGAGGGAAAGGGATCTTGTCCCGGTGCAGACGAGGTGGCAGATCGCCCTCCATGGCGCCTGCGCCATCAATTGCCGCGGAACGGGCTTGCGGCCGTCCTCGCCGCCGAAGATCGCCTCCAAGGAAAGGCTGTCGTCCGCCACTGCCACGGCAGTGGCTTCCCCGGTGGATGGCGGAGCAGAGGCCGCCGCCGGCGGCGGTGTGCCGGCGGCGAAAACCTCGATGGTCCCGGTTCTGGGCGCGACGCCGGTGGCGACGGCGATGGCGACGGGGGGGCGATCGGTATAAACGATGCCGGGCAGGCGCACGGCGAGATCAAAGCCGCGGCCGTCGATGCGGCCGCGGGCGACGCCATGCTTCGTATCCATCGCTTCGATGGTCCCGCCCTTACCGTCAGCGAGCGCGACATGACCGACGCGGATCACCGTGCCGTCGCTGCGGGTCAGCGGCCGGCGGACGAGCGCGACACCGGCGATGGTTTTTGCCGCCTCCGCCGGTAGTACGTCCGCGCTGCTCGCCATCGCGTCGCGATACCACGCGCCGGAATAGGCATTGAGTTTCTCGGGCGGAGCATGGTTGTCGACGCAACCGAAAACGACGCCGGTCGTCCGGTAAAGCAGCCACGAGGCGAACTCGGCGCAGTCCCACGGTCCGGTGAAGGCAGCCGCGGTGAAGGGGACGACCGCTCCCAGCTTGTAGGCCTCGCCGAGGTGCCCGAGCGCCGCTTCGATGAGAGCGTCCGGTGTTCCGTTTCCCGCTCCTGGCGCCGCGTACGCCTCCGGCATTTGCGTGGCGACGATTGGCGCGACGTCGTCAAGACGAACGATGTGCAGCTGCTGCAGGCGCTTGAGAAGAACCATCGTGCCGCACTGCTTGTCCGCCAGATCCGCATCGAAATGGCCATCCGCAGCGTATTTGCCCTGGGTGTAATGCTGGCTGAAGCTCCACAGATAGGGCGAAGGCACCGCCGGATGGTACAGCCGGTAGCCGAGGCCGTTGAACCGCTCGAAACGGTAGCTGGTACGAGCTATTCGCCAGTCGGTGGCGCCGGTGAACTTCTCGCAGGCGAGCGCGTCGGCCGCGCTTTCCTCCCAGGTGAAGGGTCCCGTGCCGGGGGGACGGCCCGACGGCACACGCACGGTCGGTCCGGTCAAAGGATCGCCGTTGTGCAGGTGCCGGGAAAAGCTGACGTTGGATTCGCGCATGTGCAGCGCGGCTAAAAACCACCAGGGAACAGCGGTGGTTGCCGCGACGGCTTCGTAGCGCGGCCGATTTTTCGCCACCTTGCCGACGATTCCGTCGATCTCCGCGAGTTTGTCGTCGCGAATGCGGCACTGTTCCCATAAACGCGTGTAGTCGGCAACAACCTGATCGAATGGAACGCCTCTGGCGATTTCGGGCGCGCGCTCCCATGGACTCCCGTCAGCGGAGCCTCGCCCAACCATAAGCCTCCCCCGTATGTCCCGATCCCGGCAGCCTTGCGGCATACGATCGCCGCATTCCCCTTTGGCACGGCCCTTACCATGCCGCTGGAGGTCCATTGGTACTTCAAACGGGGTGACCGTGCAACCTAATTATAGATTTTAAAAAATAAATATATTGTAATTACAATTACATAGGCATTTTTGCTCGTCCTGCGCGGCAGGCCGAATTGACCGCCTCGTCTCTCGCCTGACTTCACCAGTCCGATGGCATTTCCGGCGCACCTCCGATCCGGTGCGCAAGGGTGAGGACTGACCGCTTTTTCCTCAGACCGGCGGTAGGCTAAGGCCCCTCTTGCTTGACTACAATGTATACGTGTATTGATGAAAAATAACCAACGCGGAGATAGAAAAATAGTTGCATAACCCTTAAAACGAGCATACATTTTTTTCAGACAGCTTTAACGATTAACTCGTTATTTATGGAACTGCTGCCATGATGAAGACACCCAGTATTCTCGCATTAGTTGCAGTAGTTTTGTCGTCGGGTGCTGCTGCGGCAAAGCCGATTGAGCCCCGCACATTGACGTGGAACATCGTGAGCGACCGGGAAATGAGCCGCATCTGCCGCGACCACGGCCTCAGGCCGAATTGCGAAGGCATGGCGGCCTGGGACGGAGAGTTTCGGATGTGTGTGATCTGGACGCGCAGCCCGGGCGGGCCGTCAGACGGCGAAGGCTGGGCCGTCGTTCATCACGAGTTGCAACACTGCCAGGAAGGCCACTTTCACGACTGAGCGCAGCCTATTTCCGGCGCGCATCCCTATGCGCGTACGGAAGTGGGCTCAAAGGATCGGGCGGCGCGATCCACGCCGGCTCATCTCTGCGCACAATCCCATCATCAAACGCGGCCTATCAGAAAACGCGGCCTATCAGAAGGCGAGGGGAACGAAAAACACCGCGTGAACATCGTGCGGCGATACGCGGCCAGGAGAGGGCGATCGGTTGGGGGGATCAACACGCCGTGAACGCGCTGATCCCCCAAGACTATTCCGGCTGAGCGGCCGCTGCCGCCTGTAAGGCCTCTTCGATGCTGTCTTCGAGGGATTCCTCCGCCTCTCGCATTGCCTGCGCCTGCTGCTCGAAGGCGAGTTCTTCTTCTTCGCGCCGCTCGGCGCCGGTCCGGGTGATCGCCGCTCCCGTCCGCTGCTGCGTTTCCGCTTCGTCCGGCGTGCGGGCGACGTTGACGATGACGGTCACGATGACTTCCGGGTGCAGTCCGATGCCGACCTTGTGCAGGCCGAGGGACTTGATCGGCTGATTGAGCCTTATCTGGTTCCGCGCGACGGTGAAGCCTGCATCGGAGACTGCCTCGGCGATATCGCGCGCCGTGGCCGATCCGTAGAGCTGCCCGGATTCGCCCGCCTGTCGGATCAGGACGACGGTGATACCGTCAAGCTTGGCGGCGACCGCTTCGGCTTCCGCCCGACGCTCAAGGTTGGTTGCTTCCAGTTGCGAGCGCTGCGCTTCAAAACGTTTGCGGTTCTCCGCGGTTGCCCGCACCGCCTTTTTCGTCGGCAGCAGATAGTTGCGCGCATAGCCAGGCTTCACCCTGACGGCGTCGCCCATCTGACCGAGGTGTTCGATACGCTCCAGCAGGATGATTTCCATTTCAGGCTCCTTAAATTCCTACTCTTTCCGTTCGGGAGGGGTAGCGCTTGCCAAGCGGTGGCGAACGCCGATCCACTGATCAATGACGCCGAGCATGGCCACAAGCCCGGCGACAACGACAAAAACGACCAAAAGAACGACATAAAAACAGCCCAGCGCCAGAACCGGCATCGGTGTTCGCCGGGCGATCACATGCGCGCAGGCAAGGCCGACGAAGAAATATGGCGTCAGCAGCACCACCGCGATGTTGCGAGCGAGGAACGCCAGGTCGCCACCGGCAACCAGCGCCGTGGCCGCCGAGCCAACCAGCACCCATTCGAGCCATGACGGCACACGGATGTCTGACCAGTTCGGGCGCGGCCTCAGGTTCCAGTCGCGCGCCACGAGCAGGCTTTGTGCCAAGGCGGCGTTGATGACGAGCATCGCCAGCCAGCTCACGGCGGAGAAGCCGAGAAACAGCGGAGCGAGTTCTCTGACCAGCAGATGACGCGCGTTCTCGTCCATTGACGTCAACGTACCGTCGATCGCCGCCGACAACATCGCGCCGATCGAAGCTTCGAGCCCGACGTCGCTGCGGCTTGACCAGGCAGTCGCCAAGACGACGAAGGCAACGAGCAGGGTGAGCGAGGCGAGCACGGTGCCGATTGGCTGCCATCCGTCCGCGCTTGTCAGTCGTGGCCGGAGCGCCTGCTGGACGATCAACCACGACGGAATCACATGCATGCCGCCATAGAGCCCGGCGCCGGCATAGCCGCCGAAGATCAGCGCGACGCTCAGACCGGCCGCAGCGGCAAAGCCGAAGGCCCCCGCCCCCAGCCCGAGACCGACCATGAGCAGGGGCAGCGGTGCGAGGTACACCAGCAGAATGCCGACTGGCGCGCCGGACAGCGCTGCCAGCACCGCGGCACCACTGAGACCGCCGCTGCCGACCGCGACCAGCGCGGCATTGCCCATGTCCGTTCCTCCTCGACTCGCCAAACGCCCGCCCGGCGACCGGACCGGCGTCCGTCCGCGGGCAAAAGGCGCTGTGATGCTAACGAATCAGATACGGCAACAGCGCAAGGAAGCGCGCACGCTTGATCGCACGGGCCAGCTCACGCTGTTTGGGCGCCGAGACCGCGGTGATGCGGCTGGGTACGATTTTGCCACGCTCGGAGACGAATCGCTGCAGCAGCTTGATGTCCTTGTAATCGATCACGGGCGCGTTGGCGCCGGAAAACGGGCAGCTCTTGCGGCGGCGAAAAAACGGACGGCGCGCGTTCATCCTCTTACTCCTGGTCCTGCGACGACGTGGCCGGTTGCCACGAGCCTGCGCCGTCGGCATCGGTTCCGGCAGCCGGTCTGCGCTCGGAGCGCTCGCCACCGCGGAAGCGATCTTCGCGATGGCGGTCCTCACGGGGCGGACGGTCCCCGAAGCGGTCGTCGCGGCGCGGGCGATCGTCACGGGTCGAGCGGCTCAGCATGATGGCACTCGGGCCTTCCTGCAGTTCCTCGACGCGGATCGTCAGATGGCGGATAATGTCTTCGTTCAGGCGCATTTGCCGTTCCATCTCCAGGACCGCCGCCGGCGGCGCGTCGAGATTGAGCAGCATGTAATGACCCTTGCGATTCTTGCGGATGCGGAACGAGAGACCGCGAAGGCCCCAGTATTCGCGCTTGGCGACGGTTCCGCTTCCCTCTTCGACGATCTTGGCAAAATTGTCGGTCAGCGCCTCGACTTGCGGCGCAGAGATGTCCTGGCGCGCGATGAACACGCACTCATAATACGGCACCTTATTATTCTCCCTCTGGCTTATCTCAGCCGACACCGGTCGACATAGCCGGATGAGCCCGGCAAGGAGGCCAAGCGGCGAAAAAAGCACGATCCTTCGCGTCGCGCAAGTCTTTCGCTCGACACGGATGCATGTCACGGTCAACAGACCGCAACGCGCCCCGTGCTTGACACGGCAAATTGGTCGTGCATCGTCACTTCGTGCCGCGCGGGACGAGCTCCGATCGTGGTTTCTGAAGCCGGCGCATCGAAGCTGCGGCAATGACTCGCGGCGGGCGGGACGCATCGGCAGGAATTAAGGTAACGCATGTTCGATTTGACAGGAAAGCGCGCCTTGGTGACCGGGGGGTCCGGCGCAATCGGCGCGGCGATCGCCCGGGCGCTTGCCAGCCAGGGCGCGATTGTCGGTATTTCCGGGACACGCATCTCGGCGCTTGAGCGGATCGCGGCCGATTTGCCGGCAACGGCGAAAGTTTTGCCCGCCGATCTGGCCGCCGACGGCGCCGCCGAGGCGCTGGCGAGCGCTGCGAACGAGGCCCTGGGGCAGGTCGACATTCTCGTCAATAACGCCGGCATCACTCGGGATGGTCTCGCCCTGCGGATGTCCGACGCCGACTGGAATGCCGTTCTCGACGTTGATCTTTCAGCGCCGTTCCGGCTCACCCGCGCGCTCCTGCGCGGCATGGTCAAACGGCGGTGGGGCCGGATTATCGGCATCACCTCCGTGGTTGCAGCCATCGGCAATCCGGGTCAGACGAACTACGCCGCGGCGAAGGCGGGAATGATCGGTATGACCAAGGCGCTGGCTCACGAGGTGGCAAATCGCGGAATTACGGCCAACTGCGTGGCTCCGGGCTTTATCGAATCTGACATGACCGCGGCGCTGCCGGAGGCGCGTCGACAGGCGGTGCTGTCGGCGGTGCCCGCTGGCCGTCTCGGCGCGCCCGAAGACATTGCCGCCTGCGTCGTTTACCTTGCCGCCGAGGAGGGCGCCTACGTGACCGGCCAGACCCTGCATGTGAACGGCGGCATGGCGATGCCCTCATGAGCGACACACCGTTGTCGCGAGGGTGTCACGCGCTTCGGTCCGGCGCTGGTCAGGGCCGAGAAAGTGTGTTACGAAGCGCCGCTCTTGCCGCGGCGCAACAGACGATCGTGCCCGGGGGACAGGGCCGAAAACAATCCACAAGTCAATCAGATCGAGGGAAGAACCGATGAATGACGTCGCCGAGCGGGTCAAGAAAATCATTGTCGAGCATTTGGGTGTCGAGGAAGGTAAAGTGGTCGAGAACGCCAGTTTTATCGATGATCTCGGCGCGGACAGCCTCGATACCGTCGAACTTGTGATGGCCTTCGAGGAAGAATTCGGTATCGAGATTCCGGACGAGGCCGCGGAAAAGATTCTGAGCGTCAAGGATGCCGTCGACTACATCAAGAACGCGACCGCCTAGCGGCTTGGCCGGCCGACGAATGCTTCCGACGGATCGTCGCGGAGTGACGGGGGAGCAGTCAGAGGACGGGAGTACGCGATGAAACGTGTCGTCATCACCGGCATGGGGCTGGTGTCGCCGCTCGGTTGCGGAGTGAATGTCAATTGGGAGCGTCTGATCGCTGGCGAGTCCGGCATCCGCGCCATCCAGACGTTCGACGTCTCCGACTTGCCGGCAAGGGTGGCGGGTCAGGTTCCGCGCGGCGAGACCGCGAGCGGTGCCTTCAATGCTGACGAGTGGGTGCCGCCGAAGGACCAGCGGCGGATGGATAGTTTCATCGTCTTCGCGATGGCGGCGACCGAGCAGGCGGTGAGCGACGCCGGCTGGAAGCCGCAAAGCGAGGAAGACCGCATCCGCACGGGGGTGTTGATTGGCTCCGGGATCGGTGGATTGCCGGAAATCGCCAAGGGTGCGGCGCTGATGGAGACGGGCCAGACCCGCCGGCTCAGCCCGTTCTTCATTCCCGCAGCGCTGATCAACCTCGCGAGCGGGCACGTTTCGATCCGGTATGGCTTCAAGGGGCCCAATCACTCGGTGGTCACGGCGTGCGCGACCGGCGCGCATGCGATCGGTGACGCCGCCCGTATGATCATGTGGGACGACGCCGACGTCATGATTGCCGGTGGCGCGGAAGCGGCGATCTGCCGCCTTGGAATTGCCGGATTCGCCGCTGCCCGCGCCTTATCGACGAAATTCAACGATACGCCGCAAAGAGCGTCCCGGCCGTGGGATAAGGAGCGCGACGGTTTCGTGATGGGCGAGGGGGCCGGCGTCCTCGTCCTCGAGGAACTGGAGCATGCGAAGAAGCGCGGCGCGACGATCTATGCCGAAGTCATCGGCTACGGGATGTCCGGCGATGCCCACCACATAACGGCGCCCGCGGACGATGGCAGCGGTGCATCGCGCTGCATGGAGATGGCCTTTCGCCGCGCCGGCATCGCCCCGGACGAAATCGACTATATCAATGCGCACGGAACGTCGACCCCTCTGGGCGACGAGATCGAGCTCGGGGCGGTCAAGCGGCTGTTCGGTGACGCCGCCTATTCGGTGATGATGTCTTCGACCAAGTCGTCGATCGGTCACCTGCTGGGAGCGGCCGGCGCCGCCGAGGCGATCTTCTCGATCAAGGCGATCGAGACCGGGCAAATTCCGCCAACCCTCAACCTCGACAATCCGTCGGACGGTTGCGACATCGACCTCGTCCCGCACGTCGCTAAGGAACGTCCGGTTCGGGCCGCGCTGTCCAATTCGTTCGGCTTTGGCGGCACCAACGCGTCGCTGATCTTCCGTAAGCTGAACTGAGGGCGCGCGGCGCCATGCGCCGCGTCGCGCGCATCGTTCTTGTCGCTGCGATCGTGATGGTGGTATTCGCCGGCGGCGTGGCGTGGGTGTACAACCTCTACGACCGGCCGGGCCCCCTGATCGAGGGGTCGTCCGTCATCGTTCCAAAAGGCGCGAGCGTTTCCGATATCGCCCGACTGCTCGGCATCGCCGGCGTTGTTTCCTCACCGCTGCTGTTTGAACTCGCCGCCCGGATGGAAGGATCGACCGGCGCCCTTCGCGCTGGCGAATATCGTTTTCCCGCCGGGACGAGCATGCGTGACGTTCTCGCCATGCTGCGCGACGGTGACGTGTTCGTCCGGCGGCTGACCGTGCCGGAGGGGACGAGCAGCGAACAGGTGCTCGAACTTCTCAACGAGGCACCCGGATTGGAAGGCACGGTGGCGGCTCTGCCGGCCGAAGGTGCGTTGCTTCCCGAGACCTACAACTATACGTGGGGGGACACCCGCAATGACCTGCTACGTCGAATGTCGCAGGCCATGTCGTCTTCGCTTGAGGAACTCTGGACGCAGCGCGATGCGTCGCTGCCGCTGGATCTCGCCGCGCGAGGCGCTGATTCTCGCCTCGATCGTTGAGAAGGAGACGGGCATTGCCGATGAACGGCCCCGCGTTGCCGCCGTATTCCTGAACCGCCTGAAGGCGGGGATGCGGCTGCAGGCTGATCCGACGGTGGTTTTCGCCCTGTGGGGCGGTGGCGAGCCGCCCCGGCCGCTGACCCTCGCCGATCTGCAGGTGCGCTCGCCGTACAACACCTACCTGAATGAAGGACTGCCGCCCGGGCCCATCACCAATCCCGGCCGGGCCGCGCTGCTGGCCGTGCTTCGGCCGGCGCAGAGCGAGGACTTTTACTTCGTCGCCGACGGCACCGGCGGACATGCGTTTGCCCGTACCCTCGACGAGCATCTGCGCAACGTCGCGCGATGGCGCAAATTGAATGGTGGCGGCCAGGGAGCGGAATAGAGCCGTGGCGGGCGGGGCCATGTCCGTCCTTTTGCGGCTGAGACGGGGTAGACGGCAGGTGGGATGCAAGGATGGTTGAAATGACGATTGCTTCGATGACCGGCTTTGCCCGCTTGGAAGGAAGTACACCAACCTGCGCTTGGACGTGGGAGGTACGGAGCGTCAATGCCCGCGGACTCGACATTCGCAGTCGTCTGCCCGCCGGCTTCGAGGCATTGGAACCGGCCGTGCGGCAGCGGGTGGGAGCCGGGCTCAAGCGCTGCAATGTTTCGCTGACGCTGCAGCTCGCCTGGACCGGAGGCGATCAGGCGGTGCGGATCAACACGCAGGTTCTCGACGCCGTTCTGGCACTGGTTCCGCAGGTCGAATCCCGGCTGGCCGATCATCGGCCATCGAGCGCCGAGGGTCTGCTCGCCCTGCGCGGCGTCATCGAGGTGAGTGATCCGGTTCCGACCGGCGCGGAGCGCGCCACGCTCGAAGCGACGTTACTGGCAGGGCTGGACCAAGTATTGGCCACGCTCATCGATGTGCGTCGGGCAGAAGGCCGGCGGCTGTCCACGGTGCTCTGCGAGCACTTCGTCCGGTTGTCCGTCCTCGCCGAGCGGGCAAGTGTCCTCGCTTCGCTGCATCCGGCGGCGATCGCCGCCCGACTGAAGGAACAACTGGCGTCATTGCTCGGCCAGTCACCAGCCTTGCCGGAAGAACGCTTGGCCCAGGAAATCGCGCTTCTTGCCACAAAGGCCGATTCCCGCGAGGAACTCGATCGCCTGCGCGCGCACCACGAGGCCGCCGTGGCGCTGCTCGAACGCGGTGGCGCTGTCGGCCGTCAGCTTGATTTCCTCTGCCAGGAATTCAATCGTGAAGCGAATACGCTGTGTGCCAAGTCGGGAGACATCGAACTGACACGGGTCGGCCTCGACCTGAAGGCGACCATCGAGCAGATCCGCGAGCAGGTACAGAACATTGAGTGATCAAACGGACGACGCGTGCAAGGTCGCCCCGATGGCGATCACCCGGCGTGGACTGATGCTGGTGCTCTCCTCACCATCGGGAGCCGGAAAGTCAACAATTGCCCGGGCGCTGCTTGACCGCGATAAGGCGTTGTCGATGTCGATCTCGGCGACCACCCGGCCGCCCCGTCCGGGAGAGGTCGACGGCCGCGACTACCGCTTCGTCGATCGCGCGACGTTCACCGCGATGGTCGAGCACGATCAGCTTCTCGAATACGCCACGGTGTTCGGCAACAGCTACGGCAGTCCGCGTGGTCCGGTCGAGGAAACCCTGCGGGCCGGGCGCGACGTTCTGTTCGACGTCGACTGGCAGGGCACACAGCAGTTGCGGCAGAACGCCCGCGACGATCTGGTCAGTGTCTTTATCCTGCCGCCATCCCATGGCGAGCTCGAGCGGCGCTTGCATACGAGAGCGCAGGACAGCGACGAGGTCGTGCGCGCCCGCATGGCGAAGGCGGCGGACGAGATGAGCCACTGGGCGGAGTACGACTACATCGTGGTCAATCGGCAAATTGACGTAGCGGTTGCTGCGGTTCAGGCGATCCTTGATGCCGAGCGCCTGCGGCGCGAACGCCAGATCGGCCTTGCCGAGTTCGTCAAGATGATGAGCCGGGAAGATCTCGGGGCGTGCGTGAATTTGCCCGGTTCAGCGTCGCGCCGTTGACGAGCACCAGATGCCGAGCGCGATCGCAATGACGCCGATGACGTGGAATTGGTGGAGCTGTTCGCCGAGGAACAGCACCGCGAGAATGGCGGCGAACACCGGCATGAGATGGATGAACAGTCCGGCCTTGGCGGCGCCAACTGCGGCAACGCCGTGGTTCCAGCAGGCGAAGGCGATGACCGAGGCAAAAACGCCGACGTAGCCGATGGCGGCAAGCGTCTGCACCGTCGGCTGAAATCCTCCCAATACGGACTGCTCGAGGGCATATCCGGGCGCGAGCAGAACAATGCCGAGAACCACCGTGACGAAGAGCAAGGTCAGCGGCGGCAGGTCGTTCGGTCGGCGGCGAATCAAAACCGAATAAATTGACCATGCCGGGACAGCGAGGCACACCCACAGGTCCCCGGCGAGAAACCGCAAGCCTTCGGCGAAACGCACATCGCCCTTCAGAATCACGATGGCAACCCCGGCGAACGAGATCGCGATGCCGAGGGCTTGGCGCGCGCTGATCGTCGTGCCGTCGAGCAAAAAGGCGGTGATCGGGATGGCGACGGGGATGGTCGCGATGATGAGCACGCCGTTGATCGCGGTCGTCGTCTGCAGCCCCTGATAGACAACATATTGGAAAGCAACAATTCCGCTGAGGCAAAGCACGACGAGCAATGGCCAGTGACGTCGTAAGGTGGCGCGTCGCCGCCACGCGTCGGTGATCGTGAACGGCAGCAAGACGGCGGCCGCCACGACCCAGCGCCAGAATGTCAGCGCGAGCGGGTGAATATCGGCATGCAGCGCACGGCCGATGACAAAATTCCCCGCCCAGAAGAGCGGTGGAACGGCGAGAATGATCCAGATGGATGGCGTTGCGGCGCGTCGGGGCGGGACCGGCGCCTGCGGATCACCGCGCGGCATCGCCCTTCTCCGCCAGCAGCCGCGCCAGGGCGCAAAACTCTTCGACGCCAAGCTCCTCGGCCCGGCGGGTTGGATCGACGCCGACTGCGGCGGGGTCGAGGCCCAGAGGCTTGAGGCTGCCGCGCAGCATCTTGCGCCGTTGGCCGAAGGCGGCGGCGGTCACCCGTTCGAGTGCCGCGAAGTTGGCCGGAGCCAATGGCTCGGGGCGGGGGATCAGCGTCACGACGCTCGACGTCACCTTCGGCGGTGGAGTGAACGCCCGCTGATCGACGTTGAACTCGAAGCGCGGGCGGGTCAGCCACTGCGTGATCACTGACAGCCGGCCGTAGTCGTGGCTTCCCGGCGGCGCGGTCAGTCGATCGGCAACCTCCCTTTGAAACATCAAGGTCAGTCCGTCGAAATCGGTAATGCGGCGCAGCCAGCCGATCAATAACGGGGTCGCGACGTTGTAGGGCAGGTTGGCGCAGATGTAACGCGGCGGGGGCGCGAGCATGGCAAGGTCAAGGTCCAGCGCATCGGCTTCGACGATGACGAAGCGCTGCGGATGCAGCGCGGCGAGGTCGGCCAGGGCGGCGACGCAGCGCGGGTCTTTCTCGATGGCGAACACCGCCGCGGCATCAGTATCGAGCAGGCTGCGGGTGAGGCCACCCGGTCCCGGCCCGACCTCGATCACCGAGCGGCCGGAAAGGTTGCCCGCGGCGCGGGCGATGCGGGCGGTGAGGTTGAGATCGAGCAGAAAGTGCTGGCCAAGGGTGCGCCGCGCCGCGAGGTCGTGGCGGCGGATGACCTCGCGCAGGGGCGGCAGAGCGGGGGGCATGGCCGGGTGTGCGGGCATTACTGCGCGCCGTCACCGCGCCCGCGTGCGAGATTGGCGGCGAGGATTAATGCTGCGGTGAGGCTGGCCTCGCTGGCTTGTCCGCTGCCGGCGATATCGAAGGCGGTGCCGTGATCGGGAGAGGTGCGAACGAACGGCAGGCCGAGAGTGACGTTAACGCCGCCGTCGAAGTCGAGTGCCTTCAGCGGGATCAGGGCCTGGTCGTGATACATACACAGTGCCGCGTCGTAACCCTTGCGCGCGCGGGAACTGAACAGCGTGTCCGGCGGCAAGGGACCGGCGACGTCGAGCCCCTGGGCGCGCAAGCGGGCGATGGCGGGCGCGATAATCGTTGATTCCTCATCGCCCATGGTGCCGTCCTCTCCGGCATGTGGGTTAAGCCCGGCGACGGCGAGGCGAGGCCGGGCGATGCCGAAATCGCGGCGCAGCGCATCGAAGGTTATGTGAGCGATATCAACGATGTCGGGGGCGTGCAGGGTCTCGATCGCCTGTCGCAAGCTGACATGCACAGTGACTGGCACAACGCGCAGGACCGGGCACGCCAGCATCATCACCGGGCGAACGTCGCCACCGGCCAGCGCTGCCAGGAACTCGGTATGGCCGGGGAAGCGAAAGCCGGCGTCGTACAACGACTTCTTGTGGATTGGATTGGTAATCACCGCGGCCGCTTCGCCGGCCTGGACCATCGCCACGGCGATCTCGATCGCGGCGATCACGGCGGCGGCATTCTCGGGATCGGGCGTGCCGGGCACGGCGCGTCGCGGCAGCGGCCGATGGACGACCGGAAGCGCCGTCGCGAACCGTTCCACCGCCTCGCTCGCGGCGTCGATGACGCCGACCGGAACGCCGAGTCCCAGAGACTCCGACAGCCTTTGCAGACGGCGCGCGTCATCGATGACGAAAAAAGGCGGGATATTCGCCAGACGGCTCCGCCACGCCTTCAGCACGATCTCGCCGCCGACGCCCGCGGGCTCACCCATGGTTACCGCCAGCGGCACCGGACTCTCGCTGACGGCGAGAGGAGAGGTCACATGCGGACATCCAGCAGCGCGGAGCGACGCAGGTCACGCAGCAGACGCCGTGCCGTCGCCGAGAGCTTCTGTTCGTGCAGACGCCGCTCAACCGCCTGGCGGTCCTCGACCGCCGATTCCTGCTCCTGGCGATCGCAGAGCATCACGACGAGAAAGCCGTCCGGAGTCCGCAGCGGCGTGGTTACGTCCCCCGGCTGCATCGGCGCGATGATTTGCTGCAGCTCAGGCGGCATGGTCTGAGGTTCGATCGCTGGGATGCTGTTCGACGCTATGCCAGGGGCGGCCTTGGCCCGCGCCGCGAAATCGCTGCAGTCCTTGACGCCGAGGCCGACATTGCGCGCCGCGAGTGCTGCCGCGCTGACCTCCGCATCACTCGCCGAACGTGGCAGTGCGAGAAAGATCTGTTGCAGCGACAGGACGGTCTTACCGGCGCTGGCGCCCGCCCGTTGCCCAGCCATGGCGAGGATGAAGTAGCCACCTTGCGCGCGGATCGGATCAGAGATTTCGCCGGGCCGCAGTGTCGCCACCACCGTTTGAATCGGAGTGTCCAGTTGGTTGCGAGCCACCCAGCCGAGATCACCGCCGTTCGCCGCCGCCGGACCTTGCGAGAACGTCCGCGCCAGCGCGGCGAAATTGGCACCGCCGCGTGCTTCCGCGACGAGCCGTTGCGCCGTCTCCTCGACAGTGTCTTGATCGGCCGAATCGTCGAGCGGCAAGAAGATCTCGCTGAGGTGATACTGAACGTCGGCGCTTCCCGCGCTCAGTCGTGCCATCTCTTCGTCAACCTCCTCGGCGCTGACGTTGGCGCGGTCGCCGGCGATGCGGGAAATCGCCTTCATCCAGCCGATTTCGACTTCGAGCTGGTCGATCAGCGTCGACATGTGAACCCCGTGCGCCTGGAGATAATCGGCAAGCTGCCCGGGCTGGATGTTGACTTGCGACGCAATCTGGGTGAGCGCCCGGTCGATGTCGCTTTGCGGCACGGAGACGCCTTGCTTGCGCATTTCCTGGCGCTTCAGCGTTCCGTCGATCAGCGTGCGCAGAACTTCGGGCGCGAGCCGGCGGCGATTCTCCGGCGTGTCCGCGAGATTGGAGGTGGCGAGCACCAGGGCGATGCGCGTATCGAGGTCATGTACGGAAATGACGTCGTCGTTGACGACGGCGGCAATGCCCTGTTCGGGGGCCGTAGCGCCGAGGGCGACGCATGGCAGCGGCAAGGCGAGCAAACATCCGAGGGCGATGCCGGCTATGAGGCGAGGAAGGAGGGTCATTTGCAGGGCGGTATGCAAGCCTTTTGGGAACGACGCACGAGGCAATGATAGGCCGATCACGGTGTCGCCGGCAAATTATCCGCCGCCGGCATTAACGCCGCCACCGATATCACCCAGGGTTTTGAAGCCGACCCGGAAGAAGATTACGTTGCTGGGCTCGACGTCCTTGTCCTTGAAGTTTTGCCGGGCGATATCGGCGGAAAAAACGAAGCAGTCATCTTCGTAGACCGCACGCAAGCCGATCTCACGCTGACTTTCGGCGTCGATATCGGTGATGCCGTAGATCCGCCCGCTCCAGTAACGGGTGAGCTGCGAATCCAGCGCATACTGCGCTTCCTGGCTCCCCTCGAGATCGTTCTGCGGTTGTCCGTCGTAGCGGACGTACGTCGTCTTCAGCCGCAGGGCGTCGACGCCGAAGCGAGCGGTGAGCTCGTTTCGGCGCATGTCGAGCGAGTTGTGGTCAAGCCGGGTGCGATAGAGCAGATCGAGCCACGGCGTCGGGACCAGGTCCAGCGAGCCGACGACGTCCGAAACCTTGTCCTGAAGACCGGTGCCTGGACCGAAGGTGTGATCGTCGAAGAAGCTGTAGCTTTGTCCGACGAAGGCCGAGGCCCGTCGCCCGTCGATGTCCGTGCCCGACCAGTTCAGGCCGTAGTTGACCCGTGAGCCTTCGTCGACCAGGTCGATGCCTGGCAGGCGGTCGAAGCCGAAGAGGTTGGTGTCGCGGAGCTCGAAATCCTGGCTGTCCTCGTTGGGAATGCGGCTCGGATTGCCGAAGTTGGGAGCGAGCACGAGTTCGCCGATCGGCTCGATGACCTGCTGTATGCTGCCCTCGCGCACGAGCGGCAGCCGCCATTGTGCGCTCGCCTGCGGGAAAACGCGCCCGGAAAACCCGTTGAAGTCGTTATCCCGCTCGGACGTCGTCTGATCATTGACGTTATAGCCGTCGCCCCAGATCGCCGTCGAGACGGTCATCAGGTCGCCAATCGGGCCGACGAACGGCCGCTGCCATTGGGCGCGCGCCGACATTCGCCGGGTATCCGTGCCGGTTTCGCGGGTGAGCGCCGCGGCGTCGAGGTGCAGGTCGGTGTATCCGCCGAAGCGGTCCATATCGCCGGAGTGGTAGTAGTCAAGCCACGGCGCGACGTAGGGCACGTCGCTCTGCTCGATATCCTGGTCGAGGTCCTGGAAGGCTATGGCGTTGCCGGTGAAATAATCGTTGTTACCGATGAAGTCCTCGGCGAAGAGACGCGTCGTCAACGTGCGCTGGCTGTTGAAGTTGTAGCGGCGCAGGTAAGTCCGATCGGTCGCCCGCTGCACGTCGAGGCCGCCACGCCACGTATCATCGATGTCGTAACGCGCCTCGCCCATGACATGGCCGCGCGCGCGCTGGTCGGTATCGTAGGTGCCGCTGCCGTCGAAATCGATCGTCCCGTGCTGAAGCGCCTGACGATAGCGCATTTCCAGAACAGGGCCCTCCTGCGTCGTCAGCCAGGGAGTGATGGTCAGGTCCTGCTGGTCGGACAGAACGGCGAAATAAGGGATCTTGGCGACGAAGCCGAGATCCGACGTCTCCCCGAAGCTCGGAATCAGCAGGCCGCTCTTGCGCTTTACTGTCGGATCCGGCTGGTAGAAGTAGGGAATGTAAAAAACCGGAACGCCCGAGAAGTCGAGCCAGGAGTGGCTGAATTCGACGATCTTGTCCTCCTGGTCGTGCGTGACCTTGACCGCGCGCACCTGCCACAGCGGCGTGCGCGACGGATCCTTGGCGCACGGCAGGCACGGCGTGTAGGTGGCATCGGTCATCGTCGTAATATCGCCGTCGTGGCGCTCGCCGTGCTTGGCGGTAACCCGCGATCCATCGGCAAGAACGGCGCGCATGTCTTCGATGATGCCGTTCTTCAGATCGGCGGTAACGTCGAAGGTCTGGGCATGGATGACTTCGCCCGAGGGCTCGAAGAGCGTGGCATGGCCATCGGCGGTCACCCGATTGTTCAATTCGTCGTAGGTCATCGAATCGGCGATGAGCCGACGATTGTTCTGGACCGCCACGACGTTGCCCGTGGCATGAATGACCTTGGTGGCGCTGTCGTAGGTAAGCTCGTCGGCCTGGAATTCGACCGCCTGGTTCATCGCGAACGGCTCGATCGCCGCGGCTGGCGAGGGGGCGGCGGTCGCGAGGCCTACGGCAGTGAACAGGCCCACGGCGAGAATGCGTCTTTGTGCCGCGCCGCGCGCGACAATTGGCAGCGGCTGGCGCCGTGACAGGCGGCGCGCAATCCTTGCTTTGCGTATTCGTATGCTCATCGGCGGCCTGATCGTAGAGCGTCGGACGTCCGCTGCGAACGTCTGCGCGACGCGGGAGCCTGCGAGAAAACGCGACGCGGATCAAGGCGGAAGCGTTCGGAGCTGCCAGGTCGTCGGCTTACAATGCCCGCCTCGGGGCTTATCAGCGGTTCCCGCCGACGGCGTACACGCGTTGGCGCGACACCATCACGCCGATCAAGAGGCGAAAAGCGCGGCAGATCGCGCATCGCCGCCTGATTCTGCGGGTCGCGCCGGACCGATCATGCGTTATCGACACAACTGGTGTGCTGGGTGCGCCGGGTCTCGGCGAAGTGCGGCGTTTCGTGCCGATGTTCGGACAGCATCACCCTGACAAACGACTGGCTGCCCGCCTCGCGATGCGATTCTTCATTTTACATACTTATTTGAGACGGCGTTTCGTATTGCGTCTCAGCCCTCAATGATGGGTTTGGGCGATGATCATCTCGGCGTCGATCAACTCGGCGGTGGGCAATCGTGCGGGAGGCATCAGCGGCTCGTTTGCATAAAGTCCGACTCCGCGTTCGCGCCGCGCCACTCGTTTGAGACGAGGCAGACAAAGTCCGCTCCGCGCGCAAGATACCACTCGGCGCTGTCCTCGCCGGCAATGCCTCGAACCAGCAGACGGCAGCCGCTGTTGCTGGTCATCGCCACAAACGTTCCCGAGCGATGCACCATTGCCGCAAACGCCTCGAACGATCGACCGGCGCCGGTGCCGCGCGTGTGGGCACGGTCCGCCTGGATGGAAATGAGCGAAAGACGGAAGCGGTTGAGATCGACGAATTGATGCTTGACGTTCCGCGCGCGCAAGATGCGGTGAGCCGAAAACGGCGCAAGGCATGACAGCAATTCCTGCAGACGGAGTTGGCCGACGTTCGGTGTCAGGCCGTAGACCTCGAATATGATGCGATTGCGCACCGATTCGTCGATGCTGCGGCATAAGGTCATGAAAGGATGCAGGAATTTTCGCTCGTTCAACGTCGAGTAGCTGACCGGAACGATAATTGCGGGTGCCCGCCCGGAGCATTGGGCCTGATAGATGTGCTTGGTGACAAGCCCGAGCAGCACGGCATCAAGGTCGAAGATCAACTTCAGATCTTCGTCCGTCGGCTCGTGGTCCGATAGCCACGGCAGGTGGCCACCGCCGATGCGCGCATCCATCAGGCCGGTGGACTGGAGGTTGCGCGTCATCACCGGCGTCAACTGCAGGCAGGCCGCCGAGAGATATTCGCTGATCTGGGCGGCGACAGCGCGCCGTTGAGCGGCTCGTGCTTCGTCGAGTTGCTTGATGATTGTGCCGAGGACGTCGACCTCACCGGAGACCGCCTCGGCAATTTCGACGGTTTCGGTTTGCGCGACGATGTTGAATACGTCGTTTTTCGTGCCAACCAGCCGGTCACGAATTTCCCGACTGATCAATTCGGACTTGATGCGTGCCGCGGCGCAATCGAGGCCGCCAAAGCAGACGAGGAAGGCATCTCCGGTTGTTTCTGTGAACATATCATTATCGTCGAGACGCTTTTTCAGCACCGACACCGCGACCGCCTTTGCGCGCTCGGCGGCGGATGGCCATTTGGGGCCGAGGGCGGCCTTCACCTCTTCGAGGCCAATGAGTTCGATCCGACCGGCGGTCAGGCGGATGGGCGCGGGTTTACTCTTCAGTCGGTTGCGCATCGCCGCATTGAAGGCCGGCGGGCAGGCGGCATGGTTCGCCACGCGCGTCGCCGGCATTGTGCTGTCGACCTTGAGCGCTGAGAGTACGCCGACCTTGAACACCATGCCGGGGTTCAGAGTGACCGTCGACAAGGACAGGTCGGCCACGTAGCAGGCGTCGTCGACGCCGCGAAAGCGAACAGGCGTGCGAGGTTCGCCGGCGGCGGTTGAAAGTCCCTCGAAAAACACCGCCTCGGCGGTGAGCCCCGGCAATATCGCCTCGTCGATGCCGAGCATGCTGAGGAAAGAGCTACTGGCTGCGGTGAACTGGCCGACGTCGTCAAGAACGAACACCATCTCGTCGACCCCGCAGAGCGCATCCGCCAGTGTCTCGGCGCGCGAGGTACTCGATCTTTGCATTGGCGCAACCTCGTCCTCCGGTCCGGAGTCGACGAGCGAGCCGCCGTCGGGGCGTGCCTCGGAGCGGTTCGTCGGTTCCGTCGCGGTTGCTTGGGAGCGGATAAGTGAAAACAGGTTCATCGGCGATCCAGATCCAAGTGTCATGCGCGTTGGCGGCGTTCCCGGCGAACGCCCGTTCAAACGGCGCAACGCCGTGTTCGTCAAACGGCGCACCGCCGTGTTCGTCAGACGGCGCGACGCCGTGTTCGAATGCACGAGCCGCCGATGGCGATGACACTCTTATTGTCGGCATGTGCGGTTAACATTGCGTTAGACTTCGATGGCGCAGGATGCGTCGCCGCGGCTGCCGCCGGCACGGCTCGTCGGCGCGGCCCGCCGACGGTGATGTTCTGGTGAAGAACCGCCGGGCGGATCGGCGCGTTCGACGAGGCATTGACCTGTGCGGCGATTGCATTACGTTTCGCCTTGCGATACACACGCTCGATTCTTGGCGAGATTCACGACTAACGGGTTGATTATGAACGCACTGCGTGTCGGAATGGCGACAGTGGCAATGCTGATATGTGCAGGATTCAGCGGCGATGGAGGATCGATCGCATTCGCCCAGTATCCGTCGACGAGTCTCGACCGGGATGCAAAGGGCACGAATTCCGATCGCGAAGGAAAAGTCAAAGAACGCACGCCGCCGCCACGGCCGATCATTCCACCAGAAGGCCAACAGGAAAATCCGGCATTGCGCGAGGAATGCAGTTGGCTGGGTCAGCGCATCGTCAGCCTGTTATTTCGCGACGACGCAATGACGGCGAATGATTTCATTCCTTTTTATCTCCGTTTCGGCTGTCCCGAGGCTCATCTCAGTAAGGCGTTCGGCTGCGTCGCCAACATCGGCATGGCGGAGAACGACGCTCTTGCCGACCTCGTTGCCGCCTGCTGGACTGATCCCAACCGCCGCCCAGCGCCCTTGACGGCCAAGAAAGGCAACGGGGAGGCCGTCAATAAGCAGCCGGAGACCGTCCCGGGGCGGCCCGCCGAACCAGCCGACAAACCGGCTGGAGCGGCGGAAAAACCGGCCGAGAAACCGGCTGGAGCGCCTGAGAAACCGGCCGAACCGGCGGCAAAGCCGGCCGGCAGTGGTGTCGCGCCTGCTGATCCGTCGGCGAAGACCCCGGAGACTGGCGCCAAGTGACCCAAGATAGGAAAGACGTCGCCTTAAACGTGACACAAAGTCAACCTACCTTATGGGCAAGCGACAATGTGTGTCGCAGTGGATAGGGTTTCGACTTCTCGTCACCGCCACACTCACCCCCAACATATCGGTTCATCCAATGCGGATCGTACTGACTGCGGTGGCTGTCGCAGCGGCCATTCAAGCTGCGGCCTGGTATTATACCGACCGGTCGGCAACGCCGGCCGATCTCGACAGCGCAATCGACTACGTCTCCTATAGCCCGTACCTGCAAGGCGAAGACCCGCGCACGCACCGGCAGATCATCCCGGCGGAGCAGATCAAGCAGGACCTGAGCGTCATTGCTGACGTCGCCCAAGGCGTGCGCACCTATTCGACCATCGACGGCATCGATCAGGTACCGGCAATCGCCGGCAAGCTCGGCCTCAACGTTTCACTGGGCGCCTGGATCGGCGATACGCCGGAACGCGACAAGGCCGAGGTCGAGACAGCGGTTCAACTGACGAAGCAGAACCGCAACGTCCGCTCGCTGCTGGTCGGCAACGAGGTCCTGCTGCGCGGCGAACGCACGCCGGACGAGCTGATCGCCCTGATCAACAAGGCGAAGAAGCAGGTCCGTGTGCCGGTCTCAACCGGTGAAATCTGGTACGAATGGATGCAGCACCCGAAGCTGGTCAGCGCGGTGGACTTCCTCGCCGTGCACATCCTGCCGTATTGGGAAGGGGTCGCTCCCGACAAGGCGGTCAGCTATACGCTCGAGAAGATCGACCTTCTGCGCAAGACCTATCCTGGCAAGCGCATCGTCGTCGCCGAGTTCGGCTGGCCGAGCCAGGGCTATAACCGCCTCGATGCGGTTCCGGGACGCCTGATCCAGGCGGAAGTCATCCGTGATTTCATCGCCGAGGCCGAACGCCAGGGCATCGAATACAACATCGTCGAAGCGTTCGACCAAACCTGGAAGGTGAACGAAGGGAGCGTCGGCGCCTATTGGGGTCTGTTCGATGCCGATCGGGTGGCAAAGTTCCCGCTGACGGGTCTTGTCCAAACCCACGACGTACCCTGGAAGGCCGCCGCTGGCCTTGCCATCGGCCTGCTTCTGACTGCGGGTGGTCTGAGCTTCCGCCGTCCGAGCTTCGGTCACGCACTGGCTTTTGCCCTGTGCGCCAATGCGCTCGCCTTCGGTATTGCCGCGGCGCTCGCCTATCCGTTCTCCCACTACATGACCTTCGGTATCGGCGTGATGTGGGGCGTCGGTGTTCTCATGCTGATCCCGCTGACGGTGATCACGCTTGCCAAGGTCCACGAACTCGCCGAGGTCCTGTTCGGTCCCGGACCGCGCCGATTGATCGGCGCCGGGGAACGCCCGGTGCTGAACGGCCCGGCGCCCATGGTGTCAATCCATATCCCGGCCTATCGCGAGCCGGCGGACATGGTCGTCGAGACCCTGAACAGTCTCGCCGCGCTCGACTACCCGAACTATGAAGTCGTCGTTATCGTCAACAATACCCCCGAGGCGCACTACTCGGCGCCGGTGGCCGCGCGCTGTCGCGAACTGGGCGAACGGTTCAAGTTCCTCAACATCACCTGTACCGGCTTCAAGGCCGGTGCGCTCAACGTCGCCTTGCAGCACACTGCGGACGATGCGGCGATCATCGCCGTCCTCGATGCTGACTACGTCGTCGAGCCGGACTGGCTCACCGATCTCGTGCCGTATTTCAACGATGCCAAGGTCGGCCTCGTGCAAGCGCCGCAGGATCACCGCGACGGCGCCCATACCCCGCTGAAGGCGGCGATGAACAGCGAATACGCCGGATTCTTCGATATCGGCATGGTCCAGCGTAACGAGGATGACGCGATCATCACCCACGGCACGATGTGCATGGTCCGCCGCTCGGCGCTGAACGAGGTCGGCGACTGGGGCACGGATACCATCTGCGAAGACACCGAACTCGGACTTCGCCTGTTCGAGGCCGGATATCAGGCGCTCTACACCAACCATCGCTATGGTCGTGGCCTGCTTCCGGACACGTTCACGGCGTTCAAGACGCAGCGGTTCCGCTGGGCCTACGGCGCCATGCAGATCATCCGCAAGCACTGGATGCACATGCTTCCGGGCGCGCGCACGCTCACCCCGGCGCAGAAGTTCCACTTCGTTACCGGCTGGTCGCTCTGGCTTGCCGATGCGCTGGGTACGCTCGCCTCGATCCTCAACCTGATCTGGGTGCCGGTGATCGTGTTCGTCGGCGTCGTCATCCCCACGATCGCCTTTACTGTCCCGGTGCTTGCGGCCTTTGTCGTCAATTTGCTGCATTGCGTCTTGTTATATGCTAAACGGGTAAGGTCCCCGATGAAGCACGTGCCGGGGGCGGCAGTGGCGGCGATGAGTCTGCAGTTTACCGTGGCGCGGGCCGTTCTGGTCGGGATGATCCGCGATCGCTTGCCGTTCAAGCGGACGGACAAAGGCGGCAACGCCAAGCGCGGCGCTGAAAACCCGGCGTTATGGGAATTGGTCCTGGGCGGTCTTCTTGTCGCTTCGGCGATCGTGCTGATTGTCTTGAACACGACGCAGATTACCGAAATGACAGTATTCGCGTCGACGCTTTTGGTGCAGAGTATTCCTTTCCTCGCTGCGGGAGTCATGGTTGCTCTTGAGCGATACCAGAGCCGCAGAATGGTGGTGCGCCGGCCGGCAGTCGCATTGTCCGGCATGGCGGTGGAGGCACAGACAGAGTCTTAAGAATGCCCGGGAAGCGGCGGCGATCCGTCCACCCCCCCAGCTATGGGTCGCATGCTTAATCCTTGGGTGCCGGGCCGCGTCGCTAACCCCCCGCGATGCGGCCCGGCGTTCCTCCCGGGCCGCCCGTATCCCGCAACCTTGTCTATCCCAATACCGATCCGTCCGCCCGGCCCAAGGTCGAAACGGACGGATCGACGTTGCGTTATGGTTCTGCGCAGGCCCGCCGTCGTGGCGAGCGCCTTAGGGTGCCAGGATCTTGCCGGGATTCATGATGCCGCATGGATCGAACGCGGCCTTCACCTTGCGCATCAGTTCCATCTCTTCCGACGACTTGTAGCGAAGCAAGGTCTCGCGCTTGAGCTCGCCGATGCCATGCTCGGCGGAGAAGCTGCCGCCCAGTTCGGCGGCGATGTCGGACACGATGCGTTCCAGTCGGTCCCACGCGCTGAGGAAGGCCGCCCGCTCGGCGCCGATCGGCTGGCTGAGATTAAAGTGAATGTTGCCGTCGCCAAGGTGTCCGAACGGAACCGGGCGAATCCCCGGCATCGCCTGTTCCACCGCGTGGCTCGCCCGCGCGATGAACTCGGCAACCCGTGAGAGGGGCACGGAGATGTCGTTCTTGATGCTGCCGCCTTCCGGCTTCTGGGCTTCCGGGATGCTCTCGCGCAGCCGCCACAATTCGCTGGCCTGGCCTTCGTTCTGCGCCACGACGGCATCGACGACGATGCCGCCTTCGTACGCCTCGGCGAGCGCGTCTTCGATGGTCTCGCGCAGCGGATCGTTTCGCCGGGGGCTGGTCAACTTCAGCAGGACATAGTACGGGGCCGGCTCGCCGAGCGGATCAGCGCAGCCGGGGATGTGGCGGAGGCAAAAATCGATGGCGATGCGCGCCATCAGCTCGAAGGCGCTGAGCGCATCGCCGGCCACGTCGTTGAGCCGGGCGAACAGCTCGACCGCCGCGTCGACCGACGGCACGGCAACGAGAGCCGTCTCGCTCGTCTTCGGCTTGGCGAACAACTTGAGCACGGCGGCGGTAATGAGTCCGAGCGTTCCTTCGGCGCCGAGGAAGAGCTGCTTCAGGTCGTAGCCGGTGTTGTTCTTGCGCAGGCCGGTCAGCCCGTGCCAGATCCGCCCGTCGGCCAGCACGACCTCGAGGCCGAGGACCAGGTCGCGGGCGTTGCCGTAGCGCAGGACGTTCATGCCACCGGCATTGGTGGCGAGGTTGCCGCCGATGCGGCAGCTTCCCTCGGCGCCGAGGCTGAGCGGGAACAGCGCGCCCGCGGCATCGGCCGCGGCCTGCACCTCGGCGAGGATGGCCCCGGCCTCGACGGTCATCGTCCGGTTGACGGCGTCGATCGCGCGGATACGGTTCAGGCGGGCGGTCGAAACGACGATGCCGCCGCGTGGCACGCCGCCACCGACGAGCCCGGTATTGCCGCCGTGGGGGACAATCGGAACGCGCGCCTCGGCGCACAGGCGGACGACCGCCGCCGCCTCGATCACGGTGGCCGGGCGGACGACCGCGGCGCACGTGCCGTGAAACAGGCCACGCTCCTCGGTCAGGTAGGGCTCGATCGCCTCGCTGCCCTCGATCCAGCCGCGCTCGCCGACGAGCGTGCGGATTTCCTTCAACAAGTGCGGCGATGGCTGGGTGAAGGGCTCGCTGGTTGTCTCCATCATGTTCGACATGAACCGCTCTCGTCCTCGCTGCAATCGCCGTATGGCGATCCCACGGTGGTTCCGTCAGGCATCAAAGGCCTGATCCGGCAGGATGCAGGGCGCGGCCGGTCCGCGATCGTCGTTGCCCTCGTCCAGGACGTCGGCAGGCGCTGCCGCGCGGCGCAGGCGGTCGGCGATGGCGATGCCGAGGCCCTGTGCCGGAACCGGCGCGACAGCGATCGCAGCAAAGCCGGGGGCCCGGTCGAGGGCGCGCAACATGGCAAAGAGATTGGAGGCGGCTTCGACGACGTCACCCGAGGGGCTGAGATTGAGTGCCGCATCGCGAAAACCGGGACCGAAGCCGAGGAGCGCTTCCCCGGGGCGTGCGTCGGATGCGTCAAGGCGCAACGGCCGGTGCGGGGCGTAGTGGCGGCGCAGCATGCCCGGCGCTCGCACCGGCGCGTCGCTTCCGGCGAGCGCGATCGGTCCCGCCAGCGCCTGCACCTCTTCGCGCGCAATGCCGCCCGGCCGCAGCAGCACCGGCGTTGCGCCGCTGAGGTCGAGAATGGTGGACTCGATGCCGATCCGGCAGGCGCCGCCATCGAGCACGCAGCCGACGGCGTTCCTCAGTTCGGGTTCGACGTCCGCCGCCATCGTCGGGCTGATCCCGCCCGAGATGTTGGCGGACGGCGCGGCGATCGGCCGCTCGCAGGCGTCGAGAAGCGAGCGCGCGGTGGCGTTGTCCGGAGCGCGCACGGCGACGGTATCAAGCCCGGCCGAGACCAGCAGGGACAGACCGCAATCCGATCGCCGCGGCAGCACCAGGGTCAGGGGACCGGGCCACAGGCGCTCTGCCAGGCGACGGGCGCGCGGATCAAAGACGGCGATCCGCTCGGCAGCATCGAGCCCGGTGACGTGGACAATGAGCGGGTTGAACTGCGGCCGCCTTTTTGCCGCGAAGATCTGGGCGACGGCCTCTTCGCTGGTCGCGTCCGCGCCCAGACCATAGACGGTTTCCGTCGGAAAGACGACGAGGCGGCCGGCGCGAAGAAGCCCCGCCGCCGCGGCGATGGTGGCCGGCGAGGCTTTTCGGATCCAGGCGTCGGCGCCGTTGATCGCGGCTGCGGCGGGGACGCCGTCGATCACGGCTGCGGCGGGGCGCCGCGGACGACGAAGTGCGGGTTGTCGAACCCTGGCTTGCCGTAGGTCAGCTCCTTGCCCTGCATGTCGGTGACCGAGCCGCCGGCGGCGAGCACGACGGCGTGGCCTGCCGCAGTATCCCATTCCATCGTCCGCCCGGTGCGTGGGTAGAGGTCGGCGCGTCCGCAGGCAACGAGGCAGAACTTGATCGAGCTGCCCGAGGAAATCGACTCCGCAAGATCGTACTGGGCGAGGAACGCCTCCAGCTCGGGATTGCGATGCGACTTGCTAGCGACGGCGACAAGGCCCGTTGCTGGCATCGGCCGGCAGGCGATCGGCCGCGCCGGTTCGCCGTCGATCGCCGCGAAGGCGCCGAGAGGACTGCCCCAGTACGTGGCGTTCTTCGCCGGCGCGTGGACGACGCCGAGGATCGGCCGGCCGTTCTCGATCAGGGCGATGTTGACGGTGAACTCGCCCTGACGCTTGACGAACTCCTTCGTGCCATCCAGGGGGTCGACCAGCCAGAACGGTGTGCCGTTGACGTCGGGCACGCGCCCCGCCGCGGCTTCTTCCTCGGCGACGATCGGATAGGCGTCGGTGACCTCCTGTCGCAGCGCGGCGAGAATCAGCGTCTCCGCCCGGCGGTCGGCCTCGGTCACCGGTGACGCGTCCCCCTTGGCTTCGACATCGAAGTCGGTGGTGTAGATTTCGAGGATTGCTGCGCCAGCGCGGAGCGTGATGTCGCGGACGCGTTCAACCATGTCGGCCTTGATCTCGAGGCTCACGGTGTTTGTCTCCTGCGGTGATCTGGCCATCGGTGATCCGGACGAAGTCCTGATCAGCACCTGGCATTGGCAATGGCGCGCCAGATTGTCTCGGGGGTGAGCGGCATGTCAACATGCCGAACACCAAGTTCCGAGAGCGCGTCGATCGCCGCGTTTACCACCGCGGCGCAGGCGCCGATGGTTCCCGCCTCGCCGGCACCCTTGATGCCCATGGGATTGGTTGTACACGGCACCTGATTGTAGCGGAAATCGATCGGCGGAATATCGTGGGCGCGTGGCAGCGCATAGTCGACGAACGAGCCGCTGAGCAACTGTCCGGTTTCGCGATCGAAGATGGCGCGCTCGAACAGCGCCTGGCCGATCCCCTGGGCGATGCCGCCGTGGACCTGGCCCGCCAGGAGGAGCGGGTTGACCACCCGGCCGAAGTCGTCGACGACGTGGTAGGTGACGACTTGCACACGTCCGGTATCGGGCTCGATCTCGACTTCGCAGACGTGCGTGCCGTTGGGGAAGGTCGAGGCGGCGAGTTCGAAGCGGCCGCTGGCCTGCAGGGCGGATTCGCCCTCAACCGCCGTCCGGTTTTCCGGCGCGTTGACCGCCGCCGTCAGCTCGAGTAGGCCAATGCCGCGTTCGCTTCCAAAGACGGTGAAGCGGCCGCCTGCGAAGACGATGGCGTCCTGCGTCGCCTGCAGCAGGCGCGCGGCGTGTTCCCGGCCGCGTTCGATGAGCGCCGCGCACGCGGCGCGAACCGCTGGTCCGCCGACGGGCAGGGAGCGCGAGCCGCTCGTGCCGTTGCCGAAGGGGATGCGTCCGGTATCGCCCTGGGTGACGCGTATGGCCTCGAACGGCACGCCGAGATCCTCGCAGATGATCTGGGCATACGCCGTCTGGTGCCCCTGGCCGGTCGACTGGGTGCCGATCAGAAGCTCGATCGTGCCATCGTCGCCGCAGCGCAACGTCGCTTCTTCGGCATCGAAACCGCAGATTTCGACGTAGGACGACAGCCCCCGTCCGCGCAGGTACCCGCGCGCCCGTGCCTCCTGCCGCCGGTTTTCGAATCCGTTCCAGTCGGCGGCTGCCAGCGCGTCGTCGAGGTTGCGGGCGAAATTGCCGGAATCGTAGGTCGGCCCGGCGGCGGTATGGTAGGGCATCTGCTCCGGTCGAATGAAGTTGCGGCGACGGATTTCGTCGACGGCGAGGCCCAAGGTGTGTGCCGCCGCGTCCATCAGCCGCTCGACGAGGTAGGCCGCTTCCGGCCGCCCGGCGCCGCGGTAGGCGTCAATCGGTACGGTGTTGGTGTAAACGCCGCGACAGGTGGCGAAGATCTGCCCGATCGCGTAGGACCCGGAGAGCATGCAGCCCGTCATCTGCGAGGGGATCGCCGGCGCGAACTCGTTCAGATAGGCCCCCATGTTGGCGAGCGTGTCGACTCGCAGCGCCTGCAGCGTGCCATCTTGCGTGAACGCGGCGACGATGTGGTTGCGTTGATCGCGACCGTGGGTGTCGCCCTGAAAGGCTTCCATCCGGTCGGCTATCCACCGGACCGGCCGGCCCAGCCGCGCCGCGGCCCACAACACCAGCGCTTCTTCCGGATAGTGAAAGATCTTGGTGCCGAACCCGCCACCGACGTCGGGCACGATCACCCGCAGTTTTTCTGCGGGAACCTTCAGCGTGTGCTGGCAGAGATGGTCGCGGATCTGGTGTGCGCCCTGGCTCGAGGTGATGAGCGTGTACGCGCCCGTGGCGGCGTCGAAAGCGCCGATTGCCGCGCGCGCTTCCATCGGGCAGGGGATCACCCGGTTGTTGACCAGCGTCAGCCGCACGACGTGCGCTGCGGCCGCGATCGTGGTGGTGACGGCGGCTTCGTCTCCCCGCGACCAGAAGAAGGCGAGGTTCCCGGGAGCGCCCGGCCAGATGTCGCCGGGCGCGGGCCCGGCGGTTGCGTCCTCGGCAATCGCGTCCTCGGCAATCGCGTCCTCGATCGTCGCGACCGCGCTCAGCGGTCGGTAGTCGATAAAGAGCGCCTCGGCGGCATTCAGCGCGTCGGCTCGCGTTTCGGCGATGATGAACGCCACCGGCTCGCCGACGAAGCGGACCCGCCCGGACGCGAGCAGCGGTCTTCCCGGCGACGGCATCGTCTCTCCAGCCTCGTTCCTTACGGTGACGGCGCACGGAATCTCACCCAGGCCGGCGGCGGCGAGGTCGTTCGCCGTGATCACGGCAAGCACCCCCGGCATGGCCAGTGCCGCTTCGGCATCGATCCCCGCGATCTCGGCATGCGCATGCATCGAGCGTAAAACGACGGCGTGCGCTTGGCCGGGCAGGCTGAAGTCGGCGGTATAGCGGCCGGTTCCGGTCAGAAAGCGCTGGTCTTCGCTGCGTGGGACCGGCTGGCTCAGTCCGAAGCGCCGCATGACCGGGTCTCCCTTGATTGCCCCCGGCGATTGCGCCGAAAAGGCGCATGACGCATCCCCGCGCCGAAGAGGCGGACAACACATTCTGGCGATAATAGCGGCAAGCGCGCGTCAGCTCCACACCGGCTGCGTCAGCGCATCGCTCGAGACACTGAGGGCGGAAAACCGCTGCGCACGGATGTCGTCGGACCAGTAGGTGGGCGAAAACCCGGCTTTCAGCTTGAGGTGTTCGAGAAAATCGCGCGGCTGGGAAAGCTGCTCCCAGACCTGAGGCAGGAAAACCGCGCGGCGCCCGTTACCGCTGATCACGATGCCATCGCGGCCGGGGCGGAGCTGCTCGAGTAGATTGTCCTCGCAGGTGAAATCGATCGTCTGGGGCGGGGTCAGCACCGATATGCCCAGACGCAGTGAAGTGCGCTCGGCAGCAGTGAGCGGCGGAAAGCGAGTGTCGGCGAACGCGGCGGAATAGGCGTTGATGCGTACGTCATCGCCGAGCGGGCGGACGGCTTCGATCGAGCCGACGCACCCGCGCAGGCGATCACCAGCGCGCAGGGTGACGAACGCCGCCCCGAAACGGCGCAGCGCCTCCGGCTGGTCCACCGCCGCAAGAGGGCTGCCATGGCGCAGGCCGTGCTCGATCGATGCTGCGGCGAGACGTATCAGCGCCTCGCCGTGACGGTCGAGCAGAGCGCGGCACGCGGCTTCGCCGGCGTCGTCATCCCACGCAGCTTCGCCGGCGATATCCACCGCGCGTTATCCGGGGGGGCCGGACGATGCGGCGGCGAACATCCATGCCCCGTAGCCGACGACGCGCTGCCGGTTTCCTGCGGTATCGCCGGAGTTGCGCAGGTCCAGTGTCGTCACCTTGAGATGACGACGGCGGGCGACGGCCAGGAGACCCGCGATCGGAACCCGACCGCACGCCCGCTCATAGTCGAGAGCGCCAGCGGATAGGGTCTCGATCAGCCGGCAGGTGCCGGCATCCACCCGCCGCGCGGTGGCATAGTCGAGGTAGTGACTGAGATCGGAACTGACGACGATGACGGTCTCGGGGCCACCCCATACTCGCTCGAGCACGGCTGCCACGTCCGCCACCGAGGCGTCGCCGGCGACCAGCGGGACTAAGGTGAACTGCGGCAGGATCGCCTGCAGGAAGGGGAGCTGGACCTCCAGCGAATGCTCTTCGGCGTGCGGCGCGTCCCAGGCATGTACGCAGTCCAGTGTCAGCACATCTTCGATCGCGGCCCGATCGAGTTCGATCCGGCCCAGTGGTGTTTCGAAGGCGTCGACGGTCGGCACCGCCAGACCTAGCAGCCGGACCCGATGGCATGGCCCGATGACAACGACGCGCCGGATGATCCCCGCGGCTGGCGCGAGGCGCGCATAGGCCGACGCGGCGACCGGCGCCGAATAGACATACCCGGCGTGCGGGGCGATAATCGCTTTGGGGACACCCGGATCGATCGGATCGACGCGTTGGCGCGCGTCGGTGAGAACGTCGCCAAGCACGGCGCTGAGAGCGCCAGCGTTCTCGGGGTAAAACATTCCTGCGACTGCGGCATGCCGGACGTTTGTCATTGGTCGCCCTCCCACACCATATCTATCTATTTGTCATTATAATTTAATCACGTGACGGCCGTAGCGCCAGTGTGGCGAGGCGTTTTGACGCCGTCGGCGGTTTGGTGACGTGGATGGCGAAGCGGCGGCGAGCTGTCCCTCGGAGGACGTGATGACGGAATTGCCTGTGGATGGTTTGTTTCCCGGCCGTCATTGGCAGGTGCTTGCCGACGGGCGCGTGCAGTGCGACGTCTGCCCGCGTTTCTGCCGGCTCAACGAGGGCCAGCGTGGGCTGTGCTTCGTTCGCGCCCGTCACGGCGACGGTATCGTGCTGACCACGTGGGGCCGCTCCAGCGGCTTTTGCGTCGATCCGATCGAGAAAAAACCGCTGAACCATTTCTTGCCCGGCACGCCGGTGCTGTCGTTCGGCACCGCCGGCTGCAACCTGACCTGCAAGTTCTGCCAAAACTGGGATATCTCGAAATCACGGGAATTCGACCGCCTGACCGATCGCGCGAGCCCCGAGGCGATCGCCCAGGCGGCGAAGGCGAGTGGCTGCCGCAGCGTCGCCTTTACCTACAACGATCCGGTGATTTTCTTCGAATATGCCATCGACGTCGCTGAGGCCTGCCACGCCGCTGGCATCAAGACGGTGGCGGTGACCGCCGGTTACATGTGCGAGGCACCACGCGCCGAGTTCTACCGCCACATCGATGCGGCGAACGTCGACCTCAAGGGGTTTTCCGAGACTTTCTATCGTTCGCTGTGCTCGGCGCACCTGCAACCGGTGCTGGAGACCTTGCTCTATCTCAAGCGCGAAACCCAGGTCTGGTTTGAGATCACGACGCTTTTGATCCCGGGCGAGAACGACAGCGAGGCCGAACTCGACGCGATGACCGGCTGGATCGCCGAAAACCTGGGGGCGGGCGTTCCGCTTCACTTCACCGCGTTTCATCCCGACTGGAAGATGCGCGATACGCCGTCGACGCCGCCGTCAACGTTGACGCGTGCGCGCGAGATCGCGATGCGAAACGGCATCCGATATGTCTATACCGGCAACGTTCACGATTCCCATGGCGGCTCGACGTGGTGCCATTCCTGCGGCGGACTCCTGATCGAGCGCGACTGGTATCGTCTCGGCGACTGGCGCCTCGACGACGGCCGGTGCGCACACTGCGGTGCCGTGTGCGCCGGCGTCTTCGACGGACCGCCTGGCGACTGGGGGCGCCGGCGCGCGCCGCTAAAGATCGGCATGTTCGCCTGACCGGTGCGTCGGGTGCCATCCCGTCGGTCACGCCTGCCCACGCCTGCCCACACCCGCCCGCACCCGACCGTCGCGGGCGTGTGATCGGCTGCTCTCTGGTCTCATAATCGCGCCTGGTCTACACCGGGGTGGTCGCGAGAAGAGCGCGGCGGTCCGGCAACGGGAACCAGCAGCCCGTCCGCCACGCCGGGCGATCGGCCCGTCCGCCAAGAGGTGAAAACCACCTGTTGCGACCGATGAGAGAAGGGACATCGAGGATGAAATTTTACGATTTTGCCGCCGCTCCCAGCCCTCGCCGCGTGCGGATCTTCGCCATGGAAAAGGGTCTCCAGTTGCCGACGGTGCAGATCAATCTGCGTGCGGGTGAACATTTGCAACCGGCATTCCGGGCGCTCAATCCCTGGTGCACCGTGCCGGTTATCGAACTCGACGACGGCACGGCGATCAGCGAAGCCGGGGCGTGCTGCCTTTATCTCGAAGCTGCGCATCCGCAGCCACCGCTCTTCGGCCGCGACGCTACCGAGAAAGCCGTGATTGCCATGTGGGATCACCGTTGCGAGATCGACGGCTTTCTTGCCGTTGCCGAGGCGCTGCGCAACGAGAGCAAGGGGATGGTGGGGCGCGCCCTTACCGGTCCCGTCGGTTACGAGCAGATACCGGCGCTCGCCGAGCGCGGCAAGGTGCGGGTCGGGCATTTCTTCGAAAGGCTCGACGAACGCCTGGCCACGACGGAGTTCGTCGGCGGCGGGACCTACAGCGTTGCCGACATCACCGCTTTCGTCTCCGTCGACTTCGCCGGCTGGATCAAGCTGTCCATTCCCGAAAATCTCGTCCACCTGCGCCGCTGGTTCGAGGCGATGAAGGCACGCCCGAGCGCCGCTGCCTAATCGCGCCGCGCGCCTGCGGGCGCTCGGGATGGGGCGGTGATGTCGCTGGGATGCCCGATCGCGTCTCCATCCGATTCGACGTGGCCGCGACGTTGCAACGCGAGGGCGACCAGCCAGCACGCGATCGCCCAGGCGGAGCCGGCACACCAGCCGGCGAGGACGTCCGTCGGCCAGTGAACGCCGAGGTAAACCCGGCTGCAGCCGATCAGGACGGTCAGCACGACCGCGCTCACGAGCAGATAAGCCTTGATGCGCCACTGCGGCTGAACCCGGGCCAGCAATGCGCCGAGAGTGAGGTAGGTCGCGGCCGACAGCATCGCGTGGCCGCTCGGAAAGCTCAGCGTAAATACCTCGACCGCGTGTGGGACAAGCTCAGGACGCGGCCGATCGAACGCTTTCTTGAGCACGGTGCTGAGCAGCATGCCGCCGCCGACGCAGAAAAACACCAGCAGCGCCGCCTGACGTTTACGAACGACGAACAAAAAGCCGATCGCCGCCAGCGCCACGAGGGTCAGCACCGCGTAGCCGCCGAGGCTGGTGATGTCCCGCGCCGCGATTTCCAGCCAGATCGGCCCGATGGGATCGCCGAGGTCGCGCGGGTTGCGCAAGGCGAGCAGCACGGCACGGTCGAAGGCGTGGGTGTCGCCCTCCATCACCTCGTCGGCGAGGCGGAAAAAGGCGAGCAGAATGACGGCGAGGCCGAGCGACCAGCCGAGAATGGCAACTTCGTTGCGGTCGAGGTGCGCTCCGAGCGCGCGCAGTCGCAAGGTGATCTGCTTGAAGGGCTGAAGAATCGATTGCCTCCGATCAATAGTGATATTTCGTCTTTGCCGTCCACGGGCTGTCCGGGTAGTGGCGGTGCAGGTAGTCGAAGGCCTTTTTCGACCAGTTGGTGGTGGCGTCGTCGGTGCACCCGAAGCGGGTGGCGCGCACCGCGAGGTGCAGCGCTTCCGGCACGCGCGGATCATCCGGATGGGCCTGCGCGAAGACCAGCGCTTGCTCGGCCAGATAGTTCGGCCCGGTCGGAACCGCGGCGATCACTTGAGCCTCCCGATTGGCCGATTGATGCTCCGCTTCCGACAGGAAGGCGAGTTGCGGCTGGTCCTCGGGCGGGCGAGCGTCCTCCGCGCGTCCGCACCACCAGTTGTCGCGGAAGTCGTCGATGTCTCGCAGCGGCGTCGATCGGCCGATGCCCCAGTCAACCTGCGGACTGAGGCCCGGCGTTTGCAGCAGAACATAAACGGCGGCAAACGGCCGGTCGGCCGCCGGCGCCGTGCGATAGGCGGCGAACACATCCTGTAACGCCGGATCGAGTGCGCCCGCCTGCTCGGCGAATGCCTGCGCCTGTGGATCGTCCTTGAGCAGAATGGCGCGAACCCAGCCGCTTTCGGCCAGTTGCGTGCGCAGGGGTGTCGTCAGTGTCGTCGCGGCGATGAGGCGCTGGCGCATTGCAAGGGGAAGAGACAGATCGATCAGGTTCGCGGCAGCAAGATCGATCGTCGCCGGCAGCGGCGTTGTCGGCGCCGCCATCACCGGATCATCGATGTCCTCCGGCAATTCCATGCCGTCAAGGTCGACGACATGGCCGACCGGCACCTGTTCGAGATCGCGGACGAAGGACTCGAAGGAGCGTGCCAGCGGCAATCGCTGATGGAGCAGTTCGTTGACCGAGCCGGGCGGCAGGTCCGCGCGTCGCGCGAGCAGATCATCCAGCCGGGCACGCGCCTCATCGGTTTTGCCTTGACCCAGAAGCAGGCGAATGGCGTGCCAGGAGACCGTCGCATAGGCCGGGCTCTGCGGTGGAAGCTTCGCTGCTTCGCCGAGCAGTTCGGGTGCCGCCGGGTCGGACGGCTCGACGTGACTGATCGCAGCGACCAGCCACGGCAGCTTTCTGCCCGCGCGCCATTCGCGAATGGCGCGCTCCGTGCTCGGTTTGCTGTCGGCCTGGAAGGTGAGCACCCAGCGGGTGAGGTCTTCCCTGGCGTCTTCGGGCAGGACAATCTGCGACGCAGGCATCGCGCCGGGCTCCGCGCCGGCCAAGAACTTGTCGATGAGCAGGGTATAGTCATCGAGCCGGTCCCGCATGTCGCCGCTTTCGTCCGCGTGGCTGAGCAGGCGGGCGAGTTCGGCGCGCCGTTCATCGGGCTCCGTGCGGAAGCGGACGAAGGCGCGAAGGCGCAGGACGTCCGGCCGATAGGCCGTGGCTGTCGGGTCGGCGAGAATTTGATCGATCTGCGCCTGTGCCTTGGCCATTGCGGCTGCATCGAAGGCTCCTTGCCCCGCTTCGAGCGTCGCCTTGCGTACCAGCGAACGCGCGGCGAGGTAGGGGGCGATCGTCCGCCAGGGAGAAGCCGTATCGGCGGCAATCGCATGAAACCCACTCAGCGCCGCATCGAAGTCGCCGGCATAGAAGTGCGCCGCCGCCTGCTGGTAGGCGCGATCCGCATGCGCGAGCGGATCGCTTTGCGCCGCCGCCGCCTTCGGTGCTTGCGGGCCATCGTCACAGTTGGCGAAAACCGCATCCTGCCCCGCTGTCCAGTCGCGCACCTGCGGGCTCGATGCACCGAACCTGCGGGCACGATCCTTCAGCGTGTGCGCGGCGACGGTGAACGCGTTCGACGGGCAGTTAAGATAGGTTTGGTAATAGTCCTGCCCCTCCAGCGGCTTTTCGCTGCCGATCGTCGGCGGCGTTCCGTCGCTGGCAATCGTGCTGCGGGCCTTGTGCCACGCCGCCATTCCCGTCGTATCGTCGCCATCGGCGTTGGCTTGGACACCGAGCCGCTTCGACCACAGCGCCAAGGCGGCTTGTTTCTCGGCGTGATTGAGCGGCGCGCCGGAAAGGTAGCGATAGGCGACGACGAGGTAGGAGCGGGCATAGCCCGGCTGCAAAATGCCGATGTTTCCTGCGGCAAATCCCGTCAGCGGCATATCTGGGTGGAGATCGTAGGTAAAGACAACCTCAGGAAAGAACGGACCGCAAGCCCGTGCCGGCAGCGCCGTAATCGCTGCGGCGGCTAGGACGGAGAACAGGAGACGGTGCCTTGCCATGACGTCACCTCACGAATGGCTGCCGCGGTCGCGGCGGGAGTCCAGGTCTTGGGGCTGAAGAGATAGACGCGACGCCCGGCCGGCAGCGGCGCGAACGTCTCGTCCGTGGAAATGCCGAGCGCGCTGCGGGCCAGCACGGCACGGAATGCGCCACTATCGCCCAGCCGACGACGGACGTCGGCGGTGTCCGCGCCCATGCGAAACAGCATCGGCACCGCCTCGTCGATCGGCAGCGCGTCGATCCAGGTATCGAACAGCGCCCAGGAGGCGAGCGCGGTGATTGACAGCCGCGTGCCCGAAGGCAGCCGCGCGCGCACCACGGTCAGGACGCCGGAGTAGAACGCACGCTGCGAGCGGGCGGCGTCGAAGTCGATCTGCACCGCCGGCGTGCCGGGACGGACGAGCGCCAGGACTTCGCGCGCCACACGTTCCGACTGTTCGGCGCTAAGCGCCGGGGAGGATTTTCGCGCCACCTCGATGCGAACGACTGGCGCGAGCCAGATGCCGCGGCTCAGGGCGAGCGGCTGGCGACGTTGGCGGACCTCGATCGTATCGTTGCGCAGGACCAGCGTTTTGGCGAGGTAGGCGACGCCCGCGACCTGCGGATCGAGGCCGGAAAGATCGTCCGGCCGTTCCCATGCCCAGATGATCACCGGCGGCGGGCAGCTCGCGCTCCAGGCGGCACCGGCCGTGTGCCACGCGGCAATTAGCAAGGCGACGCAGAGCAGGGCACTGCCCGCGGCGATTGCCGGCTTATGGCAGCGCCGCTCGCCGATGTCGCCGTCACCCGGCGCACGCGCGGGAATCGACGGCGATCCGGACATTGGCACTTTGCAGGAACTGCACGATGTCGGCGGTGGCGAGCGCGAAGTTATTGCGTGCCG
The DNA here is from genome assembly GCA_016712595.1 of Rhodospirillales bacterium. Lineage (NCBI taxonomy): Bacteria > Pseudomonadati > Pseudomonadota > Alphaproteobacteria > Rhodospirillales > Rhodospirillales bacterium. The sequence continues at coordinate 1,574,580 of JADJQT010000001.1, forward strand.
ACTGCTCCTTGTCGACGGCGATGAATGTATTGATGCCGATCACCCTGCCGCACGCGTCGATGAGCGGCCCGCCGCTGTTCCCCTTGAGAATCGCCGCCTCGTGCACGATCGCGGTCAGGCCCTGGGGCGTGCGCTGCACCGCCTGTATCGTGCCGGTCGTCACGTTGAGGTCGGGTGCTGCGCGCGCGTCGCCGGCCGCGAGGCGGCGGAACCCGGCGTCGGTTTCGATCGAAAAGAACGGATAGCCGGCGGCGACGACTCTCATCAGCTTGGAAAATTGCGTTGCCAGCGGCAACACGCCCGGTGCCTTACCACCGGCCAGGCGAACGAGGGCGAAATCGGCGGCACCCGGCTCGCCCGCCGGCGATGTCGCCAGCACCGTTCCGATGCGCGCTCGACCCAGGCTGCTGCTGGCGATCAGCAGCTGCCCGTCTTTGGCCGTCTCGACGGCGTGGCGATTGCTGAGCAGAAGCGTGTCGGTGATGAAGAAGCCGGTTGCCGTGCTCGTCGGTGTGAGCACCATCGCCGTGGCGAGGTCGAGCGCGTGAGACAGTTCGGCATTGGGCAGCGCCGGGGCGAGGGGCCCGTTTACCTTGGGCCCGGCGGGTGGCAGCCCGGCTGGCGGTAGTCCGGCTGGCGGCAGCAAGAGCGCGGCGGTCTTGGATTGATCCGCGGTCGTGGCATCGGGACCGTTGTTCGCGGGCGCCATGCCAGATGCCTGCGGATCCGCGCTCCCGACCCCACCGGCGCGGGCGTCGATCGCAGTGCCCGGTGGGCACTGCGGCGCCGCGATGGTCTCCTGCAACTGCCGCAGTTGCGCCTCGAGCGCTTCGTTCTGTTTACGCAGCACGGCGGTACGGCTGAGGTCCTCCGGAGAGACGGAGGGCGACGACGTGGGGGGCGCCGGGATAAGCCGTTCGATCGTCTCGGGCTGGCGGGTCAACAGAAATGTGGTCAGCGCCGCCGAGGCAAGCAGCAGCACGCCAACGCTCGCCAGCCACACGGGCGTAAATGGGATATGGCGAGACCAGCGACGCGGCGGCGCCCCCCGGCCAGCCTCACCCGGCGGACGTGTCGGCGGCGCGTCCCCTGGTGGCGAATCGTCGGTCATACCAACTCACAGCGCGCGCCGTGCGCGCGACGGCAAAGAGTTGAACCCCCTTTCTACTGTGCTAAGCTACTGCGCGGCGCGGGCCAAGCCAACATTTCCTTTGCCAGCAAGGTGCGTGGATCGCTTGAACGGACGGAGGAGGGGATGACCCGCCCCGCTGGAGCGAGAGCCGCCGGCCGCGAGAGCGGGATAGCCGAAGACGTATGGCCGAGATCAGACTGACCACCACCCCGGCCGCCGGCTACCGACGCCTGCAGGTTCACGGCCAGTCGGTCGTGACGATGCACCAGCAGCTCGCGAGCCTTCTCGCCAACCGCCTCGGCCAGCCGCACGCCCGGCTGCTGAGCCGGCCGCAGATCGATAGCGAGAGCGGCGACATCACCTGGTTCACGTCCGGGTCTGGACCCGCGCGCCGTCTCGACGACCTCGCTCCTGGCGAGCGCCAGCGATTCGCTGGGCTGTGCCAACGCCTGATCGCGGAAATCGGCGAACTTGCCGGAAGGATGCGGAATGAAGGTGGGTCCGCCGTCCTCGTCGGCCACATGCTCGACCTCGCCGTGATCACGCCGTCCGACGACGCGGCGCTCACGCCGTCCGGTAATCTGGTGTTCATCGTCGACGAACTGCCGGTGCTGAGTCTGTGGGGACATGCCCGCGAGGCGCAGGCCGTTCCCGATCTGCCGTCAGCGGCTGTGGCGAGCCCGGCACCTGTGGCGCCGGCCAGTCCCTCGCCAGCCAATTCCCCGCCGACCAATTCCCCGCCGGCCAGTGCTCTGCCGGCCAGTTCAGCGGAGCTTTCCCCCAGCGACCCGCCCGCGTCGCCGGATCACCCTGTCTCGGATGCGCAGCCCGGGTCGAGCGGTGCTCGCGCGGCCGCGGATAAGCCGGCCGCTGCCGCCGCGAGCGAAGCTGCGGCGGCGCCGGTCTCGAGGCGCGGGTGGCTGCCATGGCTGCTGCCGCTGGCGCTGTTGCTGCTGGTCGCGTGGCTGGGCTGGCGGGCGCTGCTGCCGCTGGCGCCGGTCATTGTCGATCGGCCGGGCGAGAATCCGCCGGCGGCTGGCGAGGCGCCGGCGACGGACGCACTGGCGGCCGAGGAGGCGCGGGCGGCGGCGTTGCGGGGCGAGATCGCTCGCCTCGAGCACGAACGCGACGCGCGCTTGGCATTGTGCAAGCCGATTCCACCGGAGCCGCCGAAGGCGGAGGCGAATCCGCCCGCCGAGAAGGCGAGTCCGCCTGTCATCGAGTCGGCACCGCCTAAAGAGCCGGTACCGCAGCCGAAGCCGGCTCCCCAACTGGACACCAAGCCGAAGCCGAAGCCGGAAGCGAAGCCGGCGCCGAAAGTGGAGGTCAAGCCGAGGCCGCCGGCCCCACCGCCGTCGCAGCCAAGCCCGCCGGCCTCGGGGGCGGCGGTGCCGAAGACTGACTCCGTGCCGCCGCCGCAAGCGCCAAAATCGGCGTGCAATCCCAGCTACGGTCCGGGAGACGAGCCGGAAGTCGTCGTTATCGTCGATGGCTCGGGCAGCATGGGCGAGCCGTTCGCCGGCGCATCGTCGCGCATGGCTCTGGCTCAGGACTCGATCGCCCATGTCGTCAACGGGTTGCCAAGCGCGGTCGACGTCGCGTTGATCGATTTTATTGGCTGCGATCAGGTTCGGCTTGATAAATTCTATTCAGCACCTCAGCGAGGCAGCCTCATCGGCGAGGTGCGCGGCCTGCGGCCGGGGCGCGGCACCCCGCTCGCCCGCAGCATCGAGCGGGCGGGAAACATCGTCTCGTCGGGCGTCCAATCGGCGATTGTCGTCGTCAGTGATGGCACCGATACCTGTGGGCAGGACCCTTGCGCGGCGGCACGGGCAGTGAAGGCAAAGCGGCCGAACGTGACGATCAACGTGATCGACGTCAGCGGCGGGGACGGACGGGCGACGGCGCAGTGCATTGCCGGCGCAACCGGCGGAAAGGTGCTGACGCCCAACAGTATGCTCGATATGAGCGCCAAGGTGCAGCAGGCGACGCGGCTGCCCGACACGCGCGCTTGTGGACACTGACGACGGAGCGATGATGCGTACAGGACCTGTTCTTACCAGCGACCTGGTCGACAAGTACCAGCCCCTGGGCGCGTTCGGTCAGCCTGTGCATCTGAGCTATGTGCAGTTGCGCGCCACCGTCCTGCAGAAGCTCGGACCCCGCTACGCCAATTATTTCTCGCGGCCGGACCGGGACGAGAACACGAAACAGCTCCACTGGATCGCCGACGTTCCCGGGCAGGCGACGCGTTGGGCTGACCTTTCGCCGGAACATCAGGCGCGGTTCGCTCTCGACCTTCACGTCATGCGCAGCGAATTCCAGGCGTATCTCGGCGAGCTGCGTCGGCAAGGCGATGCCGCCGCCGGCAAGGGGGCGGCGGCGTTCGCCAGTCTGCTCGAACAGGCGCTGCTGGTTCCCGACGACAGCCACCTGTTCTTCGTCGGTGACCAACCGGTGGTTTCGTTCTGGGGCTTTCAGGCGTTTGACAAGCAGGCGATTGATCCGCTGGCAACGGCGCCCCGCCGGCCGCCGGCCGCCGCCGCCGAGGTCCCGCCGCACGAGGCAACCGCGGCGGTGAGCGAGATGGGCATCTCGCTTCCGTTCCGCCCGCGGCGCAAGCCCTGGTGGCGCTGGCTGTTGTGGGCGCTGGCGCTGTTGCTGCTCTTGCTGCTCCTGCTGTTCGGGCTCAGCCGGTGTTTTCCCGACGATGTGCAACTTCCGCTGTTCGGCGCCGGTGGCGAGCGTTTGCAGCCGATCGGCCCCGATGGCGTCGTTCCGCCGGCCGACGGCGCGGAGGGACTCATCGAGCGCACGCTTCGCACGCTCGGGCTGGGGGGCGCGGCGCCGGGCGGAACGGTTCCAGACGGCACGGCACCGGACGGATCGCTGCCGGGCGGTCCTGATCAGACGGCTCCGGCGTCGCCGCCGGAAAATGGCACGCCGCCGGGTGATCACGAACCGGATGCGGCCACGCCCGGCGCGGAAAAACCGGAGGATCAGGCAAAGCCCAGAGCACCCGATGCCGATAAATCCGATGCCCAAAAGCCCGATGCCCAAAAGCCCGATGCCCAAAAGCCCGATGCCGGGAAGCCGGCGCCGCGAACGCCGTCGGAGCCACCGACACACGACGAGGCTAAACCGAACACGCCGGACAAGGGTGCTTACGGCCAACCCTTGCAGATCCCGCCCGACGCATCTGCCTCGGGAACGGCAGGCTTTCTCGGCGGCGAATGGCGGACGGACACCGGCCTCGTCGATCAGGCGACCAAACAGCCGCTGCAGCAGACCTACCGTTTCGACGACAAGGGCAAGGGCGAGGTGGTGATCCGCCGGCCGGATGGCAGCGAGTGCAAGGCGGCGGCCCAGGCGAGCATGCAAGGCGGCAAGCTTGCGATCGACGAGCAGGGCATGCCGACCTGTCCCGACGGCAAGACCTTCTCGCCGTCGAAGACGGAGTGCGCGCGCACGCCCTCCGGCCAGACCGTCTGCACCGGGCGCAACGCCGACGGCTCGACTTACCGCGTCGGCATCGAACGCCAGGCGACGCCATGATGCGCGTTCGCCATACCGGTGCTGCCGCCTGGCCCGGTGCTGCCGCTTGGCCCATGACCCGCCTTGCGGACGGTTCCTTCCGTCCTGACGATGGACGATCATGCCGCTGAACGACCTGACCGCCTTCCCCGCCATCGTCTCGGTTATTCCCAAGAGCGGTGTGCAGTTTTTGGATTTCGGCTTTTCAATCGCGAAATCCAGCCCGGTGCCAAAGGACTGGGGGTTCTATGACGATCCCAAGGCCGCGGCCAGACCTACGGGAGCCGGCGACGAGGCCGCCCCGATCGTCGTTCGCCGCGGCGATGTCGACTCTGGCTTGGTCGAGACCTATGCGATCGATCACAAACGCATCTTTGAAGCCTTCGATCGCGTGTGGATGCCGTTCCCACTGTTCCGCGAGGAACTCGGGGGTGGTTATTTCCGCGGGCCGACGAACTGGGCGCGCGCCTATCTCGTCCGCCTCGACGCACCGGACGACGACGGCAACGACATTCGGCTAATTCTCGCGCTCGATACCGACCTTATCGACTTCGTCGAGGACGAGGCCTATCTCGCGCCTTCTCCGCACGATACGACAAACGGCCGATCGTTCTCGCTGCCGTCCCCTCAGGACCCGACCGACTGGTTCCTGCGCGAGCCGTGGGTGAAGGAGTGGTGCCTCGACGTCTTCAAGGAGATGATCGAAGCTGAAGACCGGCGGCGCAGCGGCTCCCGGCACGCCCGCCCGCTGACGCTCGACGAGCTGCGCGAGCGGATGGAAGGGCCGCATGAATACCTCGCCCGATACCAGGCCTTCATCGAGCTGATCTTCGGCCTCGATATCCTGCCCAAATTCGTCCTTGTCGACCGGATCACCGAGCCGCGACCGGCGCCGATCGACGTCGACATCGTGATCGACCTCGGCAACTCGCGGACCTGCGGCCTTCTGATTGAAGCCCAGCCCGATCAGCTCGGAGCGGACATCACCCAGGCGGTCAAGCTGCAGTTACGCGATCTCAGCCGGCCCGAACTTGTCTACAGCGATCCGTTCGATAGCCGGATCGAGTTCAGCCGCGCGACGTTCGGGCGCGATCATCTCTCGCTGCGCAGCGGCCGTGCCGAGGCGTTTTCGTGGCCGACGATCGTCAGGGTCGGGCCCGAGGCGGTGCGCCTCGCCAGCCTGCGCCGCGGCAGCGAGGGCTCGACCGGCCTGTCCGGGCCGAAGCGTTACCTGTGGGACGACGATCCGCGCCGCGACAGCTGGCGGTTCAACAGCCCGATGGCGCACGGCGAGCAGAGCGGACTCGCCACCGGTGTTGCCTTCACGACGCTGGTTAACGACATCGGAGACGCGATTCACCAGATCCCCCAGGCGACGCCGGCGCACGATGAGGCGTGGTTTCCCTCCATCCGCGCGCTCTATTCTCGGCGCAACATGATGGCGTTCACGCTTGCCGAGATCTTCTACCAGGCGATCGGCATGATGAACGCGCCGGCGCACCGGCTGAGGCGGCGCAATGCCGATCTGCCGCGGCGTCTGCGGCGGATCATCATGACCATCCCGACGGCGATGCCTCTCGCCGAGCGGCAGATCATGCAGCGCCAGGCCGAGATCGCCCGCGACCTCGTCTACCTGTGCATCGGCGCCGCCGCGGCACAGCCGGCTGCGGACGGGGCGTCGGCCGCGACGCTGCTCACCCATGCGGATACGCCCCTGCCCGACGTGGTGCTCAAATGGGATGAGGCCAGCGCCACCCAGGCGGTCTTTCTCTACAGCCAGATCGCGCTGCACTACTCCGGCGACGCGCGCGCCTTCTTCAACGTCCTGCGTCATCCGCTGAACCGGGCCGACGGCGCGAGCGACGCCTTTCGCCTCGCGACGCTCGATGTCGGTGGCGGCACCACGGACCTCGTCGTGACGTCCTTCCGCGTCGAGGGCCAGGGGGCGAACGTAACGCTGTTTCCCCGCCAGGAATTCCGCGAGGGCTTCAATCTTGCCGGAGACGATGCCGTCTTTCGCGTGGTGCGCGAGCACGTCGTCGAGCCGATCCGCCGGGCGCTTGGCGCTGCGGGTCTCGGCGATCGTACCGACTATCTGCTCAACCGCTTGTTCGGTGGCGATCGCGGCGACATGACCGTCATCGAGCAGCTCCGCCGCCAGCAGTTCGCAGCCCAGATCGCGGCGCCGATCGCCATCGGCATGCTGGCCGCTTACGAATCCTACGATCCGCTGGCACCGATGCCGGCGACCAGCCGGCCGTTCGCCGCGTTCTTCGACGGCACGGCGCTCGCCAACGAGACGGTCGTCACCTACGTCAATCAGGAAGCGGACAAGCTGGGTGCGACAGGCTTCGAGCTGCAAAAGATGGTGTTTCCGATCGATTTCGCCGAGATCGATCGAACGGTGCGCAGTGTCTTCCTTGAGATGCTGCAATCGCTGGGCGAGGTCGTCTGGCGTTGCCAGACGGACGTGCTGCTGCTCTCTGGCCGGCCATCGCGACTACCGGCTGTCTGCGATATCCTGCGCGAAACCTGCGCATTGCCGCCGCACCGCATCATCCCGCTGCACACGTTCCGCGTCGGCCAGTGGTATCCGTTCCGCGATTATCAGGCGTTGATCTCCGATCCGAAAACGACCGCCTCGGTGGGGGCAATGCTCTGCCTGCTCGGCGAGGGCCAGCTGCAGAACTTCAACTTCCGCGCCGATGAGCTGAAGCCGCAGTCGACCGCGCGGTTCTTCGGCAAACTGTCCGGTAATAACCGGCTGCTGAAGGACGACGAATACTACGAGGGACTCGATCTCGACGATCGCGAATACGAGCTGCCCGAGAAGGAATTCGATTTTCGCGGACCGATGCCGCTCGGCTTCCGCCAGTTTCCGGTCGACTGGTGGCCGGGCACGCGGCTTTACAGCCTCGATTACGCCAGCCCGGAACTGGCTCCCAAGCTCAATGCCCGTACGCCGCTCAAGATCCGCCTGAAGCGCAACACCCGCGAGGTCAAGGATATCATCGATTCCTTCGTCCTGTCGCGAATCGAGGATCGGGACGGGCGCAGCCTGCCAAATAACAACTTGCGGCTGCGACTGCAGACGATAGACAATCAGCGCGGATATTGGCTTGATACCGGTATCCTGCTCGACAAGTGAGGGAAGGGGACGAGGTGAGTGAGTCCGGAGCGGAGCTGATCGCCGCCGCCAAGCGCCTCGCCGCCGGTGGCGCGAGCGCGCGATTGTGGATCGACGAGGTGCGCAGGAGCGCCGTTGGCGTCGCCAACGAGGCGCACGGGCTGACCTCGGGCGCGCGCAGAGCGGAGAACCTTGCCCGGAAGCTCCAGGGCGCGGCCGGGCGCCGCAACTGCGTCGGCGTCTTCGGGCCGAGCCAGGCGGGCAAGTCGTACCTGGTCTCCGCCCTCGCCCGCCGGCCGACGACCCCGCTGACCGCCGATTTCGCCGGGCAGCACAAGGATTTCCTGACCGAGATCAATCCGCCGGGCGATCGCGAGTCGACGGGCCTCGTGACCCGGTTTACCGCGCACAAGGATCCGGTCGATCCCGCCCACCCGGTGGAGCTGCGGCTGCTGAGCGAGACCGATCTGGTCAAGATCCTCGCCAACAGCTTTTATTCCGATTTTGATCCTAACAACATGACCTTCAAACTGCCGGACGAGGCGGCGATCCGCGAGGCACTGGTGGCCGCCGAGGCCGCCGCGGAGGGGCAACCGGCGGCGACCCACCTCGACGAGATCACCCTTTTCGACCTTGGCGAATACTTCCAGCGCAATTTCAGCGCGCGCATCGAGGCGCTTGACCGGGTCGGTTTCTGGGATGGGCTGATCGCCACCGCCGGCCGGCTGCCACTGGAACAGCGGGCCCGGCTCTATGCGATGCTATGGGGTGGCATCGAGGCGTTCACCCACCTGTTCGTCGATCTCGCCCGCGCGCTGGCGCAGCTCGATTTCGCCCACGAGGCCCGCGCCGAACTCAACGCCCTGGTCCCGCGCGACGCCAGCATTATCGATGTCGCCATCCTCAGCCAGCTTGGCTCGCCTGCGGACAAGGCAGACACCATCAGCGTGCTGCCTTTGGCCAACGGCGCACAAGGGGCGGCGGTGGCGATGCCACGGGCGTTGCTGACGGCACTGGTTGCCGAGATCAAGATCGTCATGACCGAGCGTCCCTGGCCGTTCTTCGCCCATACGGACCTGCTCGACTTTCCCGGCGCGCGCTCGCGCCTGAAGCTGACGCATCTTCCCGACGATGCGCAGGAACGAAGCGCGCAAGTTCGCGAGCTCTTGCTGCGCGGCAAGATCGCCTATCTTTTCCAGCGCTTCACCGAGGAGCGCGAGCTCACGGCGATGCTTTTGTGCATGCCGCCCAGCGTCGCTGAGGTCAAGGACCTTGCCGGCATGGTCAAGAGCTGGATTGACCTTACGCACGGAGCGTCGCCGAAGCAGCGCGCGCAGGTGAGCAACGCCCTGTTCCTCGTCCTCACCAAGTTCGACCTGGAGTTCCTCGAGAAAGGTGGCGAGACCGCGGACTCGCGCAAGGGTAAGTGGGACCGGCGGCTTCACGCATCGCTGATCGAGCTTTACGGCAAGGATGAATGGGTCGGCAATTGGGATGGGCGGCCATTCGCCAACGCCCTGTTCCTGCGCAATCCCGGGATGAAACAGCAGCACCTGATGGACTATGCCGAGATCACCAAGCAGGCCGACGGCAGCGAGAGGCTGGTCGAGCGCGGGCCGGCGGCGGTCAGCGGTGCCCTGATCGCCGAATATCAGCGGGCGTTCATCGGCTCGGAGCTGGTGCAGCGGCACTTCGCGCTGCCGGAGGAAACCTGGGCGGCGGCGTTTGAGCCGAACGACGGCGGCGTCGGGTTTCTCGTAAGGCGGCTGTCCGAGGTCCTCGACCCCGACTTGAAGCAGCGCCAGGTCGGCGAGCGGCTGCGCGAGCAGGCGCGGGAACTCGAAGACAGCCTGCGCCGCTTCTACCATGCGGACGACGACGCCTCGCGGCGGGAAAAGGAGCAGGCGCTGACTGATCTGCGCCGCCAGCTTTTCGCCGCCGTGCGCGGGCGCAAGTTCCAGAGCTTCGCTCACCTCATGGATTGCCTGTTGGTCCGCGAGCGCGACGCGCGCGAACTTTTCCTCAATGTCGCGGCGTTGCGGGTTGCCGAGCCGCCGCCATCGTCGCCGGCGGCGGACGAAAGCGATCCGTGGGCGGACGACCCGTGGGCCGCTTCTCCTGAGGCGGCGGCATCAGCGCCGCCGCCACCGAGCGTGGACCGCCCGGCTCTCTTCGCCATGCAGGTGATGAACCATTGGACCGAGGGAGTAAGACGGCTGTCGCAGAACACCCAGAAGACGCAGGCACTCGCCATCGACGCACGGCTGATTGATGATCTGGTCCAGGAGATGATCGTCGGTGCTCACCGCCTCGCGATCACCGACGCGATCGCCCGCGGCGTGCGGGCGCACGTGCAGTCGGCCAACGTGCGCTGGGACGACGTCGCCGATCGCGCCGGTTGCATTGCCGCGGCGGTGATCAACGATTACGTCTCTTACCTCGGGTTCGGCGACATGCCGGCGGATAAGCGGCCGGGCTTTCCGGAACCGCCGAAGGAGGCGACGCGGGCGATTTTCGCCGCACCACCGGCCGCGAGCGGAAACGGCACACCGACGCTGGGACCCGCCCGGTTGCCGCTCGAGCAGGCGCTGTTCCTCGACTGGGGCGTGGCATTGCGCCAGCTCGGGCTGGATAATACCAGCTTTGCCGGTGGTCGCGAGATCGACGAGGCGCACAACCGTCAGCTCGGCGAGATCCTCGAGACGATCGCCATCGCGCCGCTGGTGAATCGGGCCGTGGCCGCGCAGCGGTGAAATCGACCAGTGACTGACCGCGCAACGGTAAGGTCGGCAACGATCCGCGCAGCGGTATAAGGGACGCACGAAACGCAACAATGAGGCATGGGAGGATTGATGCCCGCACGCGCGACGCAGCCAGCCGGATATCCCGCCGGCCAGGCGCAAATCCAGGTCGTCGATGCCGGCGAGGTCGATACCGACAGTCTTGAGCTGTGCTGTTCCGGCATGCAGGGGGCGGTTGAAAAGCATCTCGATCCGCGATTGACCGACGATGTCTGGACGACGGCGCTCGCATGGTTTCGCCCGGCCAATCCGCATTGCGAAGGCCCGGTGCTGCTGTTCGATCTTGATGCCTCGGTGACGGGGCACCTGCGGCCGCATGCGCCCTACATATTGCGCCTGCGTGATGGACGCGGGCTGAAGCGGGACGAGCGCTTGACCTGGATCGCTATCCGCCTGCCGTCGCGGGCGCCGCGCGGCTACGTCGCTCCCGCGGGTCCGAAGTCGCCGTCCCCATCCGAGCCCCTTCCGGCGGACGTGCCTCCTGCCGTCGCCAAGACCGAGGCCAGCGAGCAGGAGGCGGCGCGGTCGGTGAATGGCCGTGGTGATGCGGCGACTGATGCCGATCGCGCTCGCCAGGAAGCGGAGGCGCGCCAGCGCGAGGAAACCGCCGTGCGCCAGCGCGAGCAAAAGGCAGAACGGCAAAGCGAGGACGCCGCGCGCCGGCAACGCGAGACGGAGACGCAAGAGACGCCGAGGAACGGCAAGCCGAGCGGGGGTCGCGCACTGGCCTATGCCGGCCTCGCGGCGCTGGTGCTGGCGGCGGCCGGTGCGGGGGTCTGGTTCTCTAAGGATCGGCTGTTCGGCCCGTCGACGCCGGCGCCCGTCGTCGCGCCGGCAACACCGACGAACCTCGAGGGCGCGCGACAGTTTCTTGCCGGCAATCCGGGCGCGGACGAGAGTTACGGGCTGGCGCAGACATTCCGCCAAGCCAAACAGCTCGATGGCGCCTTTCTCCTGCTGCGCAATGCCGCCGGCAAGGGTAATGCCGCCGCCGCTCTGGAACTCGGCGAAATGTACGACCCCGAGACCTATTCACCGGAAACGAGCCCGCTGCCGGCACCGAACCCGGCGCAGGCGGCGGACTGGTATCGGCAGGCGGCGGAAGCCGGGATCGCCGAGGCCCAGTATCGATACGGCATGCTGCTCAAGAGCGGCCGAACCCAGGAGCCGAACGGTCCCGAACTCGGGGTCATCTGGCTGCAGAAAGCGGCAGATCAGGGGCTGGACAAGGCAAAAGAGGCGCTGGAGAAGTGAGGTCCTGCACGATGAACCGTTTCACCGGCCCCGCAACCGCGCGCGCCGTGGCCGCGATACTGGTCCTTCTCTTCACCGCCAGCATCGCGGGCGTTATCGCCATCGCCGGTCCGGCAATGGCGGATGCCGCACGCAGGCCTCTGTTGATCGAAGGGAAAACAAGTCTCTACCAACGGGTGTTGACCCGGCCCGGCGCCACCTTGACTGCAAAGCCGGGGGCGGGGAGCGGCGGTACGGAACTCGCGCCGATGACACTGCTGTTCGTCTACGGGCGGCAGTCGGCCGCCGGCATCGACTATCTCGAGGTGGGATCGAACAGTGAAGGAAAGATCACGGGCTTCGTTTCAGCGGCGGATACGATTCCCTGGAAGCACAGCCTCGTCCTCGCGTTCACCAATCCCGCCAACCGCGATCGTGTGCTGTTCTACAAGGATCGCGGGGCGCTTGTCGGTGAACTGAATTCCGATGCGCTGATTGCCGACGCCGACACGGCGCGCCGGGACATTGCCGCCGGATCGCTGCCGGCCGACAGCCCGGTGATCTCGATCGAGCCCGAGACGTTCGTCGATTTGCAAAAGCAGTTCTATCTGCTGCCGATTCTCGATGCGAGCACGACCATGCTGAAGTCGGGCTTCAAGGTGCGCACGGTTCAGATCGCCTCGGTCACCAAGGAGAAGGGCGAGGACAAGCTGAACAGCGTCGGTCAGCGCAGCAACCCACAGGCGGATCTTGCCAAGTTCAATTCCGGCATCGTTTTCGTTATCGACGCCAGTGCTTCGATGCAACCGTCCATCGACGAAACACGGGCGGTGATGGACGAGGTCTACCGCGAGGTTGAAGCGGCGAAGCTCAACGACCGGGTCCGCTTCGGACTGGTCGCCTATCGCGATGATCCGACCAAGGTCAAAGGTATCGGGTACCTCGTGCGCACGTTCGCCGATCCGACCAAGGTTAGCGACCACAAGCAATTCGCCGACGCGGTCAAGGACGTCGCCGCCTCGCAGGTTTCGACCCGCGCCTATGCCGAGGACGGATATGCCGGCGTCGTTGAGGCAATCCAGGGGCTCGACTGGTCCGGCTTCGGCGGCCGCTACCTGATCTTGATCACGGACGCGAGTTCGCGCGAGGGCAATTCGCCATTGTCGACGACAAGGCTTGGCACCGCTCAGGTCAATCAGCTTGCCCAGGAGAACGGCATTGCCACCTATGTTCTCTACCTCGAGACCGAGGAGGGCAAGGCCGACCGGGCGACGGCGCGGGCGCAGTACGAACGGCTTGCCCGGTTCAATAACGGCAAGTCGCTGTACTTTCCGGTCGACGTCGTTGATCCCCAGGCGTTCAAGGCGCAGGTTCAAAAGCTGGCGCAGGCGCTCGTCGCCCAGGTCAAGGATGCCGGCAAGGCGCCGTTAGCCGCGCCAACCAAGGGCTCGGCGAAAGCGGGCGGCGACGCGATACTGGACGCGACGCAGGAGGTCGGACGGGCGATGCAGCTCGCCTATCTCGGCCGGGTCGAGGGCACGAAGGCGCCGCGCATGTTCGAGGCCTGGGCGTCCGACCGGGATTTCCGCCAGCCGGACGTGCCGGCGTTCAGCGTCCGCCTGCTGTTGACCAAGAACCAGTTGAGCGATCTGCAGGCAACGCTGCGCAAGGTGGTCGAGGCTGGCGAGAAGGGGCAGATCAATCCGTCCGATTTCTTCAATCAGCTGCGCAGCGCGGCGGCGGCGATGAGCCGAGATCCCAACAAGGTCGGCGAGGCCGGGGCGAAGAATCTTGAGGATACGGGGTTGATGGGCGAGTACCTAGAAGGCCTGCCCTATCAGAGCAAGATCATGGGGCTCGATCAGGATACCTGGGCGCGCATGGGCGTCGGCCAGCAGCAGGCGCTGATCGACGACGTCAAGTCGAAGATCGCGCTCTACCAGCGCTTTCACGACGATGTCGACCGTTGGGTGCAGCTCAATCCCGCGGGTGCGGCGGGTGACGCTGTCTATCCCGTTCCCCTCGACGTTCTGCCCTGAGGGGAGGGGGAGGCGGCCCGTGGCGGTATCGGAAGTTCCGCCGGCCATCCTGCTCGAGGGGGTCGAGCGCGGGCGGGGTGCTGGTGGCGAGGTGTTCCGGCTGGTCATTGAGCGGCTGGCGATCGGCGACGGCGAACGCATCGCGCTGATCGGCCCCAGCGGCTGCGGCAAGAGCACCTGTCTTGATCTTCTGGCGATGACCTTGAAGCCGACGCGCGCCGCAACCTTTCGCGTGCACGTCAAAGGCGCGGGCGAGACCGATGTCGCCGCCCTGTGGGCGCGGGGTGCGCGGGCGGAGCTGACCTCGATGCGCGCGCGTCATTGCGGCATCGTGCTGCAGACCGGCGGTCTCCTGCCGTTCCTGAGCATCGAGGAGAACGTGCTGATCGGCCGCCGGCTGCTCGGGCAGGACATCCCCGGGCCGGTGCCGGATCTCCTGCGGTTTCTCGGCATCGCGCATCTGGCGCGGCGTAAGCCGGCGGCGGTTTCGCTCGGCGAACGCCAGCGCGCCGCGGTGGCGCGTGCGCTGGCGCACGGTCCGCGCATCGTGCTCGCCGACGAGCCGACGGCTTCGCTCGATCCGGCGAACGCGAGCAAGGTCATGGAACTGTTCGTTCACCTCGCCGCCGAACTGGCGGTGACGCTCATCGTCGTCTCACACGATCGCGCGGCTGTCGAGCGCATGCGCTTGCGGACGATCGCATGCGTCGTCGACGGCGCCACGACCCGCATCCGCGACGAGGCGCGGCCATGATCGGCAGCAAGCCCGCACAACTCGTCCGCCTGGCGCTTTTTGATCTCGCCCACGAGTGGGCAATCAGCGTGTGCCAGGTGACGGCGCTAGCAGCGATTCTGGCACCGCTGCTGGTTCTCTATGGCCTGCAGCAAGGGGTGATCGGCACGTTGATCGAGCGGATGGATCGCGATCCGGCGATGCGGGCGATCGTACCGGACGTCTCCGGCGCCAATCGCTTTGATGCCGCGTGGTTTGCGGCGATGCGCGCGCGCGCCGATGTCGATTTCGTCATGGCCAATACCCGGGCGATCGCGGGTCAGGTCGACCTGTTGCCGAAGGAGGGGACGGTGCCCGCGCCGGTGCGGATCTCGCTGCTGCCGACCGCGCCCGGCGATCCGGTGGGAGGCGGCGGGCCGGCATTGGCCGACGGCCTCGGGATCGTCAGCATCAGCCGACGTGTCGCGGACAAGCTCGGCGTGAAGCCGGGGGATCAGGTCGTCGCCGGGATCGAACGGACCCGCGGTGGCCGAATCGAGCCAGTGAGCCTGACGCTCACCATCCGCGCCATCGTTCCCGCCGAACGTTATGACGGGCTTGCCGCGTTCGCGACACTGGCGCTGCTGGAGGCGGTGCAGAACTACCGCGATGGCTTCGCCGTTCCGGCGCTCGGCTGGGGCGGCGATGGCGCCGCACCCGCGGTGAAGGCTTATCCGCTGTTCCGCCTTTACGCGCGAACGATCGGCGATGTCGCCGCCATCGCCGGCGATTTGCGCGCCCAGGGCATCGCCGTCAGCACCCGCGAGGGAGAGATCGCCAGCGCGCTGGCGCTGAGGCGCAATCTTTCCATCATTCTTGTTATCATCGCCGGGCTCGGCGCCTGCGGATATCTCGTCTCGCTCGCCGCGAGCCAATGGGCCAGTGCCAGCCGCAAACGGCGCGAGATGGCCATCCTCGCTCTCCTTGGCTACACGCCAGGCTGGCTCGTGGGTTTTCCCGTCGCCCAGGCCGCGGCGATTGCCTCCGCCGGCACCGCGCTCGCCGCGATGCTGTTTTCGGGCGTCGCCGCCGCGATCAATCTTTACTTTTCCCAGAGCATTGCGACGGGTGAGCGCGCATGCCATCTCGGCCCGAGGGAGCTTCTTGTTTGCGCGCTGGTGACCATTGCCGTGTCCTTGCTGCCGGCATGGATGACCGGCGCGATCTATGGACGGCTGGAGGTCAGTGAGGAACTGCGCGATGTTTAGCCGGAGTCTTGTCGCGGGCCTGCTGCTCGTGCAAGGGGTCGCGCTCGCCCCGATCGCGTTCGCCCAACAGACCCAGCCGTGGCCGGAGAGGCTGTATAATCCGCATCCGGTGGTGGACGACCTGATCCTGCCGATGCCGTGCGGCGGCGCCATGGCCTTCCGCCGCATCGACGTCTCTGCCGACGGCGTCCTCGGCGATCGCAAGATCACCCTCGGCGGTAGCGAGGAGCGGTTTGCCTACGCCGAGAACAGCCGGGCCGATTACATCGTCGGGGGCTTCACCGACAAGAAAAAGCCGGACATCCGCTCATACTACCTCGGCAAATACGAGGTCACGGCGCTGCAGTTCGATGCGTTGGGGACGCAGTGCCCGAAGGTGAACGATGACGGCCGTTTTCCCAAGGTCGGCCTGACGTGGGCGGAAGCGGTCGGATTCGCCGAAAATTATGGTGCCTGGCTCGTGCGCAACGTCCTCGCCAAGTTGCCGGCCGAGGACGGCAGCCCGGGATTCGTGCGCCTGCCGACGGAAGCCGAATGGGAGTTCGCCGCCCGCGGTGGCCTAGCGGTGTCCGAATCGGTGTTTGTCGCGCCGGTCTTTCCGATGCCGGAGGGGGCGGCGCGCTACGTCTGGTATCAGGGCACGGAGTCGGCCAATAACGAGCTCAACGTCATCGGCCTGCTCAAGCCCAACCCGCTCGGCCTTTACGACATGCTCGGTAACGTCGGTGAATTTGTCCTCGATCCGTTTCGGCTGAACAAGCTCTCGCGGCTCCACGGTCAAGCCGGCGGCGCCACGGTCAAGGGCGGTGATTACCGCACCCCGCTCGAGGACATCCGCTCCGCCGCGCGCGAAGAGTTCGTGCCGCTCGACAAGCAGGGCGAGCGGCGCGCAGAGACGACGGGACTGCGGCTGGCGCTAGCCGCGCCGAGCCTGCCCAGCACCCGGCGTCTGGGCGCCATCCGCGCGGCCTGGGAAGACCTGCCGAAGACCGCCGAGTCGCCGCTCGCCGCGCCGCAGGACGACCCGGTCAAAGAGGTCGACGTACTGGCCAAGGCGGTTGAAGATCCGGTATTGCGCCAGCGCGTGCAAAATCTCGCAACGGTAATCAAGGCCAACATCCAGACCCGCAACGAGCAGCGTGACCGGGCGGCGTTGAGCGGCATCCGCGTCGGCGCCTATCTCGCCAAGAAGCTGGGCGAGGACACGCGGATCATCGCGTTTCGCGAAAACCAGATCAAGGCGCTGAGTGGGGTCAGCGATGCGGTGCGCGACAGCATCAAAAAGCAGCTGGATGCTGATAGGGCCGCGCTCGACTTCAACCTGTCATATTATATCGATACGATAACCCAACTGACCTCCGAATATCCCGAGGTGGTGCTCGCCCCGCAGGCGCAGATTCTCAAGCGCGAGTTCGAGGCGAGAAAGCTGGAGCCGATGCTGCCGTACGTCGATACCTTCATGAAACAGGAAATACGGCTTCGCAAGGATGGCAAGCTCGATCGTAAGGCGATCCTGAGCGAGATCCCGGCGTGACGGCGAAGACGGGGCCAGGGGCGGACAACGCGAAAAGGACGAAACGGGAGATGGTTGGCCCTGTCGGGTTTGGCGCCCCCCGCCGCGCGCTTGCCCTGTTGCTGGCGGTCACTCTGCTCGCGTCGGGCTGCGCGTCCGGGCGCGGCGTCCAGCCGGAAGGCGGCGGCGCGCCCGACGCGACGGCGGGCGCGCCGCCGACCCCGGAAGAAGAGCAGATGCGCAAAGACGCGAACGTGTTCAACACCACCGTCGCCGAAGGCTCGCTGGTTGGCGCCGGGCTCGGTATCCTGACCGGCGTTCTTATCGGCGCGACGACCGGGCGAGTCGATAACATGGTTCGCTACGGCATCGTCGGCGGCGTTGCCGGCGGCATCCTTGGCGGTGTCGACGGCTATATGGTGGCGAAACAGCAGGAAGCCGGCAACAACCGGGTGCGCGTCATTCAGGCGATGACACGGGACGTGCAGCAGGATAACGAGCGGTTGAAGGCGCTGGTCGAGAGTTCGTCGAAGGTTCTCGATCAGTCGAAGGCGCGACTGGCCGCGATCAACGATCAGGTGGCGAAGAACCAGGCGAGCCGCGACGATCTCGACGACGCGCGCGCCCGCGTCGAGCAGGATCGCGACAGCCTGCAGAAGACGCTGGCCAACCTCAAGAAGCGTCGCGACAACTATCAGCAGGCGGCGATGAAGACAGGGGGCGATACGCGTGAACTCGATCAGCAGATCCAGGTGCTCAGCCAGCAGATCGATCAGCTCGAACAGAACGTCGTGGCGATGAACCAAGTGCTCGCGGTCTCCAAGGTATGAGCGACAGGGAGGCGACAATGCGACGGCGAGCGGTGATGACCGGTCTGGTGGTGACGTTGGCGCTTGCCGGCTGCACCTACCTCGACCAGCGTAATGATCTTTATTCTGGCGGACCCGCGCGCCGCGAGGCGGCGGCAAATGCCGAATTGCAGGCAGCGAAGACCCAGCAGCAGGACTTGCAGGACCAGAACCTGCAGCTCGAGCGCGAGATCGAGCGCAACACCAAGCGGATCGACGCGGCGCAGTCCGACCTTGACCGCGTCACCGCGGAACTCGAGGCCGCCCGCAAACGCAAGTCGGTGAGCGACGCCGAATACCGCCGGCTGAAAGCGGACGTGGCAAAGACCAATCAGGACCTGGCCTCGGTGAATATGGAACTCAAGGCC
This sequence comes from Rhodospirillales bacterium, assembly GCA_016712595.1. Classification (NCBI taxonomy): domain Bacteria; kingdom Pseudomonadati; phylum Pseudomonadota; class Alphaproteobacteria; order Rhodospirillales; species Rhodospirillales bacterium. Next base: position 1,593,155 of record JADJQT010000001.1, read on the forward strand.
GGAGAATTGACCGGCAACGTCGACGTCGCCGCCAAGGAGCGGCAGATCGACGCCCTGGAGAAGAAAAAGGCCAGTTTGGAAAAGGCCCTGGGGATGTCCCCTGGATCCTGATCCCTGCCAGCGAGGCGCCGCAATGAACGACTTCGCCGCTTATCGCGAGCCGGTCCGCGCCGAGTGGGTCGATTACAATGGCCACATGAACGTCGCCTATTACGTGCTGGTGTTCGATCATGCGACCGATGCGGTGCTCGATCAGCTCGGCCTGGGCGAATCGTACCGGAGCGATACGGGCTGCTCCGTCTTCGTCGGGGAGATGCACGTCACCTACCGCCGGGAGGTCCTGCTCGGCGATGAGATGATCGTGTCAAGCCGGGTGATGGCGCACGATGCCAAGCGCGTGGTTCTATATCACCAGATGGCCTGCCCACGCGTCGGCGACGGCGTTGCCGGCAACGAGGTGCTGTGCGTTCACGTCGATCTCGCGACCCGCCGTACCGCTCCCTGGCCCGCGACGCACCTGACGCGCCTTGCCGCCGCCGTTGCCGGCCAAGCGCACCAGCCACGACCGGGGGGCGGCGGGGGTGCAATCAACCTTCTCGGCCGGAAGCGGCCGTGAAGGTGACGGCGAGACGGCTTGCGCGGTCCGGGTTCGAGAAAGGGGCGAGGAACGCGACGTGGTCCAAGGCAAGCTGAGCGATCGCGGCGCGGCGATTCTCGCCGGTGCGCCGACATTGGCCGTGCTGGCGTGTGAAGCGGCACTGGATTCGATCGATCCGCTCGCCGCCGCCATTACCGCCGCGGTGGCGCTGGCGGGCATGGTGTGGCTGCTCAGACGTCAACGCGCGGTCGTCAAGGCGGTCGTCGCGCCGCAGCCGGCAGCTACGACGAAGGTGCCTCAGGCGTTTCTCGAGCGGCTGCCCGACCCGGTCGTGCTGTTAAACGGGGAGCGTGAGATTGTCGCAATCAACAACGCGGCGAAGGATGTTCTGGGCGCCGGACATCTCGGCCGCGACCTCGCGCTGTCGCTGCGGCATCCCGACGTACTGGCCGCGGTCGAGGCGGTCTCGTCCGACACGATATCGGTCACGCAGGAGGTGACGCTGCCGCTTCCCGTCCCCCGCACGTTCACCCTGCATGCCGGTGAGCTTCCGGAGTCGAACGAGCCGGGCGCGCCGCGGGTAGCGCTTGTCCTGCGTGACGAGACGCGGGCGAAGCGGGCGGAACAGAGCCGAGCGGATTTCGTCGCCAACGCCAGCCACGAGTTGCGCTCGCCGCTGTCGGCGCTCGCCGGCTTCATCGAAACGCTGCGCGGACCGGCGGCCGACGACGCGATCGCGCGCGAGCGCTTTCTCGGCATCATGCAGGCCGAAGCGCGGCGAATGGCGCACCTGGTCGAGGACCTGATGTCGCTGTCCCGCGTCGAAATCAACGAGCATGTCCCGCCGCGCGCTCAGGTCGATCTTGCCGACGTGCTCGCCGGTGTCGCCGATACGCTAATGATGCGCGCGCAGGAAAAGCGGATGAGCATCGCTCTTCTGGTTCCGGACGACCTGCCGAACGTGATCGGCGACGTCGACCAGCTTACCCAGGTCTTTCACAATCTCGTCGACAATGCGGTCAAGTATGCCCGCGCCGAGAGTTCGATCCGCATCGAGGCCCGCGTCGTCGATCGGCTGCCGGGGGCGCAAGGGCCCGGCCTTTCCGTCGCCGTGACCGACGAGGGGGACGGTATCGCGGCGATTCATCTGCCGCGATTGACCGAGCGGTTCTACCGCGCCGACGAGGGACGGTCCCGTCGCCTCGGCGGCACCGGCCTCGGTCTTGCCATCGTCAAGCATATCGTCAACCGCCACCGCGGACGGCTGGCGATCGAAAGCAAGGTCGGTGCTGGCAGCACGTTCACCATCTTTTTGCCGTTGGCCGAGCACGCGGCGTCGATGTCCACGGGGGGCACCCCAAACCGGACGCCTACGGTCTGAGCCGCAGCCTGTCATCAAAACGTAACCTGATTGTCATAGGATGGACCCCGCTCGTGCTTACAGTCGAGCGCGGGCAGGCGCGCGCGCCATTCTACCTTGCCGTCACTGGAAATACGGACATTACAAATGATCGGAAAAACGTTGGCCTTAACGCTTCTGGGAAGCCTGATCGTGGCGGGCACGGCGCAGGCGCGCGATCAGATTCGCGTCGTTGGCTCGTCCACGGTCTACCCGTTTTCGACCCGTGTCGCCGAAGAGTTTGGCCGGACGACCAACTTCAAGACCCCGGTCATCGAAAGCACCGGCACGGGGGGCGGCTTCAAGTTGTTCTGTGAAGGTGTTGGTAT